>QHPP01000269.1 GCA_003219125.1 Verrucomicrobiota bacterium
TTTTTTCTCGGCCTAACCATGGCTTTGCTGACCGGCTACCAATTGCAGCGCTTCGGCACCGAGCGTCTCGTGCCTGGGTTGGTGGCAATTGCCTTCACCCGTGAGCTTGGTCCGCTGATTACCGGCATCATGCTGGCGGCTCGCATCGGCGCCGCTTTCACCGCCGAATTGGGAACGATGCAGGTTTCCGAAGAAGTGGAGGCAATCGAAGCGATGGGGATTGGGCCACTGCGGTTTCTGGTCGCACCGCGAATGCTTGCACTTTTTTTTCTCATGCCATGTCTCTCCACCGTTGCGAATCTAGCTGCGATCTTCGCCAGTTGTCTCATCTCCCGCGCTTATTTCAGCATCGCTTTCGTCTATTTTTTCGACCTCGTTCGTGACGCACTGCTCATTCGCGACATCATCACCGGTGTCCTAAAAAGTTTTCTGTTTGGTCTCCTCATTGGCGGAATCGCCTGTTATCGGGGCCTCTCCGTCAAGGGCGGCGCAGCCGGAGTCGGTACCGCCACCACTTCCAGCGTCGTCACTGCTATCGCAACGGTGATATCGCCGAGCTCCGCGAGGTGACGATGCGGTTCGAAGAGAAAAAAGTGCTCGACGATCTTTCACTGAAAATTCGGTCTCAGGATCGCCTTGTCATCCTGGGCCAGAGCGGCAGCGGCAAAAGCACGATTCTTCGCCTGATTCTGGGTATTTTGAATCCAAACGCAGGTTCGGTTTTCTTCAAACAATTTGAAATTACGCGGCTGCCGCGGCGCAAGTTGCAGCGAGTCCGTCGCCATATCGGGATGGTTTACCAATACTCGGCCTTGCTCAGTTCACGCACCGTGCGCGATAACGTCGCTCTTCCCTTGGAAGAACTGACCGACCAGTCGCGCGAAGAGATTGACCAGATTGTCGATCAAAAACTCGAACTGGTTGGAATGAAAGATTCCAAGAATCTGATGCCTTCGGAGTTAAGCGGCGGGATGCGAAAACGCGTTAGCCTGGCCCGCGCGCTCGTCCTCGATCCGGAACTGGTTCTCTTCGACGAACCGGTTGCAGGGCTCGACCCGGTGATGGCTTCAGTAATCGACGAATTGATTATCAGCCTGAGTGAAAAGTCGAAGGTCACTTCCGTCATTGTGACCCACGAAATGGATAGCGCCTTTCGCATCGCCACGCGGATGGCTATGTTGTATCGCGGCAAGATTATTGAGGAGGGCAAACCTGAAAAGTTAAAGGAATCGAAAAATCCAGTGGTTTCTCAATTCTTAAGCGGCAGCACCGAAGGCCCCATTCTCGAAGGAACAAAGGATGCAACTACAGCGTAACGAAGTTCTCACTGGTTTACTGGTCGTCGCTACCCTCGCGGCTCTGACCGGGATACTGGTGCTGTTGGGCGCGCCAGGACTTTTTCGTCCGCTGACTATTTATAAGATATATTTTGATAATGCCGCCGGCATTAAACTGGGCGCACCGGTGTTGTTGGCTGGCCGCAAGATTGGGCAGGTAGCAAAGCTTTATTCTCCCGTTTCGCAGGACGAAAGTAAGCGCGCCCTGGAAGTCGCAAGAACTTTGCGTGCGGCGGAGGCGAATTCGACTCCCGCTCCCGAGAAAGCGCCACGCTATGAGGTTCGGATCGATGTTCAGGTTGATCGAAATGCCCAGCTTTATCGCGATTCCAAAGCACGCATGATCACGCTCGGACTTCTCGGTGAGGTTGCGATTGACTTCACTGAAGGAACCGAATCGTCCGGTCGCGCCAATTCCGGCGAGCTCTTCGCCGGCGAACGAGTGCCCGATTTTGGCGAGGCCATCGCCAGAATGCTCGATATTATCGCTCCGGTCGCGACCGAGGCCACTGCTACCTTCAAGCAACTGGAATTGACTGCGGAAAATCTTAGTCACATCACCGACGAAAACTCGGAACTCAATCTTGCTCTTACTCAGTTCAAAACTTTGGGCGAACACCTTACTCAGCTCACCGGTCCGGAGAGCGCGCTTTCCAGTTCGCTAACAAATTTGAATCAACTTACCAGCGATCTGACCAAGAACGATAATATCGCGGTAACTTTGCAGAACTTTCGTACTTCTTCGGAAAAGTTGAAGTCAACCCTGACTTCGCTCGGACCGTCTCTTCAGCAAAGTGCGGAGAATGTAAAAGAAGCCACCGCTACTCTGAAATCGGAACCATGGCGCCTGGTCTGGCCAAGCACAAAGAAGTATCCAGAGAATGCGCAACCGGGAACTCCGGCTGGACAAAATATTAAAGCTGCTAGAGCAGCCCGATCTCCACGCCCTAGTCCAACACCTGCTCGCCGAGCTTCCCGATAGCCTAAAAAAATAGGCTAAAAATAGTTGCGAAATTAGTTTGCACATAATTGACAGACTGCTAGGAAAGTCGTCATGGACTTATCACTTAGGCAGTTGGAACAAGCGGTTTCCCTACGCCGCCAGATCGATTCTCTCGAGCGACGGTTCGCGGGTTTAGTTGGTGGTGGACGCGCTACTAGCAGCGCGGGCGCAAAAACCGGAGTTGGAAGGCGACGACGTCGGCGCACTATGTCCGCGGCAACGCGAGCTAAAATTGCGGCGGCTGCGCGTGCTCGTTGGGCTCGAGTCAGAGGTGGACGCAAGACTGGGGGCGGCGGGAAAAAATCGCGCCGTCGTGGCCGCATGTCGGCCGCGGCACGGAAGAAACTTAGCGATATGATGAAGGCACGTTGGGCAGCGCGCCGGAGATCGGGAAAGTAACCAGCAATAATAATTCGAAAAGACCGCGTAGTTCGCTACGCGGTCTTTTTATTTAGACCGGTTCCTCCGGCCCGGCGGCGGAGAAAATTGAAGACAGTTCTTTCATCCTCACCGAACTCGTGAACTTCTTCAGCTTCATCAATTTTTAGCCCTTCAATTAGGTGGCCGCTGAGGTACGATTCCAAAACCGCCGGATGAACGTAACACTTCCGGCAAATCGTCGGCGTATTGCCAAGTAGTTCTGCCGCCGCCGCGATTGCATTCTTGATGTTCACTGTGGCCTCCTTTTTCGATGTGAATTTCTCCTGCGCGTTCAGCGCCATCGCCGTCAGAAGTGTGCCGGCCCAGGTCCGGAAATCTTTGGCCGTAAAATCTTCGCCCGTAATTTCCCGAAGATAATCATTCACATCCTGGGAGGTAACATCGCAAAGTTTACCGTCATCGTCGAAATACTGAAAGAGATGCTGTCCCGGCAGCTCCTGTAACTTGCGCACAATTTTGGCGATTCTTTGATCGCTTACATCTACTTCATGTTGAACTCCGCCTTTGCCGCAGAACCGGAAGCGCAACTTCGTTCCCCGCACTTTCACATGGTGATCTTTCATTGTGGTCAGACCGAAAGACTTGTTATGCCTGGCATACTCTTGGTTGCCGACACGAATGAAGGTGCGTTGCAGCAACTGCACCACTGTCGCTAATACCTTCTCCCGTTTGAGCCCCGGCAATCTTAAATCGGCCTGGAGCCGCCGCCGAATCTTCGGCAGGGCCGCAGCAAAGATTAGGATGCGATCGTATTTGTTCTCATCGCGAACAGACCGCCAACGTTCGTGATAGCGATATTGTTTTCGTCAGCGGTCATCGCGTCCGATTGCTTGAATATGACCATTGGGAAGAGGACAAATCCAAACTTGGCGATAAGCTGGTGGAATAGCCAGGCGTCGGATTCGAAGCAAGCGTGTTTCATCGCGGATCAACTTCCCCTCCGTATCGAAGTACTGAAATGATTTGCCCCTGCGTTTTCGAGTGAAACCAGGTTGCTCATCGCTGACGTAACGAAGTCCGGCTTCTTCCGCGACTTCCACCGAAGCGGTGGCAATCTGCGTCAGCTTGTCGTTCTCTTGTTTAGTTTTCCGAGCCTGAGCCGCCACCCTTGTAATACGAATGCCGCCCGTAAAAAGCGCGCACCGGCAATGCCGAAACGAACTTGGCAGGGGGCGACGCTCTGCGGAGCCACTAACGAATTCAGCCCAATCGACTACGGCTCGACGGAGTCTCGCCCTACCAATTCATTTACAAAATGTCCGCGACACGGGGTATTCCTGTAACTTAAGCGCCGTAACTCTTACTGAACTTCTTGCGCGACTCCCCTTCTCCACCCGCCGCAGGAGGTTCCGGAGTAACCGGTTCGGCAGGGGGCGCGCTCTCGGGAGGTTTTTTTCCGGAGGGAGCAGCAGCAGAACTTCCGCGCGCAACTTCAACATAAGCGAGCTGCAAATTAGAAAGGGCGTTCCGCAGCACGGTGGATTCTTCATTGCTTAGGTTGCCACGCGTCTTTTCCTGAATCATCGCCAATTGATCGATAAACATTTTCGCCACCTCGAGGTTTACTTCGCCCTTTCCGGTCTGCGGATTGGGGATTTGGCCAAGAAAAAGCGCAGCGTTTTGCGCCTGCATCATGACAAATTCGATGAATCGCTGCGCCAATTCCCCGGAATTCGTGCTGGTTTGAACCTCGGCCATACTACTTGGATTTCGCTGTTGAGGGCTTTCCTGGCGGTCGGACAATTGCGAGCACGTAGGTTTGCTTCCTAAAATACTTCGCCGCTACCTGCTTGATGTTGTCGAGTGTCACTGCATTCACTTTGGCTTCCAGGTCCCGATAGTGATTAAAACCGAGTCCATAAAGTTCGTCGAGTGCAGTCATATAGGCAAACACGTCGTTACTCTGGTTTTGAATTTGTTGCTGACCGATCCGCTTTTTCTTCGCTCGCGCCAGCTCGGTCGCAGTCAAGCCGTCACGAGAAAGTTTGTGAATCTCATCCAGAAATGCGTGCTTCACCGGCTCTATTTTCTCCGGATCAGTGCCGAGATAAAAGGCGAACAATCCCGGGACCAAGGCCTGGATTTGGGCGGCGCCGACATAATAGGCGAGACCCATTTGCTCGCGGATGCGAATGAACAGACGCGAGCCGAGGTCGCTGCTCGCTTCATCTATTAGTTCGAGCGCATAACGATCGGGGCTGAAGACATCAGCGCCACGGAAGCCGGCCAGCAAAACCGCTTGCGCTTTCTCGCGCTCTGTTTCTACAATCTTCGTCTTCGTGAGTTGTGGCGAGGGTGGCGGATTACTTAAAGCAAGTTCACCCGAGGGTAACGCCCCCAGCTTTTGCTCAAATAAATCTCTTACTTCGTTCGCTGTTACCTTTCCGAAGGCGGCGATAACACCATTTCGCGCCACAACGTAACGGTCACGAAAAGCGACAAGATCTTTCGAATTCAAACGCGAAACCGATTCCGGCGTTCCTTCCGGGCGAAGCGCGAGTGGATGACCCGGAAAAAGCGCGCGCTTAAGAAGATTACGCGCCACCGAAGTCGGCTTTTCGTCCTCATCTTTGATCTTGGCCAATTGAATCTCTTTTTCGCGTGCGACCGCTTTCGCGGGCATGGTTGCATTCAGTAACACATCGGCCAAAATGTCGGTGCCGAGCGCGAGATCCGGTTGAGTAACATCGAGGTTGATGGCGAAACTGTTGTTGCCGGCCTGGGCTGTGATTTCACCACCGACTGCTTCCAGTTGATCGGCAATCTGCTCGGCCGATCGCGTTTTCGTACCCTTTAGGAGGGTCTTGGCCGCTAACCGAGTGATTCCATTGTTTGCTTCCGTTTCAGAGAGTAAGCCGCACCGAAATACCGCCGACATCGCAACCAAAGGCAGCCGCGCATCCTCTCGCACCAGAATACGCAACCCATTGGGCAACTCGAACTTTTGTATCTCACCGATGGCGACAGGCGCGGAGAGGTCACTCTTCGAGATCAACGACCCTTTCGGATTAAGAGAAACGATGGTCAGATTTTCTTCGCTCAGATATTGAACCGCGACACGCTTAAGGTCATCGAGCGTTACCTTTTGAACCTTTTCGAGGTATTCGCGGCCAAAGTTCAAGTTGCGAGTGAGAAACCAATTCGTCCCGAGATCGGTCGCCTGGCCACGCATGGTTCGGAGGGAAGCCAGTTCCTGAGATAGCGCGATTTTCTTACCCTTGGCGAGTTCTTCAGCAGTCGCGCCGTCGCGCCGGATCTCATCGATGATCTCCAAAATCAGGCTCTGGGCCGCACTCCGATTTTTCGGATCCAGGATCGCGTCAACACCGAGAATTCCGGGATCGCCCGGGGTATAGGAAAATGCGGAAATGGAAAAGGCCAGTCCCGATTCTTCGCGCACCTTGCGATAAAGACGCGAGCTGTGGCCTTCCCCGAGAATTACCGACAAAAGATCGAGCGCAGGAACATCAGGATGGGTGATTTCTGGAACGTGCCAGGCCATGGCGAAATGGGTCAATTCAGTGGCGAACTCCTGGTGAACTTCACGTAGTCCAAGTTGGGGCGGCTCAGCCGGGATATAGATTGGCGCTAGAGATTTTGCTGGTTGATCCTTGAACAAATTTTCCAGCTTCTCCCGCACTTCCGCGCCAACGATGTCGCCGACCACGATAAAGGTGAGGTTGTTTGGGACGTAACGCCTCTTGTAATATTCCATCACCTGTTTCTGCGTCAGCTGATTATAGATATCGATTAACCCGATTACCGGAAGTCGATAGGGGTGTCGCTGATAAGCGGTCGCGAAAAGCAGGTGCGTCATCGTGCGATCGGGATCGTCCAACCCCATCGCGAACTCACGCCGGATAACCTCCTGTTCTTTGGCATACTCCTGCGGTGGCAGAGTCGAGTTCATCATCGCGTCCGCCAGAATATCAAGCGCGGTCAGCGCACCTTTCTTCGGCACATCGATCCAGAAAACGGTGCGATCGAATGAAGTGTAGGCGTTGATGTAACCGCCGACGTCCTGAATTTTTTGCGCAATCTCGTTAGTCGAGCGCGTTTTGGTTCCTTTGAAAAGCATGTGTTCGAGGATGTGAGAAAGGCCGGCGCCAAGATGTTTATCCTCGGTCGTGCTACCAGTTGCGCACCATGCCTGCACGCTGGCCACCGGCGCGCTGCGATCTTCCTGCACGATGAGGGTCAGACCATTCGCCAGCGTCCACCGTTGCGCCGTGTTTGCCGGGAAACTGATTACCGGCGACGCCATCGTCGCGACAGTTTTGAGGTTTGCGCGGTTAAGCATGGATTAAAAACTCCGCCTGGCAGCGACGGCCCCTCAAGTGGCCTTTGGCGCGGGCAGACCTAATGACAATTTCTTGCCGGTAACGGTAGCCTCGGGCTGAAACGGTTTCACAAATGCATCGCGGAAATCATAGACCGCTTTGAAATCATCCATCGAATCTTCGTCGGTTTTTCCGAAAATCCCGGCCCCGATTAGATTAAAGACCATGCACCCGACATCCTCGCAGCGAGACACGCCCCAATGGGAAAGAACACTCAATGCCATCGGGCCAAATTCCTTGAGCGCGTACTGCCGGACGCCTTCTAGTAACTCCGGGCCAGCGACATGACGAACCGCTGCGCCTTTAAGCTTCTTCTGTTGCTTTGTCGTAAAATCGAGCGCGTCTCGCAGAAAAATGTAGGCTTCGCGCTGGTAGCGTGGGTCGCTCGCCACGATCGAATCGAGCGCTTCGGTAAATCCAATCTTTTGCATATGTGATATTGCGCCCAAGCGCCCTAGCAGGATAACGGCCAAGCCTCAGTCGAGCAAATCACGCGCCGGAATTATCACTGGAGCTGCGTTTCGAGAGCATCCAAATAAACCGAAAGCGCGTCGCGCCGACGCGGGACTGCTTCGCTACTGTCGGCCGCGTGCAGGTAATCGCGAAAAGCTCCACTCGCCGTCTTTGCCTGCGTCGCCTCGTACCAATTCATGAAATCATCAACCTCGCTCATGCGAGCCGCGATCTGTTGGCGCAATGCCGCGCTGCCCGCGAGTCGCCTGGCCAAACCATGTCTCTTCTTACGGACAACCAATTCTGCGGCTAGTTGATAATCAACAACCACTGGACGCAACAACGGATGGGCACGAGCGGCCAGGAGGGTCAAACGCTGGCCCAATTCGGTTGCGGCCTTGGTATCGATATTTGGCCGGCTGACGCGAACCGTCTCCTCCAGAGTGAGCGAATTCTTTTTCTCCCTGTCCTGTGCAATTTTTGTCCGCAAACATTCGTCGAGCTGCTCCGAAGTGGCGGCAAACGTAATAAGCGCGAATCGCCGTTCATGAGCCACACGGGCAATGTGTTCGCTCCAATTTTTTTCTATGGCACCCGGCTCCCTTCCCAGCCACGGAAAATGCGCCTGCAAATCGGAAAGGGCATCGGTGGAAGCACGCGGCAAGTCCGCAATGTAACGGGTCAGCTGAGCGCGACCACTCTCGTGTTCGATCAAAATCCTCACCAGAGCACTGGCGCAAGCGCGGTAAAGGGCGCGCGACTGGGAATCAAGCAACCCGGGATGTTGAGCCAGAAAACTTCCTAGCGCCGGTGGATTCGAGGCAACGCTATCAAGGCCCTCAAATATTTCCGGGCTCTCATTGTCCAGAGTCAGAATGCCATCAACGAGCCAATCCGGCGGCGCGACATACGGCGTGCCTGCCGGCAGCGAAGGCAAAGCGCGATAGCTCAGTTCCAGCAGAAGAGCCCGCAAAGCTTCACGCTGCAAAACTGCCGGCCGGAAATCGCGGTCGACTAAAAGATCGAGTTGAATTTTCAGCCCGGCGCCGGTTTGGCTAAAGTTGAGCAGAACCGATGGAACCTCGGGTGCATTCGCCTGTGGTCGTTGCAAGTTCAGCAAAATAGGAACCGACCATTGGTCACGCAATTGCAAGAGCCCGAGCACTTTTGATTTCACTCGCTCGGCGGCATCGGAGACGGCGCTACGCAAAATCCTGTTGCCGCCGAAAATAATGAATTGCCGCGAGGGGCTGATGCTTCGTTCGAGTGGCGCGGCCGGGAGGGCGCTACAAACCAGGACAAACGCCAGCACTATCAGGCGATGGAAGCTTCTGCAATGACGGTGACATCTACGGGCTCGCGGGAGCTCGCCCCTCCAAGCTCTTATGAAACGGACTCTGGACACGATTAGTAGTTTATCCTCTAGGGAAGTCGTTAACCAGCACGCAGAAAGATAGTTCCGAAGTTTGCGTGAAAACTTGAAGCATTTTCGTTCTTTGCCCGTCTAATTCTAATAAAGGATATGAAGGCAAAATTACTAATTCTCGGTGCCATTGCCGCGCTTTCGCTGACGACGCCCGCGTTCGCCAAGACTCGGGTTGTCCAAACGCGGAATGGGCAGACGGTTGTGGCAAACAGTAGCGATCATAGAAATCACTGGCGTGGTAATCATTGGCGCAGTGGTAGTAGGGTATTTTGGAATGTCGGAATAGGCGTTCCGTTTTACGGAGGATACTACGGCGGCTACCCTTATTACGGCAGCTCCTATTATGGGGGATATCCATATGGCTCGTATGGCTACGGTTATTACCCTTACGGATACGGATACAATAGTAACTATTACTACGGCTCGAGCTATCCCTACTACTCCAATCGCACGGTTTATCGGGGTTACGACGGGTCGGTTGTTGCCCGCGTGCAGGAACGGCTCGCCCGCGCTGGCTATTATCACGGCCCGATCGATGGCGTAATCGGTCCACGCACTCGTTATGCGGTCCGGGTCTACGAGCGCAGACATGGTCTGCCAGCTGATGGAATCATTGATCGCCGTCTCCTGGCGACAATGGGCATCGCTTAAGGAAAACTAACAACCAAACAGCCGGCGGTATTGGCGCAAGCCAGGCCGCCGGCTTTTTAATTAGAGCTGTTAGCACGAAGTCGCACTTGGGAGTTAGGCTTCTAGCCTGACTCGGCCGACATGCTTCCAGCTTGTCGCAGCTCCGCATCCTCGACGGGCAGGATGCCCCGTCGCCCGAGACAGGCATGGATGCCTATCTTCCAATGGCGTCATTGGCGCAAGCAAGCCGCCGACCCCTTTTTATTGGGCCGAAGTGACGACGACCTCTTTTTCGCGCAGCTGAATGGAACCGACCTTATTAAGCAGCTTGTGTTCGCGATCCATCGCCGCTACCGCATCGCTGAAGAGAAAACCAGCATATGACATCATGTGGGGATCTATTGGCATTCGTCCGATTGCTCCGCTTTTCGGCGACGCCGTAACTTTCCCGCCTGCGATCTGAACGGCATAATCGCCGGATGTAAAAATCGAATAGCCAAAAATGGATCGCTCAATGGTGACACGGCAATTCCCTTCCGTGAACGCAACTATCGCCCGCTCGAAATCGATCAGCGGATGATTCAGCTTCTCCTTTTTGCGCTTCAAGGCGCTGGCCAGGTAAGCGTTGACACCTTCCTCGGAGAATTGCACTGACTGAGGCTGGCGCGATTCCGTCAGCGTTTCCAAGTTCAGATTGATTTGCGGCGGGAACCCTTCGGACTTCACCGCCGGGGGCACATCAGGCGGAATTAAGATCACCACCACCGCCGCCGCGGCACCCGCAAGCAAGATCACTTTGGCAATCTTCGAGAAAAGCAGCCGCGCTTTGACCCCGCGTTGGCTAAACATCCCTCGCATCCGCTTGTGCAATTCATCCGAGGTTTCCTTCTTCCCCGCCTTAAAGCCGGCAAGCGCGGAACGGTCGAGCCGGGCCCCGCAATCGTGGCAATAGATGCGCTCGGCTTCATTATCACGCCGGCATTCCGGGCATGTTAGTTGAACTGGGGTTACCGTCTTCATTCGCTTTTTTTCTCCGGCTTTGCGGGTTTTTCCGACTTTGTCTCAGTCTTCGGCTTTTCCGCAGCCGGCGTTTCTTTTTTCACTGCCTCCTTATAGGAGTCGCTGCGATAGTCGGTGGTATAGAAACCCGAGCCTTTAAAGATAATTCCGGCACCTGTGCCTGGCAGCCGTTTTACCTTGCCGTGCCCCCACTTTTCCAGCCGGCAAAGATGCTTGGGACATTCGCGAAAGGGTTCGTCCCGCATCGATTGAAATGCGTCGAAATGTTGCCCGCATTTGGCGCAGGCGTACTCGTAGGTTGGCATGGGAAGATCGCGGAGTTGCAAAGTAGATGCGTTCAAAAGCAAAATTCAAGCCCACCAGCTCGCTGTGGCATCAACATTTGTCTACCGCCCGAACCAGGCCATTCCTTGACTTTAAACGCCCGCCACGGAACGTCCTCTGCGATTGATGAAAGGGGGGAGCAGAGCGGTAATTTCGGGGCTTGTTGGGGCGGTTTACACGATCCTTATGGCCGGCTGCGGGGAGGATCCCCGTTTTTCCACCCAAACCCAGTATCTCGGCGGGGTTTATGGGCCCGGTCCAGTTTCGTCCAGCGCCCCACAGGACAACGTTTCCTATTGGGACGGTGACGATATGGACGGAAAACCGAGCGTGAAAATCAGCCTGGGTGAGCAACGCGCCTATTTTTATAAAAGTGGAAAACTGGTAGGTATCTCCCAGCTATCCACCGGGCGCGAAGGATTGAACACTCCGATCGGCCATTTCGCGATTCAGCAAAAGGATGTGAACCATGTTTCGAGCAAATACGGCGATTACGTCGATACCGCTGATAACGTAGTAAAGCCAAATGTAGAGCTGGGGGTCGATCCGAAACCGCCCGGCACTCATTTCAAAGGCGCGCCCATGCCTTATTTTATGCGCATTCACGGAGGCGTCGGAATGCATGCCGGCTATCTGCCTGGCTATCCCGCTTCCCACGGTTGCATCCGAATGCCGGAGTTCATGGCGGAAAATTTCTTTAAATCGGTGAGCGTCGGCACGCCAATCGCGATCACCAATTAGTTAGTAGCGCAGGCATCTTGCCTGTGGGCCGAGGCGCATCTTGCCCTTTGATTGCAACCAATGAGGAGCTAGGCAAAATGCCAGGGCCTGCCCCACAGGATGGCTGTGCTGCAACGGCGGGCTCGCCGGAGCTTGCCCCTCCACCTGCCGGCTCATTGAAGTTGACGCACTTTTCGACGACAACTTCTAGTGGAAAAAAACAGCGCGGAATTCCTGCGGCTGGCTGCGGCAGCTGAACCGATCCAACACAAGCTGCGCCAGATCGCAGCGGACGATTTTCCAGTTTCCTTCTCCCATGTAATCGAGAGCGCACAGCCGTTTCTTGTCGCAACCATTGCGGAACATGATCGCCGCAGTATTTGGGTTATCTGCCGGACGGTGCGCGCACAGGAGCTTTTTTTCGAAAGCCTGTCGAATTGGGATTCGAATGCCTCGTTCTTACCGGAAGCGGAGTTCGCGGCGGTCGAGAACATTCTGCCGGATCCCGAGATTGCAGCGGAGCGGCTGGCGCTGCTGTCTCAAATCGAAAAGGGGAACGGCGCCAAAGTCGTCGTGACGACCCGAGCGGCATTGGATCAACCCGCCCCCAGCCATGGCACATTGCGCTCGGCTTCGCTCGAAATTCAGCGCGGGCCGAACCTGTCAATGCCTGCGTTGTTGAGCGCGTTGTCCGGTGCGGGCTACGAACGCGTCGCCCAGGTTACGACCCGGGGTCAGTTCGCGGTCCGAGGCGGTATTGTCGATATTTTTTCCTGGCAAGCCGCGTTGCCGCTGCGGATTGAATTCTATGGCGACGAAATAGAATCGCTGCGTGAATTTGATCTCGATACTCAAACTTCCGTGCGCACTCGAGAACAGGCGAGCGTGCTTTTGAGCGCGGCTGACGATAGCAGCGGTCGAGTCCGGGATTACATCTCTCAGGGCGCCCTCGTGATCGAGCTCGAGCCCGGATTGGAGGGCGGAGCTCCTGCGAGGCCGGGCTCACTGGAGCTCGCCCCTCCAAGCCAGGTCCAAATTAGCCAGAGCTGGATCGAAAGCGATGATGACGAACCGGAAGATTTTTCCGGTGCATTCGTCGAAGGCGACATTGCTGAATTCGCCATTGGCGACTTCATGCTCGCGGAAACGAAGCGCGCACAATTCGTCGCGCGACTGAAGCAATGGCGCAACGAACACGCAACCGTCGCGATCTATTTTCAAACCGAGGGGGAGATCGAGCGCTTTCGCGAGATCATTCCGGCTGATGCGCTGGCCGACATCAACCTGCTCGAAGGAACATTGAGCCGTGGATTTTGTTTTCCTGCCGCCAACCTCGTCATTCTCTCGGCCAACGAATTGCTCGGGCGTTTTCCTATCCATGGCCGGCGACGTTTGCGTCGCGCCGAACGCCGTAATCGCGCGCAAATTGATTTCAGCGAGCTTAACGAAGGTGATCTTGTCGTCCACCTCGAGCACGGCATCGGAAGATTTCTTGGCCTTGCCGAAATGCCTTCTGTGGCAGCAGGCGTGTCGCCTGCAAAAACCGCGAGTAGTAGCGAAGTTCTCGTTCTGGAGTTCGCCGATGAAGCGAAACTTTATGTTCCGTGGGCGCGCGCGAAGAAAAACGCGAGCGCCTCCATTTTCGATTACGCCGGAAAAATGCTCGCACTTCAGGCTGAGCGCCAGACTAACCCGGGCCACGCCTTTGGCGTCGACACTAAATGGCAGGCGGAATTTGAACACTCCTTTCCGTATCGCGAAACCCCCGATCAGCTAACCGCGATCATCGATACCAAGACCGATATGGAACAGCCGCAACCCATGGATCGCCTGATTTGCGGCGATGTCGGCTTCGGCAAAACCGAGGTCGCGATCCGGGCCGCCTTTAAGGCCGTGATGGACGGCAAACAAGTCGCAGTCCTCGCGCCTACCACTGTTCTCGCCCAACAGCATTTCGAAACTTTCCGGCAACGAATGCTGGATTACCCGATCCGAATCGAGATGCTGAGCCGGTTCCGGTCGCCGGCGGAGCAAAAGAAAGTCCTACAACTATTGCGGGAAGGCGGGGTCGACATCGTCATCGGGACGCATCGTCTCATTTCCGACGATGTCAGTTTCAGAGACCTCGGTCTGGTCGTGATCGACGAAGAACAACGCTTCGGCGTTCTGCATAAGGAAAAATTCAAAGAGCTGTTCAAGCTTGTCGATCTCCTCACTCTTTCGGCTACCCCGATTCCGCGCACTCTCTACCTCTCGTTAGTCGGCGTTAAAGACATGTCGACCATCGAAACCCCGCCGCAAAATCGGCTGCCGGTCGAAACGGTGGTTTGTGGTTATGACGAGAGAATAATTCGCGATGCCATCAATCGCGAGCTGGAGCGGCAGGGCCAGGTTTTTTTTCTGCATAATCGCGTCCAATCGATTGAGAAAGTGCGCGATCGGATCGCTGAACTTTGCCCGAATGCGCGGGTGGAGTTTGGCCACGGTCAAATGGATTCCGACGAATTGGAAGCGGTAATGCATCGCTTTGTCATGGGAAAAATCGATGTCCTGGTCTGCACCACCATCATCGAAAGCGGCTTGGATATTCCAAATGCCAACACCATTATCATTGATCGCGCGGACCGTTTCGGCCTGGCCGATTTGTATCAACTGCGCGGGCGGGTCGGGCGTGCCGAGCACAAAGCGTACGCTTACCTTTTGCTGCCACGCGAGCTCATGATGGTTGGCGGCGCGCGCAAACGAATCAACGCCATCAAACAATACAGCTCGCTCGGCGCCGGGTTTCGAGTTGCCATGCGCGATCTGGAGATTCGCGGCGCCGGCAGTATTCTCGGCACCGCTCAAAGTGGCCACATCATGGCGGTGGGTTTCGATCTATATTGCCAATTGCTCAAGCAGGCCGTCGCCCAAATTAAAGGACAGAAACCGCGCTGGCGCCTCGAAGTAGAGCTGCGGCTCGATTTTGTCGCCACTAACGAAGCAGAATTTGTTCACGGCGACGCCCGCGTCTCCGCGTTTCTCCCCCGCAACTACATCAACGATACCACCCTGCGGATTCAGGCCTATCGGCGGATCGCGGAAATCACTACTGCGAAACACTTGGACCGGCTGATCAAAGAATGGCGCGATCGTTTTGGCGCGTTTCCTGAGGCCGTGGAAAATCTCATTACCCTCGCCCGAATCAAACTCGCCGCCGCCAAACAGGAAATCACCAGGGTGGAAACGCGGGAGCACAAATTGATGTTGACGAGGCGCGGGGATTTTATACTTGTCGCAGGCAAATTCCCTCGTTTAGTTGCCCCGGAAATCGAAAAGCGGCTGCAGGAAATTCTCGGGCTGCTTGGCAAACTCTAAAAACATGGTTCGTCCCCTCCTGGTCGTATTGTTCACGGCAGCTCTGCTGTCGCTGTCATCGCTCTGTCGCGGAGCGTTGGCGGCTGAACCCGAGGTGATTAATGGCATCGCTGCCGTTGTCAAAAGCAATGACATCACCGATGTTATTACCTATTCGGAAGTGCGCGCGTTGTCCGCCCCCAAAGAAAAGCTACTGCACGATCAGTATCGGGGGGAAGAGTTGATCACAAAAATCAAAGAGGCCCGCGCTGCCGCCCTCAAGGATTTAATCGATCGGCAGCTGATCATTCAGGCGTTCAAAAAAGAGGGCTTTCAGATTCCTGATCACTTCGTCGATCAACGCGTTCAGGACATGATCCGAGAGAACTTCAATGGCGATCGTAACACGTTTATCAAGACCCTCCAGGCGCAAAACTACTCTCTCGGAGAATTCAAAAAAATGGAGAGCGAAAGGATGATTGTGCAGGCGATGCGGCACAAGAATGTGGAAATCAATACCATCATCTCACCCAACCGGATTCAGGATTACTATCGCAAGCATGCTTCTGAGTTCACCAGCAAGGAGCAGGTTAAATTGCGCATGATCATGATCCCGGCCGGCACTTCCGATCCGGCGGGACAGAAGGCAATGGCGGAGGAGATCCTGAGCAAACTGGTTAACGGCGCCGAATTCGAGCGCATGGCGCAAATTTATTCCGAAGACAGCACCCGTGATCTTGGCGGCGACTGGGGCTGGGTCGACCGCGGAACCTTGACGGCGCCGCTCGAGAAGGTCGCGTTTAATCTGCGACCCGGAAAAGTCAGCAACATCATCCAGCTCGGCGGGAACTATTACATTCTCAAAGTCGAAGATAAACGCGGCGGCGTCACGCGCTCCTTCGCCGAAGTCCGCGACGAGATTGAGAAAAAATTGGTCGCGGAAGAAGCGCAGGCCAAGCAGGAACGCTGGCTGACTAGTCTGCGCCAGAAAGCCTACATCAAGATGTACTGAGGACGTTTGAGGTTTGGGAGTTGAGGTTTGACTTGAATATCAAACGCTTCATCGCCGCACGTCCCTAACCGCTCGCCTCTGATCATTGCACAGAGCGGGAACTTCCGAGACAATGCCCGATGCCTCTTCGTATCGGAATTACACTCGGTGATCCCGCCGGAATCGGACCCGAGATTATTCGGTCGGCGCTCGAGTCGGGCAAGCTAGCGAATGATGTCGACTATAAGGTAATCGGCCAGGTCGGGACTGTAGCTGCGGGAAGCCCATCGCACGATTCCGCCCGCGCCGCATTCGCCGCCATGGAAGAAGCGGCTGGCCTCGCCAATTCCGGTGAGATCGATGCCATCGTTACCGGCCCGATCCACAAAGCGCGGATGGCCGAAATTGGATTTGAATTTCCGGGGCAGACCGAATTTTTCGCGACGCGCTCTGGCACAACCAACTACGCAATGCTCCTGACTGGAGGCGCGATCACCGTCGTGCTCGTCACAACTCACGTGCCACTGCGCGAAGTTCCCGCCTCCCTTAAAACCTCTGAAATCGTCCGCGTCGGGAAGTTACTCGACAATTTTCTGCGGAGTCGCGGTAAAGGCGTTCCCCGCGTTGCGGTTGCCGGTTTGAATCCACACGCGGGCGAATCCGGAAAAATCGGCCGTGAAGAAATCGAAATTATCGCTCCCGCCATCGCCGAATTAAACCAATCACTTCTCACTTCGCACCAATCACCTTCTCGTTTTACCGGTCCCGTTCCCCCTGACACGCTCTTCTTTCATCTCGCTAACGGGAAATGGGACGCTGCCCTTTGCATGTATCACGATCAGGGTTTGATCCCGTTGAAGCTGCACGCCTTCCATTCCGGTGTAAACGTTACCCTCGGCTTGCCCTTTCCGCGCACCAGTCCCGATCATGGCACCGCGTTCGATATTGCGGGCAAAGGCATCGGGTGCCCCGACAGTATGATCGCAGCGATCAACCTGGCCGCGGAGCTCGCACAGAAAACGAGTTAGTCATGTTTGTCCACGAAACACACGAACCACGCGAAAACGGAACAAGCGATAAATGAAGAAAATTCTTCCATCGCATCTCACATTGCTCGGCATTGTCGCCATCGTCCTGGCGTGGTCGGCATGGCAGCCGTACGATCGCTTGACCTGGTGGCTGGAAGTTTTGCCGGCGCTGGCTGCACTAGCGGTTCTATTCGCGACTTATCGACGCTTTGAATTCACAACTTTGACCTATACCCTCATTGCCCTGCACATGTGCGTCCTTTTTGTCGGCGGTCATTATACCTATGCACGCGTCCCTTTGTTCGATTGGCTTCGACCGATCTTCGGCTGGCATCGCAACCATTACGATCGACTTGGTCACATCGTGCAGGGCTTTGTTCCCGCCATCGTCACGCGCGAAGTTTTTGTTCGCTTGCAGATCCTGAGAAAGACCGGCTGGCAGCCCTTTTTGGTTGTCTGCGTTTGCCTTGCCATCAGTGCTTTTTACGAGCTCATCGAATGGTGGACGGCGCTGGCCAGCGGCGACGCCGCCATTAGCTTTCTCGGGACCCAGGGCGACCCCTGGGACACTCAAGAGGATATGTTTTGCGCTCTGCTCAGCGCTATTGCCGCTATCGCTTTATTGTCGCGGGTTCAGGACCGCGCGATTAATCGCTTGGTCACTCACACTTCATCATGAATCTCGCCAAATACGGCAGCGTTTTTAACATCGGCCTCCAGAATACCTTCGTCTATCGCTGGAACTACTTTCTGCGCGCGCTTTTCGGTTTGATTCCGCTTGCCGGCACGGTCTTTCTCTGGCGCGCCATCTTTCAAGAGCCGGGCGGTAAAGGTTTTGGCGGCTACGATTACGGCTCGATGATTTACTATTATTTACTAACAATTCTTGTCTCCAACCTTGTCACCCCGACAGAAGACGACTGGCAGATCGCAGCTGATATTCGCGAAGGCCAGATCAATTCCTTCCTCACCAAACCCCTAAGCTATCTCGGCTATCGGACCGGTATCTTTCTCGCTGGCCGGCTGGTTTATACGGCCGTCACGATTATCCCAATCGCGCTAATCTTCTTCTACTTCCGAAACTATCTTCAACTGCCATCAAGCGTAGTTACCTACCTGCTTTCGATTACTTCGCTCGTCATGGCCGCGTTCATTCAGTTTTTCATTACCTACTCATTGGCCATGATGGCGTTCTGGATACTCGAGATTTCAACGATTGTCTTCATTGTCTACTCATTCGAATACTTTCTCGGCGGTCAGATGTTTCCGGTCGATATCATGCCAATCGGCGTGCAAGCAGTAATGAAATGGCTGCCGTTCTACTACGAGCTATTTTGCCCAATCGCGATTTTCCTGGGCCGCCTGCAAGGCGCCGAGCTGATTCAGGCACTCATTATCCAGTTATGCTGGCTGGCTGTCACCTGGGCCGTCGCCCAATTCATGTGGAAGCGCGGCCTCGGCCATTACCAGGCCGTCGGCGGATAGCTTAGATTCGCTATCGGATTCAGCGGTTGATGCGACCCGCCGCAATGCTCTGGTTATTTTGTCACAGGTAAGCCGGCCGCCTTCCAAGCTTTGAAGCCACCGGCCATTGATTTCACGTTTTTGTAGCCCATTCGCTGCAAACTTTCGGCGGCCAGAGCGGAGCGACCGCCGCCGCCGCAATGAGTGATGATCGGCGTTGAAAGATCCGGCGCGGATTCTTCGATCTCCAGTTCAACCGTTCCACGACTGAAATTTTTTGCGCCGGGGACGTGTCCCTCCCGACATTCCTCGGGGTCACGCACATCGATGAGCAAGGTGTCGCCACGTTTCAGCGCGACTGCTGTTTCTTGCGGCGAAATTTCCCGAATATTCTCCTTCGCATCAGCGACCAGTTTTTCGAATCGTGCGTGCTCAGCCATGAAGCAATGATGAATGACGAAGCGCGAATGTCGAATGACGACGCGGCCCTAACAATCGCATTTTGGTCGAGTCCGAGTTGCCGTCAGTTTTCGTGGAACGTAAACGGTCCTCCCTCAGGGAGAGGCAGATGCGTTTAGCGACTTTGATCATTTGAGCATTCCTTCGTCATTCCTCATTCGGGCTTCGCCATTTTTTCATCATTCGTAGCGCAACGCTTCAATTGGATCGAGGGCGGCGGCCTTCCGCGCCGGATAAAAGCCGAAGAAAATTCCAACGGCGGCACTGAAAAGAAACGCCAGCACGATCGACCCCGGCGAAATTAGCGAAGGCCAATGTTTGATCGCCGAAAGAATTTTCGAGGCCACAATGCCGAGAATAATTCCGAGCAACCCACCAACTGAACTGAGCGAGACCGCTTCGATCAAGAACTGAGTGAGAATATCGCGACCATGCGCGCCCACTGCCATCCGCGTCCCGATCTCGCGAGTTCGTTCCGTTACGCTTACCAGCATGATGTTCATAATGCCGATGCCGCCAACCACCAGCGAAACGCCTGCAATCGCGCCTAGCAATCCCGCCATGACGTCGGCCGTCGCCGTTGCCGCCTCTGCGATTTCCTGCTGGTTGCGCACGGTAAAGTCGTCATCGCGGCCGGCCCGGATGTTGTGTCGCTGGCGTAACAAGGAGGTGATTTGCTGCTCCGCCGGTTCGAGATCGCTCGCATTTGCAACCTGGACATTGATGTTGCGCAAGGTCGTGCCGCCCGCAACGCGCTTCATCGCGCTGCTGTAAGGCATAACCACAACATCGTCCTGATCGGTCCCCTGAATGCTGAGCCCTTTCGGGGTGAGCACGCCGCTAACGATAAATGGTACGTTCTTGATCCGCAGGGTTTGACCAACGGGATCGTCGTTGCCGAAGACTTGCGTGGCGGTGGTCTGTCCGATAACGCAGACCTTATTGGCGCTGCGCACGTCCTGCGCGGTAAACGGAGCGCCCTCCGCCAGCGGCCACTGCCGAATATCGAAATAATCCGGCGATTCGCCCATCACCCGGGTAAACCAGTTCTGGTTGCCCGCCGCGATTTGCGCGGTGGACGGAACTTCTTCGCTGACCCCGATAACGCTCGGCACTTCACGCCGGATTGCTTCGGCATCTTCGATTTTCAAAGTTCCGGCCCCGCCCCAACCGGTGCGAATGCCACTGGAAGTTGTACTGCCGGATGAAATGACGATGACGTTTTGCCCCAGGCTGGCAATCTGCGCTTCCACCTGAGCTTTCGCGCCCGAGCCAATCCCAACCATGGCGATGACCGCGCCAACGCCAATAATAATGCCGAGGGCAGTGAGCGCGGAACGAAGCTTGTTCCGCCGCAGGGCGCGAAATGCAACGTTGATTGTCGAAGTTACTCTCATGGCGCGCGACACTGGAGTAACGGAGTGGAGTATTGTAGTAATGATGTGAAAGAAGTGTTTTCCATTACTTCATCAGTCCATTACTCCATCACTCCGTCTGCCGAGTTCATCCGCAGCGTTGCGACGCTCTGCTACGGCAAAATCATTTAAAACGAGACCATCGCGCAGAACGACATTGCGTCGGGCATAGGCGGCAATGTCCGACTCGTGGGTGACCATGACAATCGTAATGCCTCGCTCATTTAGTTGCTGGAAGATTCCCATGATTTCAATGCTAGTTCGGCTGTCGAGGTTCCCGGTCGGCTCATCCGCGAGCAAGACCTCGGGGTCATTGATCAGCGCCCGCGCAATGGCGACGCGTTGCTGCTGTCCGCCGGAAAGCTGACTGGGATGATGTTCCTCGCGCCCCTGCAAACCAACTGAAGCCAGAATGCGATCGGCCCGCTCCCGCAGTTGATGATTACTCAGCGCATGCCGTGCGTAGAGCAACGGCAGCTCGACATTTTCGCGCGCGGAAGTACGCGGCAATAGATTAAAGCTTTGGAAAACAAACCCCAGTTTACCGTTGCGGATATCGGCCAGTTGATCGCGGTTCAAATGCGAGACATCGGTGTTATCGAGGAGATATTGTCCGCGGGTCGGCCGATCCAGACAGCCAAGCAGATTCATTAAGGTCGATTTTCCTGAGCCGCTCGCGCCCATCAGGGCAACGAATTCGCCGCGCTGAATCTCGAGCGACACTCCGCGCACGGCCTGCACTTCTACTTCGCCGGTGAGATAGGTCTTGTGAACGTCGATTAATTTAACAACGGTGCCGTTGTTCATATCGCTCCTAACGCACTTGGACGATACGAAGATCGTCCCTCCACCGTGTCATAGCGATCATGGGAAGCGCCGTGGTCCGCCGAACGGATTTCCCTGCTGCGACGCAGCGGCGGCATTGGGCGCGTTGAGTTGCGCGGTGATGACCCGATCTTTATCCGCTAATCCCTCCAACACTTCCGTGGTTGTCCCATCGCTGATGCCGGTTTTGATTTGCACTGGCTCGGCCCTGCTCCCGCGTAAGACAGAAACCGTGCGACCCGTCGCCCGCGGACCGGCCGATCCGCTAGGACCAGAACCGCCACGGTTTTGACCGGACGCCGAACGCTCCGGAGTGGGCGCGTTCGCTGGACGGTAACGCAGCGCCGCATTGGAAATTTTAAGCACGTCTTCCTTGTGCGCGATGATAATCGAGACGTTCGCCGTCATTCCCGGTTTGAGTTTCAGATCGGCATTATTCACGCCGATGACCGTGTCGTAAGTGACCACGTTCTGCACCGTGATCGGCGCGTTGCGCACTTGTACGACCTTGCCGTGGAAGGTGCGGTTCGGGAAAGCATCAACGCTGAAGTCGACATTCTGATCAACCGTTACCGCCCCGACGTCAGCTTCGGCGACGTTGGCGTCGATTTGCATTTTCGTTAGATCATTCGCGATCGTAAAAATCACCGGCGCCTGCAAACTGGCGGCCACGGTCTGCCCGACATCAACGCTGCGCGAAATCACCTCGCCATCCACCGGCGATTTGATGGTGCAATGATCGAGATCGGCCTTCGCTTTATCGAGCGCACCCTGTTTGATTTTCACATTCGCTTCGGCCTGATGCAGATTCGCCGTTGCTTGATCGACGTCGGCCTGCGAAGAATTTTTTTTCGCGAACAATTCCTGGGTGCGCGTCGCATTCACTTTCGCCAGTTCCAACGCTGCCTGCGCATTCGCCAGATCGCCCTCCGCCTGCGTCACCGTCGCCTGAAACAAAACCGGATCGATCTGTGCGACAACGTCGCCCGCCTTCACCTTAGAATTAAAATCGGCGAAAAGTTTTTGGATATTCCCCGAAACCTGACTGCCCACCTGCACGTTCACGACCGGGTTCAATGTGCCCGTAGCGGTCACCGTTTGCGTGATCGGACCACGCGTCACCGTCGCTGTCTGAAACTGAGCAGCGTTCGATGTTCCCAATCGGCTAAAAAGGAAAAACGCGGCGATCAAAAGGACGATTACCACGATGATAAGATTGCGGCGACTCGTCATTTTGCTTCGAAGCGTGGGCACATCTTTATTATGACAAGTGAAAGGCCTGCGGCGTTACATCGAAATTTACTCCATCATGCTGCGCAACTCGCTCATTCGCGAGATGAGCTTCAAAGCGAATTTCATTCTCTGGATGCTGGTGGAAGTGCTTTGGTTCCTCGGCCAAATTGTCTTTTTCAGCATCATCTTTGGCTCGATCGATCAGATCGGTGACTGGTCAAAATGGGAAGTCGTCCTCCTCGTCGGCACTCACCAGATCATTGCCCAGCTTTTCCAGGCGTTCTTTTTCGTCAATGTCGCGAACATTCCTGAATTGGTCCGCACCGGAAGACTCGACTCACTCCTGGTGCTTCCGATCGACAGCCAGTTCGCCGTTTCTTCGAAGCAATTCGGGCTCGACAGTGTGGTCAATGCCGCGCTCGGCGGCGTGGTCGTTGTTGTTTCGCTCACTCGTCTCGGAGTTATGCCACAGCCATTGCACATTCTTCTGTATTTGGTGGCGATCGGTTTCGGGATCGCCATTCACTACTCCATCATGTTGAATCTGGCGGCGGTCAGCTTCTGGATCGTGCGCGCCCAGGGACTCGTTTACGGTTACTTCAACTTCCTCAATATCGCGCGTTATCCCGATGTCATTTATCCGCGTCTCTTCCGCTGGATTTTTAGCTGGATCATCCCGGTGGTGATCGTCGCTAATATTCCGGCGCGTGTTTTGATCAAATCGCTGGGCCAGCCGCTTCCGTTGATGCTGCAAATGATCGCCGCATCGTTGATCATCTTCTGGTCTTCACGTCTGTTTTGGCGCTTCGCTTTGAAGCGCTATTCCAGCGCAAGTTCCTAAGCGAAAACGGCTTTGCCAGGGAGTAAATCTCCGCTTGCGCCACTGAAGATTTGTCCTTAATTAAGCGCTCTCTTCGCGCCGTAAATCTCGGCGCGAGATTTGATTTTTATGGCGAAGTCGAAGAAAAAAGCTGCCGCTCCCAAGGCGAAGAAGCTTGCTGCACGTAAGCCCGCCAAGGCGACGAAGAAGGCAGTTAAGCGTCCGTCCGCGAGCAAGGCCAAACCGAAGCGTACTAAATCAGCGCGCCCTAAGGCGGGTCATGTCCGTACGTCCGATTCGCCCGCCGAAATTTTCCGGGACAATCACAAACCGCGCCGGCTTGATCCTTTCACCAAGGCACAAAAGCAAAAGCTGCTGCAATTGCGCGATGCCATGGTCGATTCCATGGCCGGCGTTGCACAGGACACCTTGCGCTCGCGCGCGGAAGGAAGCGAAGCCTCCGCCTTCGGCATGCACCAGGCCGACGCTGGTTCGGACGCCTATGATCGCGATTTCGCGCTCAGTCTGCTTTCGCAGGAACAGGACGCGCTTTACGAGATCGATCAGGCGCTCAAGCGAATCGACCTCGGCACTTACGGCATTTGCGAAATGTCGGGCAAACAAATTCCGCGAACGCGCTTGGAAGCGATTCCATTTGCGCGTTTCACGGTCGAGTGCCAATCGCAGCTGGAGAAACAAAATAAAGCCTCGCGCGTGCGGCAATCCGTCACCTCGCTTTTCGGTTTAACCGAAGAGGAAGAAACGCCCGAGACCGAGGAAGAACAACCAGCGCCGGCGGCGGAGAAGGAGTAGCTCCGAAATGATTCGCGAGTAGATTATTGATGTTATGGCGCAGGAAATTATCACCCTGGAATGCACCGAGGCTAAAGCTTTGGGCAAGCCCGTTTCGCGTTACACGTCGACGCGAAACAAGAAGAGCCTGCGCACGCCGAACCGGTTGGAAAAGAAAAAATACAATCCATTTTTGAAAAAACATACGCTTCACCGCGAGACCCGCTGATCTCATGCAACCCAAGACCGCCAAACGCCGCTCCGCTTTTCGCCGCGCCAATCGCACCATGCCGCGCCGCCGCATTGATATCGCGGCCGAAGCAATCGATTACAAGAACCCCGATTTGCTCAAAAAGTTCGTGACGGAGAGCGGCAAAATTTTGCCGCGGCGAATCACGGGCATGCCGGCGCATATGCACCGGAAAATCACGCGCGAAATCAAACGCAGCCGTTCCGTGCTGCTAATGAAATAATATAGCTGCCGTCGTCTCCGGCAGAATTGAGCAAGGTGATACGTGTTTTCCTCACCCGCCCGTGCCGCAACCAGCCGTTTGATGGAACACAAACTTTCCAGTCTGTGCGCCCAGCGGAGTTTACTCCGCTAACGCTCGCTTGAACAACAGCGGGGACAATCCCCGCTGGGCGCACAGGCCACCGGCCTATGTTCCACCCGCCTCATCGAACTGCCCAACGTTGCCGAGCCACAGACGCCTGCTAGTGGCTAAGGCGGCGTTCGGCGCTTGGGTCGAAACGCCTACGGTTGTGTGTGGTTCAATATTTCCGCTACTCGTTCCATTTCCGCGACAGTGTTGTAGAAATGCGGGCTTACCCGCAACCAACTGCGGTTCGCACGATCAACGCGAAGTGACACAACGACATCATTCTCAGCTAGGGTGTTGGCTAATTTCTCAGCTGGAATGCGACGAGAACGAAAAGTTAAAAAACTGGACCGGCCCAACTCTTCCTTGGGGCTGAGGAATTCCAAATCAACCGGCGCAAGTTTGTTTTTCAACGTGGCAACGAGCAATAAAATCCGCTCAGAGATTTTCGCCAACCCGACTTCATCGAGAAGCGCAATCGCCGCCTGCATCCCGGCGATCGGGACATTGTTATAACCACCCGGTTCAAACTTTCGACCGCCTTCCGCGTATTTAATTTCGCGCTGCGCAATAAAATTTGGCGATTCCACGTTCCATCCGCCGATGATCATGGGTCGCAGCAACTCGTGCCGGCTATTCTTGACAAAAAGAATTCCAGCGCCCGATGGGCCAAGCATCCATTTTTGCGCGCCGGCGCTAAGAAAATCGACGTGTTTTAGCGCAATCGGAAACGCGCCAAGAGTTTGGATCGCGTCGAGTGAAAACAAGACGCCGCGCTCGGAGCACAATGCGCCGATCGTCTCGACGTCGACGCGGTAGCCACTGATGTTGTGCGCGCTCGCCAACGCGACCAGACGCGTTCGTTTCGTTAAAGCGCTCTCAACAATTTCCGGCGTGATTTCGCCGAGTCGTGCAGTTTGAAGTAACACTGGTTTAACTCCACTTCGCTCAAGATTGAGCCACGGGTAAACGTCAGCCGGATAATCGTCCAAGTAACAGACGACTTCGTCGCCAGCGCTCCAATCGAGACCATTCGCTACGGCATTGAGACCATTTGAAGTTGGGCCAGTCAGCGAAATTTCTTCGGTCTCCGTTCCTAGAAAATTCGCCGCTAACTGGCGGGTATCAGCGATGAGCCCAAGCGCTTTGTCGAATTGCTTTTCATTATTCGAGGCGTCTTCAATCGCATCTCGCATCGCTTCAGCCACTCTGCCCGGCAATGGCGCATCCGCCGCATGTGCGCAATAAATCTTGCGCGCACAAATCGGAAATTCGCGCCGGCGAAATTCCTCGTTCGCCTCCAGCTCGGCGATCACGTTTTCTTCCGCGTCCGTTCGCCTTGCTCGATCAATTTCCAAAACTCGCGCCTCTCCTTCAGTTGCTCATCCTCGCCCGTCGGCAGTTTGGTGCGGAAAAGAAAATCGCGCAGCGTGTTCTTGTGCAGCACCCGATGGACCGTGACGCCTTCCGAGGTCTTTTCGAAATAAATCCGGTAATCTTTGGCACGATAACGATAAAGTTTTTTTCCGCCGCGCTCCAGCAAACCAAACCGGCTGCTATCGAGATGATCGAGCTCCTCGGGCAAAATCTGAAATTCAGCGAGGAGATCGAGCTGTAGCGTCTTAGGCAGTGCTGACATTTCCGACGCGCTCAGTTCGTTGAAGATGATCTGGAACATGGTGGGAAGAGTTAAAACGTTAAAATCGTCACATTGTTAAATCGGAAAACCTTTCAAGGCGGATTCGGCTGCCCATCGTCAACGCTCTACCGTTTTAACAATTTAACTTTTTAACTCTCATAGATAAACCCGGCGCACACGCGCGCCAATTCGTGTCGTGACTTCCCAGGTAATCGTCTCCGCGCGTTCCGCCAATTCCGCACAGCATATTTCCTCGTCTCCCTGGCGGCCCATCAGCACAACTTCATCATCCACCGCCGCTCCAGGCAAATTCGAAACGTCGATCATTATCAAATCCATTGTAACCCGACCAAGCAGCGCGCAGCGTTGACCGCCAACCAGTACCGAAATTCCGCGATTGGAAAGATGGCGTGGATAACCATCGGCGTAACCACAGGAAAGCGTGGCAATGCGCATTTTCCTGGGGGTGATGAAACTGCGGCCGTAGCTGATTCCGTGTCCGGCTGGCATGTCGCGAATGAGCGCGATGCGCGTTTTCCAAGTCATTGCCGGTCGCAGGAGGCTTTGAAATTCCGGCAGCGACGAGATGCCGTAGATCAGCATTCCGGGGCGAACGATTTCGAATGGCTCTTCCGCGAATGCGAGGACGCCGGCCGTTTGCAACGCGTGTGCCTTGTAATCGCCCGGGAACTCCGCTCGCAGTCGCCTGATCAGTTTTCCAAAGGTGCGCAGTTCTTCGCGAGTGAAGTTTTCGTCCTCATTGGAAACCGGGAGATGCGTTGAAACACTGTGAACTTTGATGTTCGGCAGCGCGTTCACTTCCTTGAAAACGGCGAGCGCTTCCTCTTCCAGCACGCCCATCCGTCCCATGCCGGTGTCGATTTTGAAATTGATCGCGACCGCGTTCCGCGATTGCCGCTCGTTCTCCAGGCAGGGCTGGCCCGAGAATAGTAATTGGAACGCGCACCGCCGAGCGCAAGGCGGTTGCCTCTTCCAGGTTGGCGACGCCGAAGATGTTCGCCTGGTCTGCGATGGTTTGGGCAACGTCGATCATGCCATGCCCATAGGCATTCGCTTTGACGACAGCGAGAAGTTCGATATCGGGCCCAAATTTTCCGCGCACAAAAGCCATGTTATGGTGCAATGCGCTGCGATCGATCTCAGCCCAACAGCGGTAATGCGCTTCCATTATTTTTGCCCACTTCGCGGTCTCGTGATATGTGGTTCGCGAAGGTAAAGCGGCGCGAGCGGCGCGCGAGCAAGATTCTGCGGGAACGTCCGGGCGCGTAGACAAAGCAATTTCGCCGAAGGAAACCGTAGCTTCACCGATGCGAACTGAGGCAATTCGTCAGACGTGTAAATCGGAATTGTTGTGATCGACGAAATGCGCTTGTTCATTTCGTCTGCGGAGAACAACTCAGGGTCTCTCTTCAACAAACCACCGCTGATTTTCGCGAAGAAAAACGACGCGCGTTTGGCGTCGCCAATCACACAAAAGTCGTTTTCATCCGAGATGGCGCAGAGCGACGAGATTCCAGCGAGCCCTGCGCCGGTCGTCACCTCCAGGCCGATGGCGGCGGCAATGGCGATGCGTGTTCCAGTGTAGGAACCGGGCCCAAGACCAACCACAATTGTTTCCGGCGCGCCATGTTCGCGAATGATTTCATCAAGCGCTTCAAAAAATGGAGCGGAACTTCGCCGATCGTTCGGCCAATCGCGCGCGCCCAAAATTACTTTTTCGTTGGCCAGCGCGATCGTACCGCGGCGGGTGGACAAATCGAAGGCGAGCAATTTCATGCAAAAGCGGAGAGATCGATGCAACGTTGATCTTCTGACACGATCTCAAACTTGATCCAGCGCGCTTGCGCCGGAATCGCCTCGGCGAATCGATCGGCCCACTCGATCACACTCAGGCCGTCGCCAAAAACAATTTCGTCAAATCCAATCGCCTGTAGCGCTGCCAGACTTTCAATTCGATAAAAATCGAAATGATAGATCGGCAGCCGACCGCGCTGATATTCATGCACGAGGGTAAATGTCGGGCTTGTCACCACTTCCTCGGAACCCAAACCCTTCGCCAATCCTTTGACCAATTGGGTTTTGCCCGCGCCAAGATCTCCGACCAACGCAAGTACATCGCCGGCTTGGATTTTTCCTGCGAGGCGCGCCCCGGCCGCTTCCGTTTCAGCGGCGCTGGCGGAAATGAACATAGCCACTTTTCAATTTTTGATTTTTGATTTTTGATCTTTGATTTAAGCGGCCAATCCGAGTAAGCGGGAGCTCGGGAAACTTTTTCTGCCATCTTGTTTGCAGCCGTTTGCGCTCGCGCGGCGAGACCGCGAAAAGCAATTCGTAATCTTCGCCATCGGAAATTGCCTGTCGAATGCTGCAACCGCGAGAAAGAGGCAGAGCGCGCTGATCGATGGAGAAACCAAATTTGCTCGAGCGCGCCAGGCGCGGCAAGTCCGTGCCAAGACCGTCGCTCAGATCAATCATGGCGTGCACATTGAAATTGGCAGTCAACCAGCGCGCTTCGTCGATTCGCGCGACAAATCTCAAATGCCGGCCACGAATTGAACCACCCAATTCTCCGGTTACGAAAAGATCGTCGTTCGCCTTTCCACCGCTGCGCAAGATACAACGGCGCCTTTCAACGAAGCCCGCCACACTAACAACGATCACCGTCGGACCAGTCGTCTCGCTGGTTTCGCCGCCAACGATAGCGACATCAAAACGCGCCGCGGCGCGATTGAGACCGCGATAGAGCTCGCCCACCCAGGATGCTTTTTTTTTTCCAGCAACCGCGAGAGTAATGATCGCAAATTCCGGAATGCCCGACATGGCGGCGAAATCACTGAGTGCTCGCATCATCGCTTTCCAGCCAACAGCGCGCGCATTCGTTTCCTTGGTAAAGTGAACCTCTTCAACGACACAATCAGTTTTCAACAGTAACCAATCCTTCGCACCGCGAAATTTCACCACCGCGCAATCGTCGCCGGCTCCAATTACGACCCGCGAATTGCGATTAAGTCTGAGAAAAACCTGTGCGAGGAGTTTGTCTTCGCCGAGTTCGCCCAACACTCGCGTCATGGTTGCAATGTGTTGGGAAAAGCGAGCGCAAGGAGAGTGGTGGCGTTGAAAATGGCGTGCATCGTCATCGAGACCAACAACGATCCGCTCCACTCGTAAGCAAGAGTAAAACAGCTCCCGAGAACAAAGAGCGGCGCGAATGACGGGAGATGCGCATGGACCGCGGCAAAAAGAAGCGCGGAAACGATGAGTCCAATGCTACGACCCAGATAGCGCCGTATGACCCCGTAAAGAAAGAAACGGAAGATGAATTCCTCGGCCACGGGGGCGATCGCCGTCGCTAGCAAAATGATGATGACGCGTTGTTCCATCGATTGCGAGCCGCTGAATAATTCGATGATTCCCTGGCGGCTCGAGCCGGACCCGAGCAACCGCGCCGTCAGCCAGTCGGCAAAAATGATGAGGGGATAGGCGAAAATCAGCAGGACAAGTCCGGTGACAAAGGCTCGGGCAAAGCTGAGCCGGGCTAGTCCGGCCAGTTCGCTGATGTTGAAGCGGCGCAACTTCAAGAACGCGGCCACAAACAGAACAATTCCGACAGCAACAACGGCATTGAGTATAAGATCGGCTGTCCGCAGGCGAACGATTTGGGCCGAGCTCGCGCCCAGGCTGCTGAACGCGAACACGGCGATGAGAAAAACTGCAAGCGCTACTTCAGCGGCACCGAATCCTCGATCGCTTGCGATCAGATCGCGATCGCGACGGTTAATCTGGCGCAGCAGCGCAATATAAATGTAAATGCTCGCGATCAGGAAGAGCGCATTCGCGATCGAGCCGAGCGCGCTGAGAAGATCTTCGCCGCCCATGCCGGGCTAGGGAGCGTAGTAGCTCGGCAGGAAATAGGCGCGACCGCTCTCGAGCTGCGGGAGGAGTTGTTTGGGCAATTCAATTTGCAGCTTCGACTGGTTGGTTTCGCCCAGCGCCCGAAAGAAACGACCAAGACTGAATGGTGCGGCATACCTCACCACCGCCGCCTCGGGCGCGCCACCCAGTTGTTTCGCCTTAGCATAGGCGTCTTCGATCTGGCCCACGCCATCAATCAATTTATTTTCCAGCGCTTCTTTCCCCGAAAAAATGCGGCCGTCCGCGATGGAATTGCGCAACCCATCGGCTGGCAGATTGCGTTCTTTTGCCACGATGCCGAGAAATTTATCGTACGTTTTCATGACAAAATTCTGCACAAATTGACGCTCCTCCGGCGTCATCGGGCGGGCGCCGTTGAGCAGGTCCTTAAACTTTCCACTTTTGAAAACGACCGAAGCGAGTCCCACCTTGTTGAAAAGCTGTTCGTAATTGAGGGTTTGAATGATCACACCAATGCTGCCGGTGATCGTCGTCTCGTTAGCCATGAGATATTTTCCGCCGCAGGAGACATAGTAGCCACCAGACGCTGCCAGCGAATCCATATATACCACCACCGGTTTCCGCGCCCGTGTTTTGACCACGGCGTTGTAAATCATATCCGAGGCCGTTACTTCACCGCCGGGCGAATCGACTTCCAAGACAACACCCTTGACCCGATCGTCATCGCGCGCCTGCTGCAAAGCCATGCGCAGATCGTCAACCATGTTGTCGCCGGCGGCCCCGGGAACCGAACTGCTGATCAAACCCCGCATCACGATGACGACAATGCGATCGGAAACGCCGCGTCCGCCACGTTGCACGACTATCTCGCGGAATTTTGTCAGCGGCTCTTCGCGGACCACGCCGGTGCCGACGCGCCCGAGGACAGCAATGGCCAGGAAAACATTCATGATCACGCTCGCGCAAAGCGCTAGGAACAGAAAGAGCGTGAGACAACCGAGCTTACGATTTGCCATGATCCGCCTTCAAACTGGAGGAAAAATGCGGAGCGAACAAGCGCTTTTCACGTAGGAAACCATCTTGCCCATTCATCCGCAGAGCACAGCGTCGGGGAAGATACGCAAACAGCCTCACAGATTACAAGTTGTGCTACGGATACTGCCACAACTAAGCGCTTTCAACAGAGCTAGTTGCGCCCGGATCGGCTTCGACCGTCGCCAGGTACTGGCTTGGAAGCTGCTTAGAAAACGATGTCATGAATAGCAGCGGACATTTAACGGTCAGCGAGACGGCAACTAAACGAATGCGCAAAACCAAAGCGAGCACCCGCAAGCCCAAAGGACGTTCCCGCAATGGCTCGACAAAACCTAGTTCCCCCGATCTTCCAGCTGCCGGCACGCTCGCCCGCACCAAAGCTTTACTTCTCGCTGCTCTGCGGGTGTGGGAGCTAAAACACCGCGTCGGCGATTAACTCCGGCCTCGCGGCTCGACCTTCACGTAAATCTCCCGCGGCGCGTTTTTGAAATATTTGAACAACGCCGGGCACAGCCAGCCTTCCTGGTTAAATTCAGGACTGTAATACCAGTTCCCGCCGGATTCCGCGCGACGCCATTCCAGTTTGAAGTTCGCGCCCGGAAATTGGGTGCCGCAAAAGATCGCGCGAAAGCCGTGCTCCGCGTCCGGAATGTTCGCGGTTGCCTTATCAATAAGCGTGTCAATTCCCGCAATGAAAGGCTCCTTGCTCAGTCCAACCGCTGCATCATCAAAGACCCATAGGCCTTCGTACTTGTAAGGCACAATCACTATTAAGGAGTTCATTGCGTTTTCGGTTGGACTTTCTTTACGCAATAGACCAATGGCAACAATCAGGCCAGTCACGATCAGCCCGATTCCAATCATTATCGATTTCATCGCTTACCTCCGCCGGGAAATTTGCAGACCTCACTCGCTGACGACAACACTGGCCAAGAGGGAGCAATTCTTCAACTAGTTCGGATAACGAGAAGCGAAGGCCGATCGTAGGCCGTCTCGGTGAGGCAGGGTTTGAAATTTAATGCGCGTCTGATCAGACGCCCGAGAACTTGAACAAACGTAACTCAAGCGCGACGCTTCACCGCAGTTTAGTGCCTGTAGCTTAGCGGCCTGATTTGATCGCCCGAAAAAATAAGTCGCGATCTGGCGGGTAACCACTCAGGGCGGCTCGCCGGCGGCAAAAGCAATCGCCAATTACTGCCCGTTGCGACGTGCTGTGGCCCGCTTTTAGCTCCCCAAACGCATTCGTGAGGCTCACCCTAATCCGACGTGCCGGGTTCGTATCGTTTTCGGCTGTAATTATATTTCTCACTCCGAGCGCGCCAGCAGACAGTGGAATCGCCGCGCGCTACCCCGGCGACAAGAACATCGCGGCTGACCCTGACGTCATCTTCGCCGACGACTTCGAGGGCTACACGTCGGCCAGCCAAGTGACGAACAAGTGGACGAACGCATACATGCAGCCGAACCTGCGAATCGCCTCCGAGCCGGGGAACTTCTACGCGGGCAGCAAGGCGCTGGAAATGACGCTGCAAGTGAGCACTTCGGAGGTAGCGAATGCCTTAAAAAAGACGCTGCCAACGGAGCAGGACACGGTTTACCTCCGCGCCTATACGAAGTTTGCCGCCAACTACAACGTGGTCGGCTCGAATCACAACGGGCTGGATTTGCGCGGCAAGTACCCGGGGCCCGGTGTCAAAGTCCCGGCCGACGGCACTGGATTCTTCCTCTTCACCTTGCAAAACAACATCCAAGGCGCGGGACGCCCGGGCGAAGTAGCGCCGGGCTACTGCCATCTCTACTGCTATTGGCCGCTGATGCGCGACAACTACGGCGACCACTGGTACTCTGACGGCTACGTCGTACCATACGACGACAGCGGTCTTGGCAACAAGGGACTCTGGCAGGCGTACCCGGCGCAGTATCCAGATTGGAAAGCCTTACCGAACTGGCAGCCGCAGCGTGACCGCTGGTACTGCTACGAACTGATGGTGAAGCTCAACACTCCGGGGCAGAACGACGGCGAGGTTAAGTACTGGATCGACGGCAACGTGGTGGGCGACTTCCCGGACCTCAACATCCGATCGATACCGACGCTGAAGGTTGACACGGCGACCATCGCCCTGCACGCGCTGCACAGCGAGCAGGTGAACAAGAAGTGGTACGACAACGTGGTGATAGCTACGAAATATGTCGGTCCAATGGCTACCGCCACGCCGTCGCCTACTCCCACCGCCACACCAACTCCCACCCCAACACCTACAGCTACTCCTAGCCCAACGCCAACCCCTACTCCGACGGCGACTCCCACACCAACGCCCACCCCGACACCAACCCCAACACCTACAGCTACTCCTACTCCAACGCCAACAGTTACACCAACGCCGACTCCTACTCCGACATCCACGCCAACACCAACTCCGACTCCCACTCCCACTCCGACACCCACGCCAACACCAACACCAACACCAACACCAACTCCGACTCCGACTCCCACTCCGACGGCGACTCCAACGCCAACATCAACTCCGACTCCGATACCAACTCCAACGCCAACTCCGAGTCCAGCAACCACTCCTACACCAACTCCGACACCGATAGGGACTCCTAGTTCAACGCCGACCGCAACGCCATCTGCAACAGCTACTCCTACGCCCGCATGGAGTCCGACTGCAACGCCTTCTCCTGGCTTGACGCCAACGCCAACGCCCAACCCCGGGCGCCGTCATAGACATCGTGGAAAGAAATGGCAAACGCGATATGAACGCCTGAATGGCGTGTCGCCTACACCGGTGCCGGGACAATCGGTGGACGCATCGGAGACTCCTCGCTAAAGATCGAGCTTAGAGCGAAGCCTCGCGGGGTAACCTGCCGACTTCTAGTCAACGGAAGCGCTTGCCGGCCTCGCAAGCTTCGATTGCACTGCACTGAGATGTGAAGTGACGTCCAAACCTCTTTGCCGCTTGCAAAAGCGCTGGCATAATAGCGGCCGGGTTTGCGGCGGATGAGATTTTGCGTTCGCGTTGTTTGCCATATTTTGATCCGCTTGCGCTGTTTCACACAGCTGACCGTAGAATTGTGCTGTGAAAATGTAACAATATTGGGTGCCGGCGTGCCGGATTCACCCATGAACTGCGCCCGTAGCTCAGCCGGATAGAGCAACGGATTTCTAATCCGTAGGTCGAGTGTTCGAGTCACTCCGGGCGCGCAGCTTCGCGTTGGGGCACGATTCAGATGCGTGCGGCTTTGGTTGGCTCGCGTCTATGTTTTGTTAGCAATTTGCAGCGCGGTCCCGGCTCGCGCCGCTGAATCGCTCGAGCAAACGATCGGCTTTCTCCTTCATCGAATCGAGACCGCCGACGCCACTTTTATTCGGAACGGCCAAACCCACACGCCCCAGGAGGCCGTTGCGCATGTCCGCGCTAAGTACGAACATTTCAAAGGGCAGGTCAAAACGCCGGAGGATTTTATCAGGCTGGCGGCGACTAAGAGCTTGCTTACCGGTCAGCCTTATCTCGTGCGCACTCGCGATGGCAAGGAGATGCCGCTCAACACCTAGTTAAGCAACGCACTCCGGGAACACCGAGAAAAAGAAGCCAAGTGATCTTCAGTGCCGCTGTCCGAAGTCCGTATTGGGAACGAAGTTAGCTACAAGCATCACAAGAATGAAGCTAAACAATTCGTGGGGGCGCATTTTTGCGCTTG
>QHPP01000270.1 GCA_003219125.1 Verrucomicrobiota bacterium
TCATTCGTAGTGACTCAGCAAATGCGTACAAAATCGCTCCAAGGATTCTCGCGCCACCAGCACGTTTCACCAAGGCCCACGGCGACGTTCGCTCAACTAAACGGTTACAACTCGCAACGACTTGCAGTGTTACTTCGACGGCAGACTGAACGCCAAATTCCTCAAATTCTCTTGAATAAGCATTCACCGCATTCGAGACCGTTGCCATATGTTCTAAGACCCAAAACAAGTCCCAAGGCGATTCATCGGGAAGCTGTTCGTATCCGAGATATTTTTTTAGTAGCGCGAGTAGTTCATCGTCTTTTCTGATTTGCGTCCTCGCGAGATCTCGGGAGAACACAAACGTGTTCTTGACCCAATCTGCTAACTCAACATCTTCTTCAAGTTCCCAGCCAGAATAAACTTGCCCGTTCTTCTCATACCGCGCGGTCATGTTCAATGTGCGGTTGAGTAGGTTGCCTAACGAGTTTGCGAGGTCGGCATTGTAACGCTCGACGAGACGTTCTTCGGAAAAATCCGCATCCTTGCCCGTCACAATATCGCTCATCAAATAGTACCTCAGCCCTTCCACGCCGTACTTGTCGATGAGCACGTCCGGATCGACGACGTTGCCCAAGCTCTTGCTCATCTTCGCGCCGGAGATATTCCACCAGCCGTGCACCAGCAGCGTCGGCAGTTGCTCATCGGGAAATCCGAGGGCGTGCAGCATGATGGGCCAGTAAATGCCGTGCGCGGGAATCATGATGTCCTTGCCGATAACGTGCAGCGCAGGCCACTTGTCCCGGAAGGTTGATGGTTGATCGCTAATGGTTGATCGAGCCGGGTCGTAGCCGATGAAACTGATGTAATTGGTGAGCGCGTCGAACCAGACGTAGTTGACGTAGTCGCGATCGAACGGCAGCTCGATCCCCCAGCTCAACCGCGATTTCGGACGCGAAATGCAAAGATCCGAGCCGGACTGGCGATCCGAGCCGGATTGGCGGTCCGAGCCATCGCCAAGTTTCTCGACCGCGTTGCGCAATTCCGCGACGCGAAAATCGGGAACGACGAAGGGCTTGCCGGCCTTGCTTCGTGCATCGATGAAATCGAGCAGCCATTGCTTGTGCTCCGCGAGTTTGAAATAATAATTTTCTTCTTCGCGCTGCTCAACCTCGCCCCATTCCGGACCGAATTCGCCCGCTTCGTTCCGATCTTTGTCGGTCAAAAATTGTTCCTGACGAACGCTGTAGAAGCCAACTTGCTTGTCTTTATAAATTTTCCTCTCGTCGAAAAGGCGCTGCAGCATTCCCTGCACACATTTCTTGTGCAGCGGATCGGTCGTCGCCGCCCAGGCATCATAACGCACATCGAGTTTGTCCCAAAGCGCGATGAACTGTTCGGTCACTCCCGCAACAAACTGCTCTGGCGGCACGCCCTCGCGCTCGGCTGATTGCTGGACTTTCTGCCCGTGTTGATCGACGCCGGTCAGAAAAAATACATTATCGCCTTTCAGCCGGCGATATCGCGCAATGACGTCGGCGAGAATTTTTTCGTAGGCATGCCCAATGTGCGGCGCCGAGTTGGTGTAATCGATCGCCGTGGTGATGAAAAACGTCTTCGCCATCGGCGTTGAACGTGATGGAACGCTTCGTTACGCGCAATGCGCGATTTTCGCCTCGACCTGAAGGGACGCGCGCCGTGGAACACAGAGCTGGAGCCCTGTGTGGCGCACAGGCCTGAAGACCTGTGTTCCAGTTCCTGCAATGAGAAAACAGTAAAAGTCGCATCCTCTAAATTTTCGAAACTTTCTATTGTCAGGGCGAGACTCTGTCGAGCCGGGGAAGATTGAGGCGGCTCCCTGGAGCGTCAGCCTACTTCAATGGCACGCGCGAGCGCTCTGTTTGTCCCGCGACCGAAAATGCAAAAACAAGAGCCAGGCCGCGAAAATGGCGGCAACCAAGTCGAGGATGCACGTGTAATTCCAAATGATGTGCGCGTGCTCCGCCGCGCTTGGTGGACGCAATCCCTAGGGGAATCAAGCCTAGTGCACTGAAAAGCAGATCGACGATGATTCCGGCGAGAACCATCGAGGCGTAGAAAATTGCGATGATCCAGGCGGCGGCATGCGCACCGTAATACTTCGCATAGATGATGATGATCGGAATGACGATCAGGTCTGCGTAAATAAACGAAATCACGCCGCCGAAACTAATGCCGTGCGACCAAAGCAGACTAGCGAGCGGAATGTTTCCCACGGAACAGACGAACGAGAGCATCGCGATGATCGGGCCGACCAGTGCGTTCTCGATCAGGCGAACCACAGGCGGCCCGCTTTGTAGAAATAAAGCTTCCCACCAACCGTGCGGCATCAGTGTCGCGAGAAATCCGGCAATCAAAAATCCGCCAAGAATTTCTTTCCAAAGCATCGACCAATCGGTCACGGACGCGTGCGCCACTCGCGTCCATTTTCGTCCTTGATGTTCCGGCTCATACTCGCCTGCCACGCCGGCGCTCTGCGAAGAGGGCGGTGACAATGTCTATTCTCGTACGCTTGATGTCCGGCTCGTTCTCTGATTTGCGCTTCAAGATTTTTAGGTAAAAACAATCGTATCAGTGACCACATGATTGTGTTAAGAAGGAAAGCATCGAAAAATTCAGCGAGCACGAACTGCCACCCCATCAAAACCCAAAGAACCGCGCCCAATTCGATCACCAGATTTGTCGAGGCGAACATAAACGCGAGAGCCGGGATGAGTGCTGCGCCTTGCTGAATCGCGCTCCGCGCCGCCGTGACCGCCGCGTACGAACAGGAGCTGCTGGCGGCGCCGAGCCCGGTCGCGAGCGAAACCGATTTCAGTTCGGCCAAACGCGCGACTCATCTGTTCTTTGCCGACGAAAACTTGGAGAACACCGGAAACCGTGAAGCCCATCACCAGCGCCTAAAACGTCGCCCACAGCATCGCTAACGCGTGATACAAACTCAGGCTGAGCCAATCCATCGCGTAACCCTCGCTGCTCCGCGCTTGCATTTCTAACATCATCGTTTACCAATTGCGCCGGCAATGGAGTTTGCCGTCCCTCGTTTGGGAAAACTGCCCTGACTGTTTTTCAGAGCTGATAACTCCTGATGCGCGGCGACGCGTCAGGAATCTTTTTTATGTTCAGCTATTTTGTTGTGGCAATTGGTGGTGCGCTTGGATCAGTTGGGCGTTTCTGGCTTTCGGGCGCGATTGCGCAAAGGTTTGGCGAAACATTTCCCGCGGGCACTTTGCTGGTAAACATCAGTGGCTCGTTCGTTATCGGTTTTTTTGCTGCAGTCACCGGCCTCGACGGTCGCATTTGGTCGAGTCCGAGTTTCCGCCAGTTTTTTATGATTGGCGTGCTCGGTGGTTACACCACGTTTTCTTCTTTCACCTTGCAAACACTCGCCCTCGCCCGTGACGGCGAGTGGCTCTTCGCGGCGCTCAACGCGATCGGATCATTCGTGCTTTGTCTGCTCGCAGTCTGGCTCGGCGATTATCTCGCGATGTTACTCAATCAACCTTAGCATTTTTCGAATATGGAAGTTCCACGTGATTCAATGTTGTTGCGCATTTTCATCGGCGAAAGCGATCGCTGGAATCACAAACCACTTTATGAAGCGATCGTTTTGAAAGCGCGCGAAATGCATCTCGGCGGCGCGACTGTTCTGCGTGGCCCGATGGGTTTTGGGAAATCGAGTCGGATGCACACCGCAAAAATTCTTCGGCTCTCAATGGATTTGCCAATTGTCATTGAAATCGTGGACAGCGAAGAAAAAATCCAAGCGTTCCTGCCCGCGCTGGAAGAAATGATGAGCGGCGGAATGGTGACGCTGGAACGTGTCCAGGTGATTGAGTATCGGCACGCGGAGCGGAAGGAATAAATTCAAAACCGGGAGCGCAGGCTGCCGGGTAGCGCACGCGTCTCGCGTGTAACGCCAGTCCGGCTCGGACCGATGGCGTCCCGCTATCGCGGACTTTTCTAATGCATTGAATTTACGTCTGTGGTCTCATGCTCAGAAAAGATTGTTTCGGCGTGACGCCGAAACCAACACGCGAGACGCGTGCGCTACCCGGAAGATACCGCCGGCGAGCCTGTTTACCCTTCGATGACGATCATCGCCACGGCATGATGCTCGGTATGACTCAAACTGATCCGGGCGGATTTCATCGCGCGCTCTTTAGCGAAGGTCTCGGCTCCTTCGTGAAGGACCAGGAACGGCTCGCCGCTTTCTTTTTTGTGCACGTCGATATCGCGCCAGCCCATTGCTTTGCCGATGCCAGTGCCGAATGCTTTCGATACCGCTTCCTTGGCCGCGAACCGGGCCGCAAAATGGCGCGCGGGAAATTTCATCGACACGCAGTAGGCGATTTCGCCCTTGGTAAAAACGCGTTTCATAAAACGTTCGCCGAACCGATTGAGCGAATGCTGAATCCGCTCGACCTCGACCATGTCCACGCCAATTCCGAGCACGCTCATGTTGAATTTTCCAACGCGGCACGGCCAACCGCGCACCGTTTGCACGCCGGTTCCCAAAGCGCTCCGGCAATTGCGGAACCGCACTCCAAAAGCTTGCGCCGGCTTCCAGCTTGCGCACTCATCCGTTGTAATTCTCCATTAATGCCAGCATTTGGCGCACAGCGTTTTCCCAGCCCACAAAAATTGCGCGCGAAACGATGGCGTGGCCGATGTTGAGCTCGGTCAGATGCGGAATCTTGTGAATGAGCGCGATGTTCCGGTAGTTGATACCATGACCGGCATTGACCTGAAGTTTTGAACCGTGCGCATGCCGCGCGCATTGACACAGGCGATCCAGCTCCTGCGCCTCGATTTTTTCTGTGAAGGCGTTCGCCAGTTTGCCAGTGTGTAACTCGATCATTTCCACTCCGAGTTCGGTCGCGCAGTCGATTTGTTTTTCGTCGGGATCAATAAAGAGACTGACGCGGATGCCATTGGCGTGGAGACGCTGAATGGTATTGGCCAAATCCCGGCGGCTGGCGATGGCATCCAGCCCGCCTTCGGTTGTCACTTCCGCGCGTTTCTCGGGGACGAGACAAACTTCATCTGGTCGAATGCGGATGGCGACGTCGAGGATTTCGGGCGTGTTCCCCATTTCAAAATTCAGTTTGGTCATGATGTTGGCGCGCAAGCGTTCCATGTCGCGGTCCTGAATATGGCGTCGGTCGGCACGCAAATGCGCGGTGATGCCATGTGCGCCGGCGCGCTCACAAATCGAGGCCGCCGCTACCGGATCGGGCTCGGCGTTTTTTGAGTCGGGCATCGTGACGTAGCGTGCCTGTCGCAGCGTCGCGATGTGATCGACATTGACTCCGAGGCGCAGGGTTCCCATTTCGACGATCATCTTCGCCGTCATGCCGAGCGAAGTCGAGGGATCCCGCGGCGTTACCCTTGCAGCGTTCGCTACGGGATCAATGTGGCATCGGGATGAGGAATTTGTAGGGCAAGCGCGCCGCTTGCCATCTTAATTCAATCGGCAGGCGGGAACGCCTGCCCTACAAAATGCAAGAAATCGGGGACATGGCCCCGAGTCGCCGTGTCCTCGGTAAAGCGACCATGGGAATCTGTTAACAGAAGGTTCGGGTCTTCCTGCAACAATGCGGCGCACCATTGAGCAAGGCGCAAGCACGTTAATGTGGAGTGTGCGCATGATCGGTATTGCGCTGGCATTTCTGGCGCCATGGATTATCGCGCTCGCTGCGGGCATCGGCATCAATCCGCGGAATCCGCCACTCCCACCGTCATCGTGAGAATTAGAAACACAGGGCTGACCCGTTAAAACGGTCATCCCGAGCGAAAGTCGAGGAATTCCGCCGAGTCACCTTAAAGATTTCGCCGCGGGATCACTCCGCTCGGGATGACGAGAGCCGCTTCTTGCTCCAAACATTCAAACATCGTAAAATGACTTGGCGCAGGTGCGCACGGAGGAAACCCGATGAGTATTCAACCTTTCAGCCGAACCAACCGGGCGGTGCAATCGCTGCCGAAACATCTGCTGCAATTCGCAGTCGATCAACGTTATGAAGAATACACCCCGGTTGATCACGCGGTCTGGCGTTTCATCATGCGCCAGAACATTTTTTTCCTGAAGGAATACGCCCATAAAGTTTATTTCCAGGGATTGCTCGATACCGGCATTTCTTTTGAACGCATTCCGCGGATCGAGGAGATGAACCAGATTCTCGGGACGATCGATTGGGGCGCGGTGGCGGTGGATGGATTTATTCCGCCGGCCGCGTTCATGGAATTTCAGGCTTACAAGGTTCTCGTGATCGCGTGCGACATGCGTCAGATCCATCACATCGAATACACGCCCGCGCCCGATATCGTGCACGAGGCGGCTGGGCACGCGCCGATTATTGTCGATCGCGAGTACTCGAATTACTTGCAGCGCTTCGGCGAAGTGGGTGCGAAAGCGATGCAATCGCGACGGGATTTCGAGCTTTATCAAGCGATCCGGCACCTTTCGATTTTGAAGGAATTGCCAAACTCCGATCCAAATGCAGTTGAGGAAGCGACGCGCGAAGTGGAACGCCGGCAAAAGAATTTGGGTGAACCATCCGAGATGGCACTGCTCTCGCGCTTACATTGGTGGACGGTCGAGTACGGACTGATCGGCACCCTCGATAAACCAAAAATTTACGGCGCCGGCTTGCTCTCTTCTATCGGCGAATCGGTTTCGTGTCTGGAAGCGAACGTGAAAAAAATTCCGTACTCGATTGATGCACAGAATACGCCTTTCGATATCACCACGCGCCAGCCGCAACTTTTCGTTTGTCGCGATTTCAATCATCTGCGCGACGTGCTCGAGGAATTTGCCAGCACCATGGCTTATCGGGTTGGCGGCCTCGAGGGCATCAACAAGGCAATCGAGTGCAATAACATCGCGACCTGCGAATACTCATCGGGATTGCAGGTGAGCGGCGTCTTTAGCGAGGTGCTGACTGACGAAAGCAGGCAATCAATTTACTTTAAATCGAAGGGACCTACCGCGCTCGCATTTCGAAACAAGGAGCTGAGTGGGCACGGGAAGGACCGGCACGCGGAAGGATTCGGCGCTCCGATTGGGCGTTGGCGAAATGTTCATGCCGCGCCCGAAAATCTTTCTAACGACCAACTGCATAGCATCGGCATTGTCGAAGGAAGGAAAGCGACAATCGAACTTGAAAGCGGCGTCATCGTGTCAGGTCGGGTCGAAAAAATCGTCCGGCAAGATGACAAGCTGCTTTTGATCACGTTCTCGAACTGCAGCGTGAAACAAGGCGATTGCATCTTGTTCGATCCGGGGTGGGGCGAGTTCGACATGGCCGTGGGCGAAAAGATCAGCTCGGTCTTCAATGGCGCCGCGGACAAGGACGCATTTCTTGAAGTCGCGCTCGTGCCGAAGGAGCGCACGATCAAAGTGCCGTCCGACGCCAAGCGAAAGAAGCTGGAAAGCCTGTATCAACAGGTGCGCGACATTCGCGAGCGCAAAGTCGGTTACGAACGGCTGGGTGAGATCTGGGAAACACAGCAGGCGCAGCATCCCGCCGACTGGTTGCTCTCGATGGAAATCTTTGAAATCCTCGACGAGGTTGGGCAGCAACCGGAGCTCAAGGAACGCATCGCCAAATTCCTGAAGCAGGTTGCCTCAACCAACAAAGACAAACAGACCCTGGTCGATTGGGGATTCCGCTTGGTGGAATATCATAAGATGCCGGAATACCGCGCTATCCACGAGCGTGCCACCGCGCATTGAGACGCGGCGCTCTCTCTCATAACGTTGGAGCGACGAGCGCCGTCTCGTCCCCAATTTTGGGACGGCACAGCGGCCGTCCCTCCATAACTGAAGCGTGCGATGATGCGCTTCATTCCTCCTCTTTCCTTTTCGCCGCCGCCTCGCCCAACTTTTTTCCTCCTTCGATTGCCTTGACCACAACACTCCGCGCCCGCTCGCGATGTTTTCCCGTTTCGCGATGTAACTGATCAATCGTCCGATCCAGAGCTGCTTTAATCGTCGCAGCTGTTCCGCCTTTTTCGTACTCACGCAGCAGCACGCCCTCTAGTCGTGCCACCACGGCGTCCACCGTGTAATTGGGATTGATCTTTCGATCTTGCAGCTCGTCTTTAATTGGGCTGTAAGCATCGAGGACTTCTTCGCTGTGCGCGCCCCAGCGCAAGACCCGGTAAAAGAGCGATCCTTCGCGTTCCCCTTTGCTGACTAGATCAATCATAGCGGCCACCACTGACACGGGCATGAGCGCGATATCGCGCAAGTTGCCGATGAACATTTTGAGCTCGAAGACGAGCACATCGCGCCAAAATCGCCAACGCTCATCAGTCGTTTTCTGTGTCTCCGGAAGAGTCGAAGTCATTCCGGATTTTCTCTCAACCCCTGTCCCTCGTCACTCCCCAATTGCGACGACTAGCTAATACCGACAATTTAACCGCGTTATGCAAATTTGAGGATGTAGCCACGGCTTTGTGAACCGTGCGCACGCGTCTCATAGAGACGCGGCTACAAGCTGCGCATCATCACTCCGTCAGCAACGCAACCATCGGATTGACTCGCATCGCGCGTGGCGTTGGAAGAAAGCATGATACCGCGGCTACGAATGTGAATAGGGCGCGACCGCGAAATAAAATTCTTGCGGCATCCGCTCCTAACACCATGCGAGGATCTCGCTAGTTCTTTTCGGGTGACAGACCTTATAGCAAAAAATAGTTAGAGATTCCTCGACTTCGCTCGGAATGACAGATAGGCGAACGCGAGCAATGCAGTTTTTTAAACCAAAACTGATCGAGTGTTTGCGCGATTACGATCGGCAGACTTTTTGCTCCGATCTGGCTGCTGGCGTAACGGTCGGCATAGTCGCGCTGCCACTCGCGATCGGTTTCGGCATCGCTTCGGGCGTGACGCCGGCGCAAGGTTTGTGGACTGCGATCATTGCAGGGGCAATCATCGCCGCGTTCGGTGGCAGCAAAGTGCAAATCGGCGGGCCGACCGGCGCCTTCGTTCCCATTCTCGCCGGTATCGTCGGGATTCACGGTTACGCCGGTCTCGCGGTGGCGACCGTCATGGCGGGAATTTTTCTCGTCGCCATGGGCGCACTCAAACTCGGCAGTTTGATCAAGTTCATTCCGTACCCGGTGATCGCAGGATTCACCAGCGGAATCGCCATCATCATTTTCGTCGGGCAATTAAAGGAATTTCTCGGGCTCGATGCGCAGATGCCTCGTCACACGCTCGAGCAGGTTTGGACAATTACGCAACATCTGGGCGAGACGCACGGGTCAGCGCTGGCGCTCGGGCTACTCGCACTGGCCATCCTGATTCTGTGGCCGAAAAAATGGCAGGCCGTGCCCGCGTCAATCGTCGCGGTGATTGTGCCGACCATTGCCGTCGTCGCTATGCATCTCGGCGTGCAAACCATCGGGACGAAATTCGGCGGCATCCCTTCCGGATTTCCGGAGTTGAACGTGCCGCATTGCTCATTTGCGCAGATTCAGGAACTGATGGCGCCTGCCCTCACCATCGCAGTGCTCGGTGCAATTGAGTCGCTACTTTCGGCGATGGTCGCTGATGGAATGATCGAAACGCGGCATGATTCGAACCAGGAATTGATCGGACAAGGCCTGGCCAACATTGTGACACCATTTTTTGGTGGCATCTCCGCCACTGGGGCGATCGCGCGGACGGCGACCAATATTCGCAGTGGTGGAAAAACCCCGGTCGGCGGCATTGTTCATTCCGTCACGCTGCTAATCATCGTTTTGGTAGCGGCGCCGCTGGCAAAATTTATTCCGTTAGCGGCATTGAGCGCGGTGCTCTTCGTTGTCGCCTACCGCATGGGCGAGTGGGACAACTTTTCGGAACTCGCACGCGGGCCGAAGAGCGATTTTTTCGTCCTGCTGCTAACCTTTGTTCTCACCGTCACCTTCGATCTTACCATCGCGGTCGGTGTGGGTTTAGCGATGGCAGGCGCGCTTTTCGTTAGGCGAATGGAAGAAATCACGCAGATCAGACTGGTCACGCCCGAAAGTGAGCTGGAGCTCGGGGGCGATTCTATTCGTGAAAAAAATGTGCCGGAAGACGTGCTCGTATTTCGGATTGAAGGTCCGTTTTTCTTCGGCGTGGCGGAGAAGCTCGAGTCTGCTCTCGCCCGCGCCTTGCGTGTGCCGCGCGTGGTGATTTTTCGAGTGCGTGCCGTGCCGGCAATTGATGCCACCGGCTTGCACGCGCTCGAGATAGCGCTCGAGAAATTTCATCGCAAACGCACCGAGCTTCTCCTCAGCGGAGTGCAACCGCAGCCGATGAAAGTGCTGTTTCATTCCGGCTTCGTTGACAGGATCGGTCTCGACAATATTTGCGCAAACATCGATGCCGCACTCGAGCGCGCGCGAGAAATTCTGGGTGCCTGATCAGACGCGATCTGGTTCCGATTTTTTGCTCATCCCGAGCGAAACTTGAGGGATCCCGCGGCGTTACCTTAAAATTTTCGGGATCCCTCGACTTCGCTCGGGATGACGACTAGAGGGTCCCGGCAGTATTTGAAAGGGTGATGTTCTCAATAATCACCGCGGGCGGCTGGCTGATGGCATAGGCGACGGCATCCGCGACATCGACAGCCGACATCATTTGCTCGCGCGGCCACTCACCGGAAACGCCGTTCCAGATTTCGGTATCGGTCGCCGCCGGGTAAATGTTCAGCATTCGCACTTTGCGCGAACGAAGTTCTTCGCGAATCGCCGTGGACAATCCTTCCAGGGCGAACTTGCTCCCGCAATACGCGCTCCAGTTTGGATAAGCGGTTTTCGCTGCGATCGACAAAACGTTGACGATGCTCGAGCCCGGTGGCATCCGCGGCGCGAAGTGTTGGATCAAGAAAAACGGCGCGGTTACGTTCACGCCGATAGTTTGCTCCCATTCCTGACGCGTGATTTCAGCAAACGGCTTTACCACCGCGATGCCGGCGTTGTTGACCAATAGATCAATCGGCTTATGCCCGACCTCGGCCGCCAGGTCGTCGATGCCGCGAAAGTTGGCGAGATCGTGAATCAATTTTGCCGTTTTCCCGCCGCTCTTTTCCACCGCCCGGCAGGTTTCGGCCAGCGCAACGGTGTCACGCCCGTGCAATAAAAACGTCACACCCGGCGCGGCTAGCTTCATCGCGATGGCGCGGCCGATACCGCGGCTGGCGCCAGTGATGAGGTAGCGTTTCATCTTTATTCGGGAGTGCGATCAAAACGCTTCGTCTTTGAAGTGACGCTGCCCTTTCATCGCCTTGGCGTACTCATCCTTACTCAGGATGTTCTCGTCGAGTTGCCTGTCAGTTCGGCAGAAATTCTTGAACCATGCTTCGATCCGCTCCTTGCTCTGCATCACTTCGTCGGTGAGATAATTCGCATCGACGTTGATACATATCGCGCCGACAATACCGAAATCCTTGCGCAAAATCGGGATGGTAGTGCATTTGAACCTGCGCGCACCAATATTCAGCTCGTAGTTCAACTTGTCCTCGTGCAGGAGCTGGCGCTTCTTCAGATCAATGAGCAAGTTGGTCGTGCCATCGCGCAGATGCCTGCCGGTAACGTTATTTTCCAGCACAATGAGCGAATGTGATGGGTCGGCGAGGTTGTGCAGCAAGATCTCGATTCCGGAATTAGGAAATGATTTTCCGATCAAGCGAACAATCCGCACATAATTTTCCAAATACTCGGCCGTGTCGTCGGCGATTTTCTTGCCCTCATATTTCTCGAAAAGCCTGGCGTAGACTTTTTGCTCCGAAGGTTCGAGCTGGCCACGCACATTGTTTTGTTCGCCGATAAAAATCAATTGTCGTGCCGCGGTGTAATCGTTGTTCTTCAGGAAATAGTGCATCCCGAGGCGGAAATCCTTGAGGTTAAATTCGGGGAAGTTTTCGCGGTTGATCGCAAACGGGTAGAAATCGTAGTCCTCGAGATTGCGACCGTACTTGCGTCGTTCCTTGTATTTTCCCCAGAGAAATCCGGCAGCAAGCAGAACGAGCGAGGCGATGATCGACGCGATTACATTAACGGTAACGTCGCCGCTGAGTCCCTTAATCATATGCGTCTGGAAGGTAGAGCGAGCTTAGCTCGGTTGAAAGCACTTACGAAGGGACGCGCTTCTGTGCATCCAGACATGCAGAAGCATGTCGCTCCACAAACTCGCCACCGCGAGTCCGGGACGCACAGAAGTGTGTCCCTTGGTGTAACGCGGCGGCACAGTTCAGAAGGCTGTGCTACACCCTGCGCAAAGTAAAACGATTATTGGCCGTTTCCCATAATCGCAGACGCACAAGGCGCTGTTGAAGGGCGTTATCGATTTTCGGCCAGAGTGCACGCACAATGTTTTCGCCGGTAGACGACTTATCGCGAAATTCCTCAGTCTCGAGGTCGAGATGTTTGTCGCGCCAGGGTGCGAGCGCCTGCCCCAGAGCGTTGCGCAGTTCTTCAAAATTCGCCAGCGCGCCCGAACGCTCATCATATTCGCCGGCGATTGTCGCCTCCGCGACGTAGCGATGGCCGTGTCCGCGCGGGTTGTTGCATTTACCGAAGAGCTCTGCGTTCTGCGTATCGGAAAAAGAAGGCACATGCAGACGATGCGCAGCGCTAAACGTTTCACGCATTCCCAAGAACATTCCGCCACCACTCCAAGCTTCCGCAAAAAAGTCGACTCGTTCATGCAGGCGAACTCGGAACAATGGCAGTTTATTAGATCCGCTTTGAAGAATATAGCGCGACAACGATTCGGTGGTGACCGGTTTCCCGCTCAATGCATCAACATCGCGATTCAAGTTCTTGTGATCGAGTTGGGTTCGGAGTAACTGAATCAATGAGGAGATTTCCTCCTGCGTCCCAAGTGCAGGTTCTGGTGCAACCGAGTCGGCGCGAAGGGTAAGTCGGGTCCGATAATTGTGACCGTGCTCGCCGGTGGACGCGCCGAAGAGTTTTTCATTCTCTAACGCGCTTAGATGCGGAGAGATTGTTCGGCGTGCAGCGGAGAAATCGAACCAGTAATTTGCTTCAATCGCGCCGTCGGCATAAGCGGTTGCGCTGCGCTCCGGAGTTTCCCGCAGGTGCACTGCAACAAGCTTCGCCGGATCGCGGCCAAAAAGCGGTGCGACATCATCGAAAAGCTGCCGACAAACATTCTCGGCTGTCGGCACCTTCTCGTCGAACGCGGGGTTATCTTCGTTCAAAAAGCGATGGTCGTAGCGGTCGTGAATGATTTGACCGGCGCGTTCTTTAATTTCGCTGATGTTGATCAGCATCCCGGTGGTGGTATCGGGTTGACCACTGAATACAAAGTAGGCGACATAGTTGCGGCCGGTGCCGTAACGCGCGCTGCTTTCTTCACCGAAAAGCTTGCGGTTCTCTTCTGCGGAAAATTTCGGTGCAAACAACCGCCGCGAAGCGGAGAATTCGACGCGTTTGCTGACGGTCAACAGCATGATGGAGCAAACGCCACGACGAGAAATCGTGCAAATGACGCATGGAAGTTGGGCATTCTGCCTGACTTGGCCGCCAGACTTCCAGCCCGGCGAAACACAAAACTCGACGGGCAAGATGCGCTTTGGAAGTCAGGCACCTTGCCTGACTCGGCCGCCACGCTTCCAACTTGGCGACGCGCGACTTCGAAAGGCAAGATGCCTGTCGTCCGAGACAGGCTGGAAGCCTATCATCCAGTTAGTCTTTCAGCAGCGAGAGAAACTCAGACCGCGTGCGCGCGTCGTCTTTGAAAGCACCGAGCAGGCAGGAAGTTTTCATGATCGAGTTCTGCTTCTCGACTCCGCGCATCATCATGCAGAGATGTTTCGCTTCCACCACGACGGCGACGCCGTTTGGTTCCAGA
>QHPP01000025.1 GCA_003219125.1 Verrucomicrobiota bacterium
CCAGCCTTGAGAGGGCTGTGTCCTAACCACTAGACGAACGCGCCAGGATGCGGAGCGTTTAGAATAGCTCGGCACGCACCGCCGGCAAGCGCCTCATTACTTTCGCCTTGGCAATGCGTTCCGCTCTATCAGGGCCTAAACTTCGGGGAGCGAGTCGGGTCCTTCATCCATCAATCGTTAGTCAACAGCCAACAGGGTCAAAGCTATCGACAAATTTCGAACTTAATATTCAGGTGTTGCATATGCGACATCTAAATGTTGACTCGCCTGTAGAAAAACCTCCAGTTAGGGGCGTCGCTTAAACGATTCCGACTCTCACTGGGAGAAGCGACTGCCAAGTCGCCCTCTCCCTTAGCGTTATTGCGGCAAAGGCGGTTCCGGTGGTCGCACTATGGGTTTGGGTGAGGCAGTTGCAGCAGGAGCAGGCGAGGGCCGGACGCGGTTTTGTGCGAGCAAGCCCAAATGCTGCGTTTTGTGCGTGTCGATGTAGCTTTTAAGTTCTTGCGAGGCTGCTTGTGTGCGCATCCGATCGTAAAACATCGTATAATAGGCACGCAGTCGCCGGCGTTTTTCCAAATCCGTCGTTGCCTTGCCCGCATTCGCCCGTGCGTCCACCAAGTCGCGATCATTAATAATGCGATTGGAAAGCTCCCGCCATTGCGCATGCAGGCGCGCTTCGTCCGCCGCTTTTCCAAGCGAACTTTGCTTGAACGCTTGATCCAACTCCTCGATCGCAGGAATACGCGGTGCGGTTCCTTCGTTCTGCGGCGGTGTTGGCGAAATCTGCGGGACCGGACTTTCTTGCGGATGGGTTGAACTAGAAACCGCCGCCTGCGCGAATACAGACGCTGCTATGATCAATAACGGAGGTGCAACTAAAAAAAATCTGCCGGTCATTTTACGAATAGATATCGAGGTGGTTCCACGCAAATTTCTCGGGGCGACAGGATTTGAACCTGCGACCTCGTGGTCCCAAACCACGCGCTCTACCAAGCTAAGCTACGCCCCGTTTTGTGAAACGATGCTTACCATTACGAACCAATCTTCGCATCCGGAAATTTAGGGCTCAGCCAGCAAGGATGAGAAATAACGGAGCAGGAATGATCCGAGCCGGGCTCGCGCTGAACGACGAAGGAAAGTCCCAATACTCAAATGATCGAATCAGCAGTGCTGTTGATTTTCATCATTCCGGTTTCGTCATTCCTTTGAGCTTCAACGCCGTCCGGCTCGGACCATTTGTCATCGTCATTTTCTGGGCTCGTACGCAAGATTCGGCGCCAGGCGTTTTTCGATCTCCCCAACCGATGCGCCCGTGCGCGCGGCATAGTCTTCCACCTGGTCGTGCGCAATTTTTCCCACCCCGAAATATTTGGCTTCCGGATGCGAGAAATAAAGTCCGCTCACACTCGCACCCGGATGCATCGCGAACGATTCCGTGAGCTTGATGCCGCAGTTTTTCTCTGCCTCGAGTAAATCGAAAAGCGTACGTTTCTCTGTATGATCGGGACACGCCGGATAACCGGCGGCGGGTCGAATTCCGCGATATCTTTCGCGAATCAAATCCTCCGATGCCAGGTTTTCGTCGCGCCCAAATCCCCAGGCCTCGCGCGCAAGTTTGTGTGCATATTCGGCGAACGCTTCGGCCAATCGATCCGCCAGCGCTTTCAACATGATCGCGTTGTAATCATCGTGGGCGGCTTTGAATTTTGCCGCGACTTCGTCCGCGCCAATGCCCGCGGTTACAGCAAAGCCTCCGATGTAGTCCTGTCGCGGTGGTCTATGACCGCCGTTTGGCGCAACGTAGTCGGCCAGGCAAAGATTGAATTGTCCGCTCGGTTTCCGCATTTGCTGTCGCAAGAAATGCAAAGTCGTGAGTCGGGTTGAGCGCAGGTCGTCGGTAAACAGCTCAGCGTCATCGCCGACCGCGGTCGCCGGCCAGAACCCAATGACACCGCGCGCCTGAACTAGTTTCTCCTCTATAATTTTTGTGAACAATCTTTGCGCATCATCAAAAAGTTCGCGCGCCTGTTTACCGAAGGTCGGGTCATCTAAAATGGCGGGGTAACGGCCGCGCAATTCCCAAGTGTGAAAAAATGGCGACCAATCGATAAAGGGAATGAGTGTCTCGAGCGAAATTTTCTGGGGGGCAACCGCAGGCTGGCAGCCTGCGCTCCCCGGATCAGAAGAATAAATCCGTGTTCCTGAAAACTCTGGCTTCGGCGGAGTGTAGTTTTCCCAATCAAACTTTGGTGCATTCCGGCGCGCTTCGGTGATCGTTAGCAAGTCGCGCTGACTAACCTTTGCCGAATGTTCCGCCCGTAATTGTTCGTAATCGACTCGGGTTTCTTGATCAAAAGATTTCGCCGAGTCCGGATTGATCAGCTTATTTACTACCCCGACCGCGCGCGAAGCATCGAGCACATGCACGGTGCTGGATTGATAATGCGGCGCGATTTTTACCGCGGTATGCGCGCGGCTGGTGGTTGCTCCACCGATCAAGAGCGGGACACGAAATTTTTCCCGTTCCATTTCCTGCGCGACATGCACCATTTCATCGAGCGAAGGGGTAATGAGGCCGCTCAAGCCAATAACGTCTGCGCTGATCGCGCGCGCGGTTTCCAAAATTTTAGCCGCCGGCACCATCACCCCGAGGTCGATCACTTCGTAGTTGTTACATTGCAGCACGACGCCAACGATGTTTTTGCCGATGTCGTGGACGTCGCCTTTGACTGTGGCCATGACAATGCGCGCCTGCGCTTTCGCGGCCGCCGTCTTTTCCGCTTCCATGAACGGCATCAAATACGCCACCGCTTTTTTCATGACCCGGGCCGACTTCACCACCTGCGGCAAAAACATTTTGCCGGCGCCAAACAAATCGCCCACCACACTCATTCCAGCCATGAGCGGCCCTTCGATTACCTGGAGGGGTTTGGAAAATTTACGGCGCGCTTCTTCGGTATCGGTTTCGATGAAATCGACCACGCCCTGCACCAGCGCGTGTTTGAGCCGTTCCTCCACCGGAGCAGAGCGCCAGGCTTTTTCCTGCACTGGCTCTTTCACTTTCGCTTGCACGCGGTCGGCGAAATCAACCAGCCGCTCCGTCGCATCGGCGCGTCGGTTCAGGAGCACGTCCTCCACTCGTTCGCGCAGCTCCGCTTCGATCTCTTCGTAAACCGCAAGCTGACCTGCATTCACAATTCCCATGTCCAAACCAGCCCGAATCGCATGATACAAAAACGCGGCGTGCATCGCTTCGCGGACGGCATTGTTACCGCGAAACGAGAATGAAATGTTACTGATGCCGCCGCTCACTCTTGCGCCGGGCAAATTCTCTTTGATCCAACGCGTTGCTTCAATGAAATCGACGGCGTAATTGCGGTGCTCCTCCAGTCCGGTGGCAACGGTAAGGACATTAGGATCGAAAATAATATCGCTGGCGGGGAAATCGAGGCGTCGCAGTAAATCGTAAGCGCGCCGGCAGATTTCGATTCTGCGCTCAAGATTATCGGCCTGCCCGCGCTCATCGAAGGCCATCACGATTACCGCCGCGCCATACCGGCGGACCAATTGGGCCTGGCGCAGGAATTCTTCTTCGCCATTCTTGAGCGAGATCGAGTTGACCACGCTTTTCCCCTGGGCGCATTTCAAGCCGGCTTCGATGACGCTCCATTTCGAGCTGTCAATCATAACCGGCACGCGCGCGATTTCCGGTTCGCTGCTAACGAGATTTAGGAAACGCGTCATCGTCGCCTCCGAATCGAGCATTCCTTCGTCGACATTGATGTCGATAATATTTGCTCCATTCGCGACCTGCTGGCGCGCAATCGCGACTGCGCCTTCGAAATCGCCGGCCAGAATCAGTTTCGAAAACTTCGGCGAACCAGTGATATTCGTGCGCTCACCGATGACGGCGAATCCAAAGTCGGGCGTGATGTTAAGGGGTTCGAGCCCGGAAAGCTGAAGCGAAATTGACGATTGCGGATCGCGGATTTCAGATTGATCCAGGACGCGATCGTCTTTGGGGAATTCACGTGCGTCCGGTGGAATTACACGCGGCGGAAGTTCGCGCGCCTGTTTTGCGAACGCCGCGATGTGCGCCGGGGTTGTTCCGCAACAGCCGCCGACCATGTTTAACCAACCGTTACGCGCCCACTGCAGGACTTTCGGGGCGAATGTCTCCGGTGTTTCCGGAAATCCGGTTTCGGAAAGCGGATCGGGAAGTCCGGCATTCGGGTAAGCGCTGACGAATGTTGGCACGACCCGTGCCAGCTCTTCGATGAAAGGATTCATTTCATCAGGCCCCAGCGCGCAGTTCAATCCGACAACCAGTGGATTCGCGTGCGCGATGGAAGTGAGAAATGCTTCGAGGGTTTGGCCGCTCAGAGTGCGGCCGGAACGGTCCGTTATCGTGCCAGAAACGATCAGCGGAATAGTGCGAGCATTTTGCTCGAATGCTTCTGCAATCGCGAATAACGCCGCCTTGGCATTGAGAGTGTCGAAGACCGTTTCAACCAGTAACAAGTCCACCCCGCTTGCCAGCAAGGCCTCGATTTGATCGCGATAACTCTGTTTAATTTGATCGAATGTAACGGCGCGAAATCCGGGATCGTTGACATCGGGAGAAAGCGATGCGGTCCCGGGTTGTATCGCGCAGGCCAACGTCGTGAACGACGCGCTCGAAAAATTCCGGATCTTTGCGGCCATTGTTTGGTTTGCTGGCAAAAAGAAATTCATGCAGGCCAATCGTGGTCGCACTGAAAGTATTGGTCTCAATCACATCGGCCCCGGCGCGAAGATATTCTTCGTGCACGCGCTCGACCGACTGTGGCTTCGTCAGCAGCAAAAGTTCGATCGCGCCTTTAAGATCCTTGCCTTTCCAATCGCGAAAACGCTCGCCGCGATAGTCCGCTTCGGTTAGGCCGAGGCGCTGCAAAGTCGTTCCCATCGCGCCATCGAGGACGACGATGCGCTGCTGTAAAAGCGCGGCAAAAGGATGGG
>QHPP01000026.1 GCA_003219125.1 Verrucomicrobiota bacterium
CAGACCAAGGGCGGTCTCGTTAGCGTGATTGAACGCAACGATCGCGTCCATCATGTCAAGAGCGGCCCCGCAAGGCGCGTTCGGCATCGTCCTCATGCGCCACCGGCGCGCCAAACAACGCCATGATCACGTCGCCAATGAACTTGTCGATGGTGCCGTCGTATTTTTGCACCACCGGCACCAGCCAGTCGAAGCAGGCGTTGATTAATTCACGAACTTTTTCGGGATCTAGTTTTTCAGAAAGCGCGGTAAATCCCGAAACGTCAGCGAACACAATCGTAACAAGCTTGCGCTCGTCCCCTGTTGGGGCGCGACCCGTCTCGAGTTGCGCTAATTGCTCCCGCAACACCGCTACCGCCGGATCGACAGCCGCATCGCCCAGATTAGTTCTCTGCAATTCCAAAGCGGCAATCGCCGCTGACAATTTTTCAATCTGAGTCTCGAGATCAGCCATGATTGTGCGAACAAGAACTTTCCTCGCTGTTCTTATCGGAATAACCGGGCCGAATCGAGCCGTCTTTGCTTGCAAGGGTGGTTGCCGCGACACAGCTTTTGCTTTTGTGTCGCAGGAATTTCACATCCGCCCGGCCACCCCGGACGATGCCGCCATAATCGGCTGGCATCGCGCCCGCATGTTTCAGGACATGGGCCTGGTTCCGGACGAATTGTTCGAGTCGTTCCGGACAAAAGCACTCGATCTTTTGGGTAAAGCGCTCGCTTCCGGCGATTATTTCGGCTGGCTGGTGAGCGAACGCAATGCTCCGCAAAAAATTATCGCGGGCGCGGGCGTCATCATTCGGGAAGTTCCGCCATTTCCCATTCGTCACAAAAACGGTGAGATCACGATCGCGGAAGGCCGGCAGGGATTAATCGTTAACGTTTTCACCGAACCGGAATGGCGCAGACGTGGCCTTGCCCAACTTTTGATGACGCAGATAATCGCCTGGTCGCGCGAGCAACAGCTCGACGGTCTCGTCCTCCACGCTTCCGTTGATGGTCGCGGCCTCTACGAAAAGCTCGGCTTTGTCCCCACCACCGAAATGAGCCTCGGCGGTGGCGATGAATGACTCGTCAATGCGTATCGCTGGGATTCGTTGGTAAAAAGCCGCCGGTAGCCTGAAGAGGTCTGATGTCGCCTGCGTTTGTAATCCAGACAGCTAATGCGATACGATCGGGGCGGCTTGCAGCCTCAACCGCCGAAGAAGGAAAATGAAGTTCCTGCGGGACCGGGCCGAGTTTTTCGTGAATCAGGGAAAGAACAACAAAATCGTGACGCAAGCTGCGGCCGTTGTTCTCGCCGGCATGGACATTAATGTTTATGCCGAAACCAAGACGGGCGAGATAGACCTCGAAATCGCCTGTTTTTCCCTTGGCCGGGTCGAAGTTGACGAGCACGTTGTTGTCACCTCGCACCGTCGCTCTCAGGATTCCGGGAGCTTCGACATTTACTACCGGAATGGTGGCATTTTCCCATTCGCGCCCATCCAAAACGAAATTCGGCGTGTAAACGCTTTCGGCATTCCACTCAGCGGCATAAACACGTTGTCGTTTCGTCCATTCCGGAGAGGCGAACGGATCCTTCCAACCCAGCCTGTCCCAGTAATCGACGTGAAAAGCGATTGGAACAAACGCGCGCCACAATCGTGAATCTTTCACCAGCTGCGCGAGCGACGCTTCCGCCGGTGGACAACTGCTGCATCCCTCGGAGGTAAAAAGTTCGAGCAACTGAACTTTTTTCGGTCCGGACTCAAAAACAACATTGTCAGCGCACAACACGCCGCCAAAGAAGAGAGATAGAACTGCTCCGATGATTGCTTTCATAACTGCTGAGCTTGTTTGGGCCCTGGAACAAGACTGCCGAATTTCTTCACTCATTCATCGGAAATGGCAATAACGTAGTCAATGTTTTCGCGCTTTTGGCCGTAAGAGACAAATTGATGCGCCAGCTCGCACGAAACACGCTGCATTTTGGGCCAATGCCTGGTGAAGACCAGTCCGATTCCGCGCTTGCGAAAGACGTGAGTTGCCCGGTGAAGGACGACAAAACCATGCCGTTTCGCGTCCTCTTTGAGTCGGCCCCGGGACTTTACCTCGTGTTGACACCGCACGAGTTCTCGATCGTGGCGGTAAGCGAGGCGTATTTGCGAGCCACTATGACCGAACGCTCAGACATCATGGGTCGGAAACTATTCGAAGTGTTTCCCGACGACCCGAAGGATCCCGCAGCCGACGGAGTCCGCAATTTACGAGCCTCGCTCGAGCGCGTGAAAACCAAGCGCACTGCCGACGTCATGAAGGTGCAACGTTACCCGGTGCGCCGGCCAGAAAATCAGGGCGGCGGATTTGAGGAGCGGTTTTGGAGCCCGATTAATTCGCCTGTTTTTTCCGATAACGGCGAATTGATTTTCATTATCCATCGAGTTGAGGATGTGACCGTTTTTGTCCGCGCGAAAGCTCTCCAAGGCAAAGCTGAGGAAGGCTGGCGGATGCTTGAAGCGCGTGCCGAGCACATGGAAGCGGAGATTGCCCTGCGCGCGTACGACTGGCGCCGTGCCGCGGAGTTACAGCAGGCCTACGAACGATTGCAGAAAAGCGAGTCGCTTCTGCGTGAAAGCGCCGAGCGATTTCGTTTTCTGGCCGAGTCGATGCCGCAAAAGATCTTTACCGCGCGACCGAACGGCGACGTGGACTACTTCAACCGTCAGTGGATGGAATTTACCGGGCTGCCTTTCGAACAAATTCGCGACTGGGGCTGGATACCATTCATGCATCCCGACGACGTGCCCGAAAACCTACGGCGCTGGAAGCACTCGATCGAGATGGGCGAGTCTTTCGAATTCGAACATCGGTTACGTCGCGCCGACGGCGAATGGCGCTGGCATATTTCGCGGGCTAACGCGATGCGCGACGCAGCCGGTCGCGTCCTGATGTGGATCGGTTCCAATACGGAAATTGACGACGTGAAACGAGCGCAAGCGGAAGCGGAACATGCAAATCGGGCGAAAGATAAGTTTCTCGCGGCGTTATCGCACGAATTGCGGACACCACTTACACCGGTGCTCATGTGCGCGGCGGCGTTAGAACGGGAAACGGCGCTTCAGCCCGAATACCGCGAACAACTCGGCATGATGCGCCGCAACGTGGAGCTGGAAGCGCGACTCATCGATGATTTGCTTGATCTCACTCGAATTTCCCGTGGGACGCTCCAACTTCAGCTCGAGCCCACCAATGTTCATTCACTTCTCGTGCACGCTGAACAGATCGTGCGCAGTGACGCACGCGCAAAACAGATCAAGCTTCAATTCGAACTAAACGCTTCCGCACATTATGTCCTGGCCGACTCGGGCCGGCTGCATCAGGTATTCTGGAACATCTTGAAAAACGCGATCAAGTTCACGCCGGCCGCTGGAGAAATCATCGTGCGCACCACCAACCCCAGGACCGGCGAGATTCGTCTCGAATTCACAGATACCGGTATAGGTATCGAATCTCAGTTCCTAGGCTTGGTCTTTGAGGCGTTCGTGCAAGCGGACGCGGTTCCGAGTTCCGCGTCGAACGGGCTGGGTTTGGGAATGTCAATTTCCAAAACTATCGTCGAACAGCACGGTGGGACGATCAATGTCGCCAGTGCTGGGGCAGACCGAGGGGCGACGTTCACGGTAGACCTGGCAACTGTGGTCGCAGATTCGGCTGGAGATGTCTCACGGCCGGCAGTGCGATCAAATTCGCATCACATTTATCGACTTCTGCTGGTGGAGGATAATCAGGCAACCCTGGAAGTGCTCGGGCGTATACTGCGCAAGCAAGGCCACGATGTCGTGACTGCGAGCACGGTGGAAGCGGCTCAGGGCTTTGCCGCGAATCGGGAGTTCGATCTCGTCATCAGCGACATCGGATTGCCTGATGGCAATGGCATCGACCTAATGAATGAGCTTACGCGTGACTACGGCCTGCGCGGGATCGCGCTCAGCGGTTATGGAATGGATGAAGATCTCGCCCGCACAAAGAATGCAGGCTTTATCGCGCATCTGGTAAAACCAGTTGACGTTGATCGACTGAATCGCGTCCTCGAGCAAGCGGCCCCAACAACGTAGGCATTGAATGGGGGCCTTCTACGGCCGCTTTGTCTCAGCGTCGCCCTTCGGTTTTACTGTGACTTCCTGTGCGACGTCGTACTCCGGTTTACTTGCGCCCGTGAGCCATTTATCGAACCAGCCAACGATGTGCTCGAGCCGTTCGACCCGGTGCCACGGTTGCCCGGAGCGGGAGAGCTCGTGGGATTCGCCCGGGAACTTCACCATCACCGTCGGCACTTTGCGAAACTTGAGGGCGCGGAACATTTCCTCGCCACCGGCCCCAGGCGGCGTGCGCGTGTCGCTTTCACCGAGCACGAACATCATCGGCGTCTTCACGTTCTTAATATAACTAATGGGCGAGCGCGCCTTGAAATCGTTGGGATCATCGAAGGGCGCGGCTTTGAACCAGTTCGGTTGAAAGAGGGTGAAGTCGGCGGTGTACCACCAGTGTTCCCAGCTCGCGATGTCGCGCTGAGCCACGCCGGCGGCAAACCGCTGCGTGTGCGTGATTACCCAGTTGGTGAGCAAACCGCCGCCGCTGCCGCCAGTAACGCCAAGCTTTTTGTCATCGACGTAACCGCGC
>QHPP01000027.1 GCA_003219125.1 Verrucomicrobiota bacterium
CTCTTTTTTCGCCCACAATTCCCCCTCTCGAGCGATTCGATCGCTACTTCGATCATGTACACGACCGCCTGGCCGAGCTTCAACAAGAGTGCGGCTCCATCCTTGGATGCCCTCTCTTAAGCATCGGGAGCGAGGTGAGCACGCAGGACAAGGTCGTGCGCGATACAGTGGACCGCATTTTGGATCGGAAGATAAAATATTTTGAGTCGGCGATTCGGGACGCTCATGCGCAAGGCTTGATTGAGGCACCGGATCCCCAAGCGAAAGCGAAGACGCTCTTTGCTTGTTACCATGGCACGCTCGCCCAGGCTCGCATTCAAAACGACCTCGAATTGCTCCGGAACTTTAAAGGAATAGCGATGGATGTGCTGGGTGCCAAACCGGCCGCTATCACGTCCACATGAGTATCTCTTTTTTTGCCAAATTTATAGACGACCAGTCAAATACAAACAGACCCGAAATCGAAGAACAAAAACCTATGAAGACTGACCAATACCCTGATCCAGCACCAGTTTTCCCCCAGATAGTCGTTAATGCGGTTTCGAAATTAAAAAACCGATTGCAGGAAGAGTACGAGCGGACCTACCCAGACTTGGGCGATCTTGTTCGAATCGTCCTCGACGAGGAAGAAGTAAAGGCGTGGGAATTAGCTTTTCCGCATTTGTTTCTGCCCGATCTGGTGGAAGAGCACATCAGCCAGCTCGGGTTGCGACCGGCAGAAATCAGAGGCGACCGCGTGCCACCCCCGGGGCACTTCTCGACAGACCAAAACCATCAGCTCGTTCCGGCTTATGCGGATTGCTAAACAAATACAGTACCACTTTGAGACAACCAAATGAAAGGCAGACAATGAAAAATGGAAAACTTGCAGGAAAGATCGCAGTCGTAACAGGTGCGTCGAAAGGAATCGGCGCCGACATCGCAAAACAATTCGCGGCCGAAGGTGCAGCCGTCGTTGTCAATTACGCCTCGTCAAAAGAAGGCGCAGATCGCGTCGTTGACGAAATCGCAAAGCGCGGCGGCAAAGCGATCGCGGTGCAGGCGAACGTCGCCAAGAAGGCGGACATCCAACGACTCTTTTCCGCAGCAAAGAAGGCCTTCGGCAAGATCGACATCCTGGTCAACAACGCTGGAGTTTACGACTGGTCGCCACTTGAAGAGATCACCGAGGAGCAATTCCACAAACACTTTGACATAAATGTCCTCGGCCTGCTCCTCGCCACGCAGGAAGCGGTCAAGCATTTCGACTCCACTGGCGGCAACATTATAAATATTAGTTCGGCCGTCACGTCATTGACGCCGCCGAGTTCGTCGGTTTACACAGGGACAAAAGGCGCGGTCGACGCCATCACCAGAACGCTGGCCAAGGAGCTCGGTCCGCGCAAAATCCGCGTCAACGCCATCAATCCCGGCATGGTGGAAACGGAAGGAGTGCGCGCAGCCGGCTTCGACCAAGGTGATCTTCGCAAAAGCATTGAAGCACAGACGCCACTCGGTCGCATTGGGCAACCCGCGGACATTGCTCCCGTTGCGGTCTTTCTCGCTTCGTCCGACTCCGCGTGGATCACCGGCGAAACGCTTCGTGCGGCGGGCGGCCTTCGTTAAGCCAAGGAGACAATGAATTTAAAACAACAACGCAAAGGAAATCAAAATCATGAAAACTAAATTCTACTGGGTCGCGCTCCTCGCAAGTGCGGCCATGATTGCGCAAGCGAAAGCGGGAGGTCATCACGGAGGTGGAGGCGGCGGAGGCTTTGCCATGGCCGCGCAGCCAGCTCCAGCACACGCTGCCGCTCCAGCATTCCACTCCGCACCGCGCGGTAATTTTGGCGGCGGACGCTACATGGCGCCCGTAACACGCTTCTCATCGTACCAAGCGCCGACGGCATTTCGTCAACCGCGCTTTGTTCCTGCTGATCGCACGTTTGCGCGCAGTCGCCAGTTTACCACTGGGACGGCCAATCGTCGCTTCGATGGATCTCGAACAGTTAATGGTCGAGAAACCCGCCTCACACGAAACGGAAATGATTCCAGGAATCGTTTCGAAAACCGCGGTTTAAACGTCGGGCGCGAGCGTGTCTTTGCCCGTCGCTCAGCCGATTGGCATCGCGATTGGGACCGGCGTCGTGATCATTGGTGGCATGGACATCGTTGCCATTTCGTCAACGGCTTCTGGTTCATCTATGACACAGGATTCTATCCGTACGATTATTGGTATCCGTACGGCTACGGCTACTACCCATTCGATTACTATCCGTATGACTACGATCCCGGCGTTTATGAAGGCGGCGACGCCGATTATTACGGCCAGGGCGCCTACGGGTCGTCGGAGCAATCTGCGGATTCCACGGTTGCGGCCGTCCAGGAGCAGTTAGCGCAACAAGGTTATTACCGGGGAGAAATTGACGGCGTCTTCGGCGCGCAAACTCGTCGCGCTGTCGTGCGTTATCAGAGTGACCATGGCTTGCGCGTGACCGGGAATCTTAATGCGGACACCCTGCAAGCTTTAGGGTTGCGGCGTGTTGCGAGCAACTAACTAGGAAAGAAAATGACTAGAACAAAATCCAATACCATCACCGACTCCGGCTGGGACCCTGCATTCTGGTTCGTTGTTCTCAGCCCTGTGCTCGGGATTCTGGTCGGCTTTCTCGGGCTTCTCTTGTTCTACCACTGAAAACAAATCCGCAGTTACCTGATAAAATCCGTTTGCGAATTTGGAGGAGAGAGGGAGGAATGGAGGTGGGCGCCCATAGCGGCGCTCGCTTCCAGCTCGTTAGTCCGGACAATGAAACGGAAACAAGGACTATTATGAATACAATTGAAGCAACTGGAAGAAAACCGGCCGACGTGGTGGTGCGCGGCAACGCAAGCGGGTTTCTCCAGGAGATCGTCAGCGGGCCACATCAATTGCGTGCTGACGAGCCGGTCGCTGTCGGTGGCGGTGATGCCGCGCCTGGGCCGTACGATTATCTGCTCATCGGACTGGGGGCATGCACATCGATGACGGTCGGCTTGTACGCGCGCAACAAAAAGTGGCCGTTGGAAAACATAAGCGTCTCACTTCGCCACTCGCGCATTCATGCGCAAGATTGCGCCGAGTGCGAGACGAAAAAGGGGATGCTCGACCGGATCGATGTCGAGATTGGGCTGAGCGGTGCGTTGACGCCGGAACAGCGCGCAAAACTGATGGAGATTGCGGCCAAATGCCCGGTCCATCGCACCTTAAAATCGGAGATTAACATCCGGCTGCGAACCGCTTCTAGCGGCTCATTGCTTGAAATCGCCGAAACAAAGATTCAATCAAAGCCACCTCTAACAGGGAAATGACAACTGAGGAAAATTAAATGGCAAAGGTTCATGAAGCGGCAGGCCGGGGCGACGCGATCCACCCCGGCCATACAACAGTCCCCGCATCATGATTTTGCGCCGTAGTTAAAAAATCGAGCGCACGACGCCGCCTTCGACGCGCAGCGCCGCGCCATTGATTGCCGACGAGAGAGGGCTGGCAACGAACGTCACCAACGCGGCGACTTCATCGGTCGTGGCGAAACGTTGCAAAAGGGAGCTGGGCCGCGTCGTCCGAAAGAATTCCTTCTCTATCTCTTCGGGGGTGATGTTTTTCGCTCGTGCCATGTCGATAAGAAATTTCTCAACGCCTTCTGAACGAGTGGGGCCAGCAAGCACCGAATTAACAGTAACGGCCGCGCCCGCCGTCGTCTCGGCCAATCCTCGCGCAAGCGCCACCTGCATCGTCTTGGTGACTCCGTAGTGGATCATCTCCACCGGAATGTTGATGGCAGACTCGCTGGAAATAAAAATGATGCGACCCCAGTTTGTCGCTTTCATGCGCGGCAGATAGTAGCGCGAGAGGCGCACTCCGCTCATAAAGTTTGTCTTGATAATCTCGCGCCAATCATCATCGGTGATCTGCTCGAACGGCTTCGGCTCGTATACGCCCACGTTATTGACAAGAACATCGACGGCCGGCGCAGCGTGGATGCATTTTGAAATCCCGTCTGGCGTAGCCAGATCTACGGCAATGCCGGCGATTTTCGCGTCGCAAATTTCCTTCCGGATATCTTCAGTAGCGTCATCAACTC
>QHPP01000028.1 GCA_003219125.1 Verrucomicrobiota bacterium
ATTGCAGCTTCAAATTTCTTATGACAAAATCGCTCGCTCATCAATTTGCCGAATACACTCGCGCCCTGCGTTTCGAAGACTTGTCGCGCGAAACTGTGCACGAAGTGAGACGGCGGGTAATCGATTCGATCGGTTGCGCGCTCGGCGCATGGCATGAAGAGCCCTGCCGGATCGCACGGGAAGTCGCGTCGGAATTTTCCGCGAAATATGGCGCGACCATTATCGGCACGCATCATCAAGCGCCGCCGGATTGGGCGGCATTCGCAACCGGCTGTTGCATCCGGTATTTCGATTACAACGACACCTATCTTTCGAAGGAACCGGCGCATCCGAGCGACAACATTTCCGCGGTGCTGGCGGTAGCTGAGAGCGTGGGCGCGAATGGACGCGCCGCCATTACCGCGATCGCGCTAGCCTATGAAGTGCAATGCCGTTTGTGCGACGCGGCTAGCATTCGTGCGCGGGGCTGGGACCATGTGACCTACGGGGCATTCTCGACTGCGCTAGCGTCGGCGAAGTTGATGAAACTTGATCGGGAAAAAACGCGGCACGCGGTCAACATTGCGGGCGTGGCCTGCGCGGCAATGCGACAGGCGCGCGTCGGCGAACTTTCGCATTGGAAAGGCGTGGCGTTCGCGAACGCAGCGCGGCATGGAGTATACTCGGCGCTGCTCGCCCGCGCAGGAATGACCGGGCCGGCTCCAATTTTCGAAGGACAAATGGGATTCGAGAAAGAACTCGGCGTTTCGCTGGGTAATGTTGGTGAAAAGTTCGCGGTTCCGTTTCCACAAAATCCGCAGGGACCAGCGTCGATGATTTTGAATACGAGCATCAAATACTGGCCGGCCGAATATCACAGCCAGAGTGCGATCGAAGCGGCATTGTTTTTGCGCGAACAAATCGGCGACGTCTCGCAAATCGCTTCGGTGAATATTGAATCGCATGATGCGTCGGTCGATATTATCGGCAGCGAGCCGGAAAAATGGAAACCGGAAACGCGCGAGACCGCCGACCACAGTTTGCCATACATTACCGCGATCGCGTTGGTCGACGGCGAACTGACCGACAGACAATTTCAGCCCCCGCGATTTACCGATCCGGCGATTTGGAAATTTTTGGAGAACGTGAAGGTGACACGCAATGCCGAGTTAAGTGCGCTTTATCCGGGCGCGGTGGCGAATATCGTGCATGTCACGTTGAAAGATGGCCACACTTTGACCAAGCGTGTCGATTACCCGGTGGGCAACGCGAAAAATCCGGTCTCGGACGTCGAGCTGGAGCGAAAATTTTTGCATCTGGTCGCGCCAGCGCTGGGACGGGATCATTGCGCGAGAATTTTGCAATGTGCCTGGGCGCTCGAGGAGGAGAGTGGGGTGCATCATTTGATGAAGCTGCTGCGGATGTCCTAACGAAAAATAGCCAGAGATGTCTCGACTTCGCTCGACATGACAAACGAAACGAAGGCGGCGCGATTGCGCGAATTGATCGCGAAGGATTGCGTGGCGATGCCTGGTGTGCCGAACGCGTCGATCGCGCGGCAGGTGGAGCGCGCCGGATTTGATGCGGTTTATATTAGCGGCGCTGGACTGGCGAATTGCACCGCGGGATTGCCGGATATCGGGTTGCTAACTCTAAGCGAGGTCACGTTACTTGCCGGTTTTGTCGCCAAAGCGGTGAAAATTCCCGCGATTGTCGATGCGGACACGGGATTTGGTGGCGTCGAAAACGCTGCGCGCACGATCTGCGAATTGGAAAGCGCGGGATTGGCTGGCTGTCATCTGGAGGATCAGGAATTTCCCAAGCGGTGCGGGCATCTGGCGGGAAAATCGCTGGTCGCTTCAACCGACATCGAGGAGAAGATTGCGGCAGCCGTGGCGGCGAAACGCGATAAGGATTTTCTGGTGATCGCGCGGACGGATGCGCGGGCGATTGAAAATTTCGACGGCACGGTAAAGCGAGCGCAGGCTTACGTCGCTGCCGGCGCCGACGCGATTTTTCCGGAAGCATTGCAAACGAAAGAAGAGTTTCGCGATTTAGCCAAGGAAGTGGAGGTCCCGCTGCTTGCGAACATGACCGAATTCGGGAAATCGCCCCTGCTCTCATTCGATGAATTGCGTGAGCTGGGTTATCGGATGGTGATCTTTCCGCAAAGCGCGTTTCGTGTGTCCATGAAATCGACGGCGGAATTTTTGCGCGACTTGAAAAGGCGCGGGAGTCAGCGCGATTGGCTGGAGAAAATGCAAACGCGGGAAGAACTTTACCAATTGCTCGATTACGATCCCAAGGCGGCAATCTGGTCCGGCGCACGTAATCTATAAATGGAGGGCGCCGCGCTGCCTGCCACGCCATAGCCGTGCGACGGCGGGTCGGCGCCCAAAATTTGGGACACGACAGTGCGTGTCCCTCCAATCGTCAGCCTCGATCTTGGCCGTTGAACCTGGGCCATTCGCGAGTAAAGAAACACCTCAATGGCGGCTAAAGAATCCAAACCGGCTTACAGTCCTGGCCTCGCCGGCGTGATCGCGGGGGAGACGCAAATCTGCTGGGTCGATCCGAACGCAGGTCTGATGTATCGTGGCTACGACATCCACGAGATGGCGGAGAAAGCGAGCTTCGAGGAGGTCGCGTATCTTTTGCTTAACGGCGAGCTGCCGGATGCGAAGCAGCTCAATAAGTTTACCTCCGAAATCGCTTTGGCTCGCACCCTGCCGAAGCAGGTGCTGGATGCGCTGCGATTGATGCCGAAAGAGACGCATCCAATGGACATGTTGCGTACGGGCGTGTCGATGCTGGGGGCGTTCGATCCGGAACTGAACGACCATTCGCACGCGGCCAACATTCGCAAATCGATTCGATTAATCGCGAAGGTTTCGAGCTTGATCACCGATGGCTATCGTATCGCGCACGGCGAACAGCCACTACCGGAGCGCGAGGATCTGACTCTGGCGGGCAGCCTTTTCTACAAATTGCGCGGTGAAGTTCCGCAGGACTGGCAGATCCAAATGATGGACACGATTTTCATTTTGTACGCGGATCATGAGTTCAATGCCTCGACCTTTGCCGCGCGGGTGACGGCATCGACCCTGGCGGATATCTACGCAGCGGTGACGAGCGCGTGCGCCGCCTTGAAAGGACCGTTGCACGGCGGCGCGAATGAACAATCGATGCGAATGCTCGATGAAATTAAAACCCCCGATCGCGCCGAAGATTGGTTGAAAGACCAACTGGCGAAAAAAGCCAAGATCATGGGATTCGGTCATCGCGTTTACAAAAAAGGCGACTCGCGAGTGCCGACGATGCGCGAAATCGGGCGCGACCTGGGCAAGCGCACCGGCAAAGAAAATTGGATTCCGATTTGCGAGAAGCTCGAGCAAACGATGGAGCGCGAAAAACATTTGTGTGCGAATGTCGATCTTTACGCCGCGCCGGTGTTAACAATGTTGGGATTCGATCCGGCGCTGAATACGCCAATCTTCGCCGCCTCGCGTGTTGCTGGTTGGTGCGCGCATGTAGTCGAGCAACAGGACAATAATCGTTTGATCCGGCCGTTATCACTTTACACCGGGCCAGCGCGGCGACCCTACGCCGACGGATCAAAAAACGGTGCGTGAATTTGAATCTGTAGCGGCGGTCTATGACCGCCGAGCTTCGTTAATTTCGGCTCGCACAGAGCGCCGCTGCAATGAATAAATCACTCCAGGAAAAGTACGCGCCGAACAATTCATGCTGGGGTTGCGGACCGGCCAACGCCGAAGGCTTGCGCATTCGCAGTTTTCCGAAAGGAGAAGAAGTCGTTGCGGAATGGATGCCGCAGCCGAAATACGAGGCATTCCCTGGCGTTTTGAACGGCGGAATCATCGGCACGCTGCTCGACTGCCACTGCAATTGGACGGCGGCCTGGCACTTGATGAACAAAACTGGCGCAGACCATCCGCCCTGTACCGTTACCGCAGATTATGCGATCAAACTGTTACGGCCGACTCCATCAAACGGGCCGGTTTCTTTGTCGGCGAAAGTTGTCAAATCAACCGATGATCGGGCGACGGTGGAGGGAACCTTGAGCGCCAATGGAAAAGTTTGTGCAACCTGCCAGGGCACCTTTGTTGCAGTGAAGGAAGGTCATCCCGCATTTCATAGGTGGTGATCGAGATAACAGGAACGCTTCAGCCAAGCGCCGAGCTGAACATTTTTGTCATTCCGAGCGTAGTAGAGGAATCTCTAATTTTTTGGTAGAGCGAAATTGCAAGAGATGTCTCGACTTCCGCTCGACCTGACAAAGTTACAATTGCGGAGCGACCAGACCGGCGGCTTGCTGAAACGGATTTGCAAAATGTAAGCCGCGCAATTCCTCGGGAGTCACTTCCCGCGACTGTTTTTTGTCGTTTTCAAAAAGATGCGTTTGCTGTGCGGCGAAGTCGCGATCCAATACATCGAGATTGGCCTCGTCGTTCAAGCGAACCGAGCGATTATCGAAATTACCCGATCCGATCGAGACGAAAATGTCATCCACAATCATCAACTTCACGTGCACCATGGTCGGTTGGTATTCGAAAATCCTGACGCCGGCGCGGATCAATTCCGGCCAATGCCGTCTCGAGGCCAGACGCACCAGTTTTTGATCGAT
>QHPP01000029.1 GCA_003219125.1 Verrucomicrobiota bacterium
AAACAGGGGCGAAGATACCACAGGTGCCAACACGCGCCGCTCACGCTCTTACAAAAGAGGACGTCGAAGCCTGGCTCTATGGCTTCACACCCTATGCCTTGCAGCGGGGCGATGTAGCCGGCGCAGTTGAGGTCGTAGTCAAGGATGGACAGGTGTTGCTGGCGAAAGGTTACGGTTACGCCGATGTCGCGGCCCGCAAACCGGTCGATCCCGAGCGCACTCTTTTCCGAGCCGGATCCGTTTCCAAGCTGTTCACCTGGACGGCGGTGATGCAGCTGGTTGAGCAAGGCAAGCTCGACCTCGATGCAGACGTCAACAGCTATCTGGATTTCAACATTCCGCCGCGCAACGGCAAACCCATCACCTTGCGCAATCTCATGACCCACACGCCCGGCTTCGATGAAGCGATTCGCGCGTTGATTATTGCCAATCCGAAAGACCTGCCAACGCTCGAGGCCGCGCTAAAACACTGGGTTCCGCCGCGCGTTACAGACGCAGGCAGTACGCCCGCTTATTCCAATTACGGAGCAGGGCTCGCAGGATACATCGTACAGCGCGTGTCGGGAATGTTGTTCGATGACTACGTCGAGCAGAAAATCTTCGCTCCCCTTTCTATGAGCCAGGCAACGTTTCGACAGCCGTTGCCGGAGCGTTTCCAGGCCGACATGTCGAAGGGTTACAAGGTCGCCTCGGGCGAGCCCCAGCCGTTTGAACTGGTGACGCTTCCGCCGGCAGGTTCGCTCTCTGTTAGCGGTACCGCGATGGCGCCATTCATGATTGCGCATCTGCAAAACGGCGCGTTCGGCTCGGGCCGAATTTTACAGGAATCCACTGCTGTGGAAATGCACGGCACCGCTGCGACTGTGATCCCGCCGCTCAACCGGATGCTGCTCGGATTCTACGAAAACAACATCAACGGTCATCGCGTCATCACCCATGGGGGCGATACCACATACTTTCACACTGAGCTCAATCTTTTGCCCGACGACGGCGTGGGCTTGTACATCTCCGTTAACAGTCTCGGGAAAGACGGCGCCGCGGGACCGATCCGCACGATGCTCTTCAAGGAATTCAGCGACCGCTACTTTCCCGGTCCGCTCCCCGAAGGCTCGTTAGACGCGAAGACCGCGAAGGAGCATGCGCAGCTCATGGCCGGTCGCTTCACCTTCACTCGGCGCACGCATACCACCTTTCTCTCGCTCCTCAATTTGCTGGGCGAAGTCCAAGTGTCGGCCAACGATGACGGCACTATCACGGTCAACGAACTGAAGGGCGCGGACGAGCAGCCAAAAAAATGGCGCGAGATCGCGCCCTTCGTCTGGCGCAATGTTGCGGGCGGCGACCGCTTGGCGGCAAAGGTAGAGAACGGTCGCGTAGTGCGTTTCGGGTACGATGAATATCCGTTCATGCTCTTCGAGCCGGTGCCTTGGTGGTGGTCATCGGGATGGTTGCTGCCGCTGTGGATCACAGCCCTGATCGCGCTCGCCTTGACCACGATTGCGTGGCCGACTTCAGCCCTTGTGCGCCGGCGATATGGCGTCAAATACGAGCTCACGGGGACGGACGCCAGAGCCCATCGGCTGGTCCGGATCGCAGCGGTTCTCGTGGTGGCCGTGATGCTGGCCTGGGTCTTCCTGGCGCAGCTGATAGAGACGAATCTTGACTGGATCGGGCCACGAATGGATGGACCTCTGATTTTGCTACGTTTGCTTTCGGGCCTTGTGTTTATCGGTGCAGCGGCCGTTGGGCTGTGGAATGCGTGGTTGGTGCTATGCAGCAAACGGCGATGGGTGGCAAAAATTTGGAGCGCGGTGCTGGCGCTTGCTTTTCTGATCGTGCTCTACGTCGCACTCATCTTTCATCTGATAGGGTACAGCGCCAACTACTGATCCGGCAGCTTATCCCTCGGCCAACGTGCGCACAGCACTGAACGACGTGAGGTTCACAATTCTCCGGTCAGGCTGGCTTGGTCGCAATCAAGACATCCGCGATACGGCGCGCTTTGCGACGCGGCTGTACCGCCGAATTGCTTGTTTCACCTGGACTTCAGTTGCGTTGGCGATGGCGCCGTTCTGCTTAGGCCAGCAGGAACCTGTAATCGCGCCGCCGCTACCCACCATTGCTCCAAAGGTGCCCGAAACGAAGACGCAAATGCCCCAGCACGTGCCGGGATCTGCCAGCCATACATTGACGAAGATTGATGCCGAGGCATGGCTCGATGGCTTCCTTCCCTATGCATTACAGAGGGGGGATGTCGCTGGGGCGGTGGTTGTCGTGGTAAAGGATGGTGCGGCTCTACTGCAGAAGGGTTATGGGTATTCTGATGTAGGCGAGCGAAAGCCAGTCGACCCCGAACGCACCCTGTTTCGACCAGGGTCGGTCTCCAAACTGTTCACCTGGACAGCTGTGTTGCAGCTGGTCGAGCAGGGCAAACTCGACCTCGACGCCGACGTGAACACGTATCTCGATTTCAAGATCCCTTCTCCCGAGGGAAAGCCTGTCACTCTACGCAATCTCATGACTCACACGGCGGGCTTCGACGAAGTGGGAGGTCTGCTGCTCATCTATGATCCTCACGAGCTGCATCCGCTGCGAGAAGAACTCAAGCACTGGATGCCTCCGCGTGTGACCGCTCCTGGAACTATTCCGGCATACTCCAATTATGGCGCCGACCTTGCGGGCTACATCGTTGAGCGTGTCTCTGGCGAACCATTCGAAGCCTATATCGAACGACACATCTTTGATCCTCTCGGAATGAAGCAGGCGACATTTCGCCAGCCGCTGCCGCAAGCATTGGCACCGTGGATGTCGAAGGGTTATCCCCTAGCCTCAGGTGATCCCAAGCCATTTGAGATCGATACCACTCAGCCCGACGGCGCTCTCTCCGCCAGCGGCGGTGACATGGGTCGCTTCATGATCGCCCATCTGCAAAATGGTGCGTTCGGTGCCTCCCGCATTCTAGAGGAGGCTACAGCTATGCGAATGCACACGACGGCGTGTGCATTCCTCCCACCTATCAACCGAATGCTGCTCGGGTTTTATGAAAACAATGTCAATGGCCATCGCGTCATTACTCACGGCGGCGATCTGCAATGGTTCCATAGTGAGCTCAATCTATTCATTGACGACGGCGTTGGTGTATTCGTTTCCTTAAACAGCCTCGGAAAAGACGGCGCCGCTGAACAGATAAGGACGGGATTCTTCCGCGAATTTAGCGACCGCTACTTTCCCGCTCCGCTGCCAGAAGGTTCAGTTGACCCAGAAACTGCGGCGGCGCATAGGCACTTGATTACCGGCCGCTATATCTCAAGTCGCCGGTCCCACGAGAGCTTTCTTGCGGCGCTTAATCTTCTCGGCCAGACGCGAGTGTTGGCCACAGAAAACGGGAGCATTTCGGTGCCCGATCTCAAAGGGCTCAATGGTGAGCCGAAGAAATGGCGCGAGATTGCCCCGTTTGTTTGGCGCAATATAGAAGGGCCCGATCGCATTGCCGCCAAGATCGAGAAAGGTCGCGCGGTATGCATCGGTTACGACGAGCTTCCATTCATGCCGTTTGAACCGGTACCGTGGTGGTGGTCGGCGGCATGGTTGCTTCCATTACTCGCAGTCGCCGTAGTTGCTCTGGTGGGGAACACATTAGCCTGGCCTGCAACGGCACTAGTGCGCCGGCATTATGGTGTTCGCTCCGACCCAACCAGCCCGGAGGCGAGGGCCCACCGGCTGGTTCGTATCGCTTCGTTGTTGGCTACGTTAATGGTGATCGCGTGGGTAGTTTTGATCCAGATTTTGTCGGGCGACTTGGGCTGGATTGGACCACACATGAATCCCTGGATCAGCTCGCTCCGTCTGTTCACATTGGTAATCGTTTTTGCCACCAGCGCGATCGCACTTTGGAATGTCTGGGCGGTGCTGCGCAGCCGGCGCAAGTTGCTCGCGAAAATTTGGAGCGCGCTACTCGCGCTTTCCTTTCTGGCGCTGCTCTATGTCGCGGTTGTATTCCATTTGGTCGGCTACAGCGCCAAATATTGATCTCTTTTCCAAACCAAACTTATGAGTGTTACCCATTCCCGCGTCCGCCTCGAGGTGCGCAATGAGAACCTGCCGCTAAAAGCGCCCTTTCGTATTTCCGGGTACACGTTTCACGATTCTCCGGTCACTCTCGTTACCCTACGAGACGGTGGCGTCGAGGGGCGCGGCGAAGCGGCCGGCGTTTACTACCTGAACGATACCACTGATCGCATGCTCGCCACGATCGAGGCGCACCGCGACGCCATCGAGTGCGGCCTCACGCGCGAAGAGTTGCGATCTCTGCTTCCCCCGGGCGGTGCGCGCAACGCGCTTGATTGCGCGCTTTGGGAACTTGAGTCGCGTCGAACGCAGACGCCGGTATGGGA
>QHPP01000271.1 GCA_003219125.1 Verrucomicrobiota bacterium
CGGAACAGCATTAATTTGAGCGAAGAGCCGATCGAGATCGTCGAGGTTCGCCACGTCTTCTTGAATGGCGGTAACTTTTTTTTTGATCTCCTTGATCGCCGCATCCAGCTCCGACTTACGACGCCCGGTGATAAAGACGTAGGCACCCTCATTTACAAACCGCTTCGCTGTCGCAAGGCCAATGCCGCTGTTACCGCCGGTGATAAGCGCAATCTTTCCCGCGAGCTTACCCAGGTGTTTCTCGTCAATTGCCACGATTAGATTTTCTCCTCAGATGTTCGTTTCGCGGTTTCAGTCGGTCTTGATTCAACCTTTGTCACAACACTTTCGCTCAATGAGCCGCTGGGAGCGGTTCGCAGTCGGATGTTAATCTCGGATTTTAGGGTGCGATGGACCGGGCATTTGGCCGCGACCTCGATCAGTTTCGCGCGCTGTTCCGGCGTCAACGCACCGTTCAATCCGATCTCGACATCGATGCGGTCGAGCATCCCTTCTTTCGTCTCGCACTCGGCGCAATCTGTCGCATGAATGCGCGAATGACGGAGTGAAACGACGATGTTCTCCAACGGCCACTTTTTGGCGCGCGCGTACAAGCCAACCGTCATCGACGTGCACGCACCCAGTCCGACGAGCAAATAATCGTACGGCCCAGGCGCGGCGTCACTGCCACCGACAGCGACTGGCTCGTCAGCACGCAATTGATGTGCGCCGCTGACAATCTCCTGCAGAAACCCGCTCGCGTTGCCGCGCACAACTACGTTGGCCGGTTTCGTCCCAGTTCCTTCAATTGTATTCATAATATATTTCCCATTTCCGTTTCTTGGTTCCGCACTAACGAGCTTGGAAGTGAACGCCGCAAGGGGCGCCCACCTCCATCCTCCCTTTTGCTCCCGAACTCTCACGGACCCTCATCGGGTAATTCCGGATTTGTTTTCAGTGAAAAAACAAGAGAAGCCCGAGAAAACCGAGCAGAATCCCGAGCACCGGACTGAATACGGCGAACCAGAATGGAATGTCCCAGCTTGAGTCGGTGATGGTATTGGATTTTGTTTTCGTCATACTCCTGGTTTCCTTGTTAGTTGCTTGCCAGTCGTTGCAACCCGAGAGCGCGCAGCGTGTCCGCGTTAAGATTCCCGGTCACGCGCAAGCCTTGGTCACTCTGGTAACGCACGACCGCGCGACGGGTTTCCGCGCCGAAGATACCGTCGATTTCTCCCCGGTAATAACCTTGTCGCGCTAACTGCTGCTGGACTGCCGTGACCGTGGAATCGGCATATTGCCCCGAGGAGTCGTAGGCGCCCTGGCCGTAGTAATCGACATCGCCACCTTGATAAACCCCAGGATCGTAGTCATACGGGTAGTAATCAGGCGCGTTGTAGCCGTAGCCATAGCCGTACGGATACCAATAATCGTACGGATAAAATCCCGTGTCATAGATGAACCAGAAGCCGTTGACGAAGTGGCAACGATGTCCGTGCCACCAATGATCACCGCGCCGGTCCCAATCGCGATGCCAATCGGCCGAGCGTCGCGCAAAGACATGTTCTCGCCCGGCGATTGAAGCGCGGTTCTGGAAACGATTCCTGAAATCATTTCCGTTTCGTGTGAAACCGGTCTCTCGGCCATTAACTGTTCGAGATCCATCGAACCGACGATTGGTTGTTGCAGTTGCAAACTGGCGACTGCGCGCTAACGGGCGGTCAGCAGCCACAAAGCGCGGTTGACCAAATGCCGTCGGCGCACGGTACGATGAGAAGCGCGCTCCGGGAGCGATGTAGCGCTCGCCGCCAAAATTACCGCGCGGGGCTGAGTGGACTGCCGGAGCGGCAGCATGTGCTAGAGCCGAATGCGCGGCCATGGCAAAGCCTCCGCCGCCTCCACCTCCGTAATGACCTCCTGCCTTTGCTTGCGCAATTATGGCCGCGCTCGCGAGGAGAGCGACCCAGTAGAATTTAGTCTTCACGATTTGGATTTCCTTTGTGTTGTTGTTTTGAATTCATTGTTTTGGCTTAACGAAGGCCGCCCGCGACACGAAGCGTTTCGCCGGTGATCCACGCGGAGTCGGACGAAGCGAGAAAGACGGCCGCGGCAGCAATGTCCTTGGGTTCCCCGATGCGACCGAGCGGCGTTTGTGCTTCAATGCTTTTGCGAAGATCGCCCTGGTCGAAACCGGCTGCGTGCACTCCTTCGGTTACCACCAGGCCGGGGTTGATGGCGTTGACCCGGATGTTGCGCGGACCGAGCTCCTTGGCCAGCGTCCTGGTGATGGCATCGACGGCGCCTTTTGTCCCGGTGTAAACCGACGAACTCGGCGGCGTCAATGACGTGACGGTCGAGCTGATGTTTATGATGTTGCCGCCAGTAGAGTCGAAATGCTTGACCGCTTCCTGCGTGGCAAGGAGCAGGCCGAGGACATTTATGTCAAAGTGTTTGTGGAATTGCTCCTCGGTAATCTCTTCAAGTGGCGACCAATCGTAGACTCCAGCGTTGTTGACTAGGATGTCGACCTTGCCGAAGGCCTTCTTTGCTGCGGAAAAGAGTCGTTCGATTTCCGCCTTCCTGGCGACGTTCGCCTGCATTGCAATCGCTTTGCCGCCGCGTTTTGCGATTTCGTCAACGACACGATCGGCGCCTTCTTTTGAGGAGGCGTAATTGACGACGACGGCTGCGCCTTCAGCCGCGAATTGTTTTGCAATGTCCGCGCCGATTCCTTTCGACGCACCGGTTACGACTGCGATTTTTCCTGCGAGTTTTCCATTTTTCATTGTCTGCCTTTCATTTGGTTGATTTTCAAAAGTTTGTTTATCCGGCGATGCATTTCGGACTGTATTGTTTAACAACCCGCATAAGCCGGAATGAGCTGATGGTTTTGCTCTGCCGAGGTGCGAACCGGTTTGAACAAGTTCTCGTAATTTACCGGTTCTAGTCCGAGCTGTGCGATGTGTGCATCCACTAGATCAGGCAGAAGCAAATGTGGAAAAGGAGACAGCTTCCGCGCGTTTGCTTCTTCTTCATCGAGTACGATTCGAATAAGGTCGTGCAGGCCGGGGTAAAGCTGCTCATAGTTTCGTTGCAGGCGGTTTTTCAGTTTGGAAACCGCGCCGGGAAGGTTCTGGAGGAAAATGGACAGGGTGTCGGTGGTTTGGTCAGTGATCATGAGTTTTTTCGGTTTTAGTGGATTTATACTTGACTAGTCGTCTATAAATTTGGCAAAAAAAGAGATGCTTCATGCGGATGCGGTGGCAACTGGCTTGGCTCCCAGCGAATCCATCGCTATTCTTCTAAAGTTCCGAAGCAATTCGAGGTCGTTTTGAATGCGCGCCTGCGCCAGCGTGCCATGGTAACAAGCAAAGAGCATCTTCGCTTTCGCTTGAGCATCCGGCGCTTCAATCAATCCTTGCGCATGTGCGTCCCGAATCGCCGACTCAAAATACTTTATCTTCCGATCAAAAATGCGGTCGACCGTATCGCGCACCACCTTGTCCTGCGTGCTCACCTCGCTCCCGATGCTTAAGAGAGGGCACCCGAGGATAGAGCCGCACTCTCGTTGAAGTTCGGCCAGACGGTCATGCACATGATCGAAGTAGCGGTCAAACCGCTCCAGAGGGGGAATTGTGGGCGAAAAAAGGGCATCCATGTTCGCCTTATTTTTATTCCATTCCGCTTCCAAGGCAGCAGCCGTGAGCTCGGACTTTGACTTGAAGAAATAATAAAAGCTTCCCTTTTTTGCGCCGGCCCGCTCGCAAATTGCGTCCACCGAAGTGGTGCCGTAGCTGTTTTCCCACATCAAATCCAACGCCGCGTCGGTCAGGCGCTTCTTCATGTCACTTACTCGAGGCATGACACACCCTTATCTGTCTAGACTAATCAGTCAACTATTTTTTTGAAGTTTTTTGCGGCCGACCTTTCCCTTAGAGCTGCCGACAAGGCAGCTGGTTTAAGGCGTCCTTAGCCACGGCATCCTCATCGAAAAACCGACCTCTCTTCCGCCGGGCTCCGTTAGGAGCGGCACATAAGCGCGGTGGAAGATAGGCATCCCTGCCTGTCTCGGACGATGGCCATCCTGCCCCGTCGATATTCACAAATGCCGACAAGCTGGAATCTTGTCGGCCGAGTCAGGCTCGAAGCCTAACTTCCGAAAGATGTCGCGTCGCGCCTAACGGTGCTCGCGTAGCTGGCAGCCCGTTAAAGTTGAGTGTTGATGGTTGAGGGTTGAGAGTCGACGCAATGGCCGCGCAGGATCTAAACGCGATGGCGTTCCCAAAGCTGACGGAGGAGCAGATGACGCAGCTCGCTCGTTACGCTGGCGCAACAACGAAAACGTTTCGCGCAGGAGAGGCACTGTTTCGTGCGGGCGATCGCGACCCGAAGTTTTTTGTCATCAAGTCTGGTGAACTCGAAATTGTCGATGTCACCGGCGATCAGCCGAAGACGATCAGGGTGCAAGGCTCCGGAGACTTTACCGGCGACGTTGGCCATCTGACTGGCAGTCCAAAAGTAGTCAGTGCGATCGCCCGATCGGATTGCGAGGTTTATGAAATGTCGGAGGCAGAACTGCGGAAGGTCTTGAATCAGGATCCGGAGATGAGCGATCTTATTCTACAAGCGTTCATCGCGCGTCGGCAATTAATGCGTGAGTCGCCAGAGTTCACCGGATTGCGCGTGATCGGTTCGCGCTATTCGCGCGACACGTTTCGGATTCGTGATTTTTTGGCGAAGAATCGGGTGCTCTTTACCTGGCTGGATTTGGAGGGCGATCCGGCAGTGAATCAATTACTCCAACAATTCGGAGTGACGGAGGCTGAAACGCCTATCGTTGCCTGCGCGCATTGTCTGGTCTTGCGTAATCCGTCGAATCGCGAGTTGGCTGAAAAGATCGGTATTCGTCGTCCAGTCGAGCACACCGTTTATGATTTGGCCATCGTTGGTTCGGGGCCGGCTGGATTAGCGGCGGCCGTTTATGGGGCATCGGAAGGACTACAGACGATCGTGCTCGAACATACGGCGCCGGGGGGTCAGGCCGGCGGCAGCATGCGTATCGAAAATTATCTGGGATTTCCTACTGGTATCACTGGAAGCGAGCTGGCCGATCGCGCGGTTCTTCAAGCCGATAAGTTCGGCGCACGCATATCGATTCCAACGCCGGTAACAAAATTGACCTTCGACAAGGTATACTCCGTTCTTGAATTGGAGGGCGGAGAAAGTGTTGTCGCCAAATGTTTGCTCATCGCTACCGGCGCGGAATATCGCCGCCTTGAGGTTGAGCATTGTAGTCGATTCGAAGGCGCCGGCATTTATTACGCCGCCACACCTAACGAGGCGCAGATGTGCCGCGGCTCGGATGTCATGCTGGTGGGCGGCGGTAATTCTGCCGGCCAGGCTGCAGTTTATCTTTCGCAGAACGCGCGCACGGTCTTTCTGCTCATCCGCGGCGACGATCTTTGCAAGAGCATGTCGAGTTATCTGGCCCATCGGATCATGAACACAGCCAACATCGAGATCCTTCGCTGCACCGAAGTTACTCGCATGAACGGTGACGGTCATTTGAGTTCGGTTGAAATCTTAAACAAGACGACCGGTGAGAAGAAAACGGTGACGATGGCTGCCCTTTTCAGTTTCATCGGCGCGACCCCGCGGACTGATTGGTTACCGTCTGAAATCGAAAAGGACGAAAAGCATTTTGTGCGCACGGGAATCGAGCTGGGGGATTCGCGACACTGGACCTTGAAGCGGCAGCCATTTTTGCTGGAAACAAGTCGGCCGGGTGTATTCGCAGCTGGAGATGTGCGCTCCGGCTCAGTCAAACGCGTCGCTTCCGCCGTTGGCGAGGGGTCCATGGCAGTCCAGTTCGTTCACGAGTATTTGAAAACGATGTGACGTATGTCCAACGGAAGTTGCATCCATCTTTCTGCCATCACCACGATCAAACCTCCGATTAGCCGTGAGTGCGCTGAGTGCGTGAAGATCGGCGCGCAGTGGGTGCACTTGAGAACGTGCCAGGAATGCGGCCGGACGTTATGTTGCGACAGCTCGCCTAATCAACACGCCAGCAAACACGCCCGCGCTACTGGGCATCCCGTAATCGCGTCAGCGCAGCCGGGCGAGCGTTGGCTCTATTGCTATCCCGATGCCGCGTTTGCCGAGTATTGAATTTCGGGAAGACCGGCAAACGCCATCAAGGACTGCACCAATGCGTATCAGCGAAATGAACTGGATGATGGTGGAGGAATATCTCAAGCGGGACGATCGTTGTGTGTTGCCGCTGGGAAGTACGGAGCAGCATGCCTACTTAAGTTTAAGTGTCGATAGCATTCTCGCTGAGCGGATTTCGGTGGAAGCGGCGGACTCTTTAGATGTGCCGGTGTTTCCGGTAGTAGCTTATGGAATCACACCTTACTTTTGTGCGTTTCCCGGCTCGATTACATTGCGCATTGAGACCTACTTGCGCGTGGTCGGCGATATTCTTGACGCGATGGCCGCGCAGGGGTTCAAGCGAATCCTGATCGTCAACGGACATGGCGGAAATACGCCAGCACAATCGCTCGCCGGTGAATGGATGGCCGATCACCCGGACGTTCGAATTAAATTTCACAATTGGTGGAATGCGCCAAAAACATGGGCGCAAGTTTTGGCGATTGACCCTGTCGCGTCACACGCCTCCTGGATGGAAAATTTTCCGTGGACGCGACTGGCGAACGTAACCGCGCCCGAGCGGCAGAAGCCGATGAGTGATCTCGAGTATTTGCGTCAGCTAGACCCGCGATCACTACGTGGTTACTTGAATGATGGTAATTACGGCGGTCTTTATCAGCGTGATGATGAGGAGATGATGAAAATCTGGCGAGCAGGGGTAGCTGAAACCCGCCAATTGCTCGAAGACTGGGTGTAGCACAGCCATCTTGGCTGTGGGGCCAACGGGCATCTTGCCCATTGATGCATGGAGATCGTGCGACCAGCGCCATGCTCCGCGCAGATTCGCAAAACGAAACTCGACGGCTTAAAGCCGTCAAGTTTGTGTGGTCGTAATAAGACCAGAACATGGAGGGGGCGAGCTCCTGCGAGCCCAATGAGATGTAGCAAAGCTTCACTGCGCTCCCTTCAGGATGAATAAAGTGAAAACTCGACGGCTTAAAGCCGTCGAGTTTGTGCCGGCCGTTCCTTGCGTTTCCGTTCAGGATGACAAGGCGACTCCTTGAAGACCGAGGCGCTCGGCGTCCGATTTCAAGGCGGTGATGACTTCCGCGATTACACCGTCGAGCGGCTGGCCCAGCTCTTCCGCACCGCGCACGATGTCATCGCGATTAACCGCGCGGGCAAATGCCTTGTCTTTCATCTTCTTTTTTACTGCCGCGACGTCCACTTCGTGAATGCTCTTCGAAGGCCGCACCCGCGCGACGGCAATGACGAATCCGCTCAGTTCATCAGCCGCATAAAGAGTTTTCTCGAGCAGCGTCTCGCGAGAGACGCCTGAGTAATCCGCGTGCGAAAGAATCGCCCGGCAGATTTCTTTACTCCAGCCCTGATCACGCAACCACGCCACCCCGACGAACGGGTGCCCTTCGGTCGAACTCCGTTCCAAATTCGGGTGACGCTCGTAGTCCATATCGTGCAGTAATCCGACCGCTTCCCAGACATCCACATCCTCACCACGCAACTGTGCGAAATGCTTCATCGAATCAGCAACCGCGTAACAATGCTTTCGCAGGCTTTCCGATTGCACCCATTCGTGCAGGATGGTGAGAGCGTCAGATGAAAGAGACATGGGAGATGTTTGACGGTTGTTTACAAGAAAGTCTGTAATCAAGACTTACTTGCAGTTGCATGAAGTGATCGGGTTTATAGCCTGCGACCGACTTTGGACAAAGCGATTAATTTGCGCAGTCGATCTTGCTGTGTTTGTGGGCGCTTCGCGCTAACCATCCACCAGATCGCCGTCTGCCGATAGGATGCTGGTTGGCGTTGGAAAAATTTCCAGGCTACCAGGTTGGCACGGAACCGTTTCCTCGCTCCCGCACTTAACGTCGCTGATTTTCGATTTTCATAACTGTAAATGCCCGATCTCTCCGGCACCCGTTTCTGAAAAGCCGTTATTCCGGCAGGTCGAACACGCCCTTCGCGCATAAGCTCTTCCATCCGGCGAATGTTGATTGCGCTCCAGTTGCTGGTCGGCCGACGTGGGGTAAAACGAATTTTGTAGCTCTCGGCATCGATGGTCTTGCGCAAACCGTCGATCCAACCAAAACAAAGTGCTTCATCTACCGCTTGGGGCCACGTAATACTGGGGCGTCCGGATGCTTTCCGGTGAAAACCGACCCATTGCTCGCGTTTTGTCTGATGATGTTTCTCCAGCCACGCGCGAAAGACGACCGGTTTCGCGAAAAAGATTGGAGAATCTTCCGCCGACTTCATCACGCTCAAGATCGGCACGCCCCGGCGAATTTTCCAATTGCGTGACAGATCGTACGATCGACTCGCCAATTATTTCAGAAAAACGGCCAATTCAGCTGCAGAGAGCGAAATATATTTGGGGGAGAGCGCTTTGTCCCGCGTCTGCGAGCGTGTATTGACTGTGGGCCGCAACGTTGCTTTGGACGGCGATCGGAGATTAGTGCAAAGCAAATTCTTCAGAAAGCATTGAGGTATGCAGCGCGTAATTCATTTCGAGATTTATACTGACAATCCAGACGCGGTCCGTCCGTTTTACGAGGATGTTTTCGGTTGGAAGTTCAAAAAGTTTGAGGGTGGCCCGATTGCGTACTGGCTTGTCACGACAGGCGACGATAAGGACCCGGGAATCAATGGCGGTCTGGCCCGCCCCCGCGAGGGGCAAAACCCTGGCACGATAAATACGATCGCCGTGCCATCACTCGATCAGTCGATAAAGAAGATTGAAGAACGCGGCGGAAAGATTTGTGTGCCAAAGATGGAGATCCCCAGCGTGGGCTGGCTCGCCTATGCCGAAGATCCGGCCGGCAACGTCTTCGGAGTCATAGAGCCACATCCGAAAGCAAAATAATCGCACGACCAAAGATTATATTGTCGGTGAACAGAATTTGCACAACCGAATAAACTGAAGGAGCTATTTCTGTAGCCGCGGTCGCTGACCGCGGGAAATAAACCAAAACAATGGAGGAAATATGAGTACGGAAGACGTTGCGATGAGATTGGTGGAGCTTTGCAAAGGAAGCGAATGGAAGAGGGCGGTCGATGATCTTTATGCGAAAGATATTGTCAGCGTCGAACCGCGCCAGATGGGAGACATTCCGGCGGAGATGCGAGGGATCGATCAAGTACGCGGCAAAAACGATTGGTGGGAAAAGAACATGGAGGTGCATGACTCCAAAGTAAGCGGTCCGTTCGTCGCGGGCGATACGTTCGTGGTTCGATTTGATATTGACGCTACCGACAAGAATTCAAAGAAACGAATGCAGATGTCCGAGGTAGGCATCTACACCGTCAAAAACGACAAAATTGCGCAGGAAAGATTTCTGCCCCTAGCTGACTAGGGGACAGAGGAACAGAAGTCAGAGGCTAGAGGTCAGATGCTGTAGTCGCCTCGCTTAGCCTGCCACGCCGAAAGCGAGTCGAAGCGAAAGGGCGGGCGAGGCGAGATTGCTTCTACTCTTCTTCAACCCGTCGGCTTGGGCAGGGAGAGGGGATGGTGACCATCTACGGGTTTGCGTTCCGGATTTTTCGGATCAAAAACCCAATCCTTTTCGTCGGCTAGAAATTTGTAACCATAAGTTCCGGGCGGGATCGAAACCTTGATTGTCCATAGCCCGTTAGCTTATTTAGTCATGCGCAAACTCTTCCACTAATTAAACTCGGCCATCAGCTCAACCGTTTGTACGTTCGGTTTGCGAAGGTAAATTCCCGCTTGTTCGCCAGCAATGAAGCAACCAGCGCGAGGAAGAAACGCGCAGATAGTCCGAATCGGTCACATCGCGACAGCTTAGGCGCGGAAGTGCAGGATCAAAGTTGTTCGATGCGATAACCGCGCTCGCGCAAAAGAGCAGGCACGCCGTTGGGTCCGCCCATATGCGCCGCACCGGCGACAACGAAGTAAGTTTTACCGGTGCGCAAATATCCTTCGATTTTGGGAATCCATTTGCGATTCCGATTTGTCAGGAGCCGATCAGCAAGTGATGGGAAATCGCGGAAACCATCCATGAAAATACGGGTATCGGTGTCGGCGTCTCCGCGCCGCCAGGCATCAGCCAAGGCATCGCCGGCACTGCCGCTGCCGCGTTGCGCTGGGATAAACATGATCAACAGCATAGCTTCACTTTGCCGATCACTTAAGCCGAGGAAAATGTCAGCATGTTCGCGAGCGGACTCCAAGCCGAATATTGGTTTGGCATTGGCGTGCGCACGCCGAATTAGGAATTCTTCCACGCCAAGCGTCTCCGACATCCCGTGCAGCGAGGGGGCTTGCAGCATTAAGGAAAGAAACCAGGGGCGATAGCGTGCAAACTTATTTTCCGGGACTTCCATCAATTTAAACAGGCGTCGCAGATAGTCATAAGCTCGCGGATCGACATGATTTTTCAGGCTATCGCCCTTCGGATATTCGCCAGCCTTGAGTAAGCCCTTGCTCGATTCGACCAGGGCTTTGGGATCTACCTCGCAAACGAGCCGTTCGGAGGCATCGAAAGCACGATTGTAAGCTGACGGCAAAGGATAATCGGTGCTTTGCAGCGCATGAATGGAACCAGCAAGGAAAAGAACATTTCCAGCCGCGCTGGTAACCTTCCAAACGCAAGCGGCTCTGCTATAGCTCGTGACCGAAAGCAGGACCGCCGCAATAATTAGTCGCCAGCAGAGAGAGGGCATTAACTACTCTTCTAGCAGCCCTTTAAATGGCGGACAAGTTGCAAACACATTTCTACTTGGAACTCACCCGATAATTTGATAAAAGGGGAGGATGACGCTGTTTGCTTCGGTCTGGCGGACCATTACCGCGGTGCTTTCATTTGCACTGATCGCGACAACAGCTTCCTTGGCACAGGATGCCTCGATTGATCGCCTCTTGAATAAGTTGCCGCCGCCGGAAAAACTGGTTAAGCCACCGGTACAACGAGCAATGGAGCAGCCCGATCCGGCCTTCCAAGATCCGATTGGAAGGCAGACCCTTCAAGCGATCATGACGGACAATATCCCGCAGGCGCTTTACCTGAATCGCAAGCTAACTGAGCGCTATCCTCGGAGTCTTGGCGCGCAGTATCTACGCGGCGTAATGGCGTGGACCGTCCACCAATATGGCGAAGCATCCTCTTCCTTTCGTGCCGCGACAAAGATTCAACCGCGATACGCGCCCGCGCACTTCGGTCTCGCCGCGGTACAAGGCGCCCAGGGTCATTTTGCGGAGGCAATTCCACATCTTCAACGGGTTATTGAGCTCGAACCGAAATCTTATTTACCTTATTTTGCCCTGAGCGATTGCGCTTGGCAGCTCGGTCGCAAAGAACAAAGTGTTCAATATGCGAGAAAGGCAACGGTACTTGCGCCATCTGTCACGGATACGTGGATTGAGCTGGCGCGTGCAGAGAAATCGCTCGGGCATAAAGAAGCTACTCTGGATGCGATAACCAAAGCCGCTGAGGTAGCACCCGATAGCGCTTCCATGCTCGCGGTGGTGGGTTATAACTACATCGACCTGAACCGAGTCCCGCAAGCGATTGCCCCGCTGCAGCGCGCTGCGCGTCTGGCGCCACGAGATTATTTGATTCAGTCACAGTTAGGTTATTGTTTGGCGACAACAGGACAGGTTGACGCTGGAATCTCTTATCTCCGAAAAGGTGCGAGCCTGGAGCCGAACTATGGGCCAGTTTGGGAATACCTCGGATTAGCCTATCAAAAGAAAGGAAATCATCGGGAGGCGGTCAAAGCTTTTGAAAGGGCGACGCAGCTCTTGCCAACTCGTCGGTTACCCTGGGAACGTCTGGCTGAAGAATATCGTGCGATCGGCCGTGTGCAGGACGCGGAGCGTGCCGCTGCCCGCGCACAATCGCTCCCGGCGCCGAAGACAAGCTCGGCAAGTAAAAAAGCTTAATCGCGGCGGGATCTATTATTGACGGTTCGCGCAAACATTCTCTGGCCTTCATCATGAGTGTTCCGCCACTGTTGTGAGATTCTTGCCTGCATTCGGAATGGCCGCATTGAGCCGAAACTGCGCGCCACTCCGGCAAATGCAATTAACATGGCTTGATTGTTGCTCGTAATAAAAGACTAGCGCACAATTGACAAGAGGGAGCAACCTCTCTAAGGTGCGCGACCTCGAATTTTATGCGTCCTATTTGGAAAGGCAGCATCAGTTTCGGGTTGGTCTATATCCCGATAGCTGTTTACCCCGCCACTCGCGAGGAGAAACTAAGTTTCCGCCAACTGCGCGCGACTGACCTTAGCCCAATCCGGTACAAGAAGGTGGCCGAAGCCGATTTGAAAGAAGTCTCCGCCGATCAGATCGTCAAAGGCTTCGAATACGAGCGTGGGCGCTACATCGTTTTGAAAGATGAAGATTTTGAAAAAGTACGGATTGAATCCACCCATTCCATCGATATCACCGACTTTGTGGAGCTGGAGCAGGTCGATCCGAAATTTTTTTATAAGCCTTATTTTTTGGAGCCGCAAAAGGGTGGCGAGAAGGCTTACGCTTTATTGCACAAGGCTCTGAGCGGTACCGGCAAGATCGGCGTGGCCAAGGTCGTTATCAGTAATCGGGAGTACCTGGCCGCAGTCAAACCGGATGGACTCTTCCTTATTCTCGAGCTCATGCATTTCGCCAGCGAAGTGCTCACGCCCGAGGAATTGAACCGGCCCAAGACCGAGTTGAACGAGAAGGAACTGAAAATGGCACACGCGCTTATTGAAAGTATGTCGAGCACGTGGGAACCGCAGAAATATCGTGACGAATATCGGGATGCGGTGATGGAGCTGATCGAGCAAAAAGCTAACAAGAAAGAGATCGCGCCCAAGGTCGAGGTAAAGACTCGAGCCACTAACGTTGTTGACCTGGTGAAGGTTTTGCAGGAAAGCCTGACCCGAAATCAGTCTCTAAAGGTAAAACGCAGTTCCAGCCGCGACGGCCGCCGCTCGTCCGCTGCGTTGGTAAAGCAAAAGCGCCGCGCCGCCGCCTGATCGTGTTTCTGCGGCGGCGGCCTACCTGTCGCGCCGTAGAAGGCGGATGATCGCCACTACTGAGAAAGCAACTCCATCATCTGGCTCGCTAACTTCGGCCCGATGCCGGCTTCTTCATGCTTGAAGTAAACAAAAACATCGGACCATTCCCCGACATGTTCTTTGATTACGTTTGCCCATCGCTTCACATCATCCGTTTGATAATCTTCACGTCGTAAACGCAGGTAACCCCAATCGGCGGTCACGATCCGCGGTGTCTCCAACTTTTCGGTGTCGGCGATGCACAAGCAAACATTTCGCTTTCGCACATCCTTCTTCAGATTTGGCGGAAGCTGAAATAAGACCGGACCAAGACGCGAATCAAGCCCGCTTACTACGTCGTAAAAGTAATCAACCGTGTCGCCGCAATCGCGGAGTCTTGCGAAATGCGTGACTTTTTGCGGTGCCTTTAAGATGAATCGAAACGTTTCCGGTGTAAGCTGGCACCAGTTTGCAATCGTCTTGGGTGCCGGAATTCGGTGGAAAGTGTAATTAACCTCGGTGGTATTGAATCGTTCGGCGTAAAAAGGAAGCATCTTCGCTGCCGGTAAATCCTCCGGGTAAAAGCTTCCCTTCCATTCCGCGTACTGGAATCCGGAAGTGCCAATCCACTTGTTCACTAGCTACACACGCCTTTCGTCACCCGGACAAGGTCGGCGACGACTTGTTCGATCCGTTTCGCAACCTTGGTATCGGTGAGCTTGTCACCGTCAAAGGAATCGCCGGTGGCATAAACGAATCGCGGAATGATGAGACAGCGGAAATCGAGCATCAGACTATTGGCAAAGCTCATGACCGACATGTAACTGCCCATCCCGCCGGCAGCGCAAAGAAAAGCGACTACTTTGTCTTCCCAGGCACTTCCAGTTAGCTCGACCATGTTCTTGGCCGCGGCGGCCACATCGTAGTTGTAGACCGGCGTAGCGACAATGATTCCGTCGGCTTTTTCAACGGCGGAAGTTAAATTCTGTGCGGCGGGATGATTGTAGCAAGCGTCAGCGTCGCATAAGGGAAGATCGAGCTTGCTAATATCGAGCCACTCACAATTCAGCTTTGCTTTTTTTAGCCAGTCAAAGGCGATTTGTGCCATCCGTCGGCTGTTGCTATCCGGATTTCCACTCGTGCTGAGAACGAGATAGTTCGGCATACGTCCAGGAGTTTAGCTGAAATCCGCTACACGCAAACCGAGCGAAATCGTTCTCATCATAACCGGACTTGTCTCCGGCACATCTGCAGCGCTAAAGCTTCAAGGTATCGGCAGTGGTCTGCTGCCAGGAAAGAATGTCGCGCGTCGCTTGTTCAATGATCGCTCGATGATCAGGCTGGTAGTAGAGGTTATGCGCTTCGATTGGATCGGTCGGCAAGTTGTAGAGTTCATTCAAGTCCTGATCTCTCAGGCAGAGTTTCCAGCCTTTCGGAGAGATTACGGCGCGGGTCGATTCATTCATCGCGCGTTTGATCGTTCGGCGCGGCGCGAGCTTTGTCCCTTTCATTACCTTGAACCGATTGGGGGACCATTCCATGAAAATGTTTTCCGGTGGTGTCGGTTCGCCGTTCAGCAACGGAGCCAGGCTTTTCCCGGCGCATTGATCTGGTTTAGGCTCCCCCAGGAGATCGAGCAACGTAGGCAGGAAGTCGATATGACTAACCGGTTGAACAACTCTCAGACCCTGGTGCCGGCTCGGTAATCGAACAAGATAGGGAACCCGCACTGCTTCTTCGAACATGACTTCCTTTCCAAACAGATGATGCGCGCCAAGCATGTCTCCATGATCGCTGGTGTGGACAATAATGGTTTTATCCAATAATTGAGTCTGTTCGAGACACGACAAAATTCCACCGATGCTTCGGTCAAACATGGTTATCAAGCCAAGATACCGTTGTTTCATCGCGCGATACTCGTCCGGAGTAACTCCGAAGAAAAAGAGATTGGGCAATCGCTTCCGATCCCGGACTGCCTCGGCCTGCTGCCATTCCCGCATTAGTTTGTAGCGCAGGGGGATATTATCATTTACTGGCGCGACCGCTGTTGCATCCAGCTCTACATCTTCGAGCGCGTGCTCAAGGTTGAGAGGGCCGTTGTAGGGTGAGTGAGGTTCGACAAATGAAACGAATAGAACAAATGGATCGCGGCGATGCTTCTCGATGAACTCGCAGGCATGCTCTTCCAGAAATCGGGGCTTCGAAATGTCGAGCGGCAGTTGGCTGACCAGACGCTCGGAAAAAGATCCGTCTGGCTTGTCCGGGCGGTAGCCCCGTAAACCCAGGAACCGGCTGTAATCACTAACGCCTTCGGTCGAAATCCAATTCCGGAATCCACGCTGTCGCTTTGCTTCGTCTCCCAACTGCCACTTTCCCATGTAGGCGGGATGGTAACTGTCGTCGCCAATTAGCTCGGCAAAGGTTCGAAATCGGGGATCAAGTGAAATACCGTTCTTGGTACAGCCGGTTTGATGCGGCCACATTCCAGTTAGTAGTGACGCTCGCGAAGGCACGCACAGAGGGTGGGTAACATAGGCGCGCTCAAAAATGACCGATTCTGAAGCAAGCTTGCACAGGTTCGGCGCATGAACTCTTCTGCTCCCCTCGCCGACAATAGTATCGGCGCGCTGCTGGTCCGTCAGAAACACGATGAGATTGGGCTTACGCATATGGGGGTTAGAAGAGAAAAGAGAGTTTCAAAAGAAGTGCGTTCCTTTTAGGAACATAGGCATTTCTGCCTGTGCGCCCAGCGGAGTCGCACTCCGCGGTCTCCGGAAAAGTGAGCATATCATTAGTCGGAACAGCGGATTACAAACCCGCCGGGCGCACAGGTCACAGGCCCGTGTTTCTGGTGCAAGGTAGAATCAATATTCTGTGCGCCCAACGGCGAACCCCGCTGCTGGCAGAAGGCCCGGTCTGTTCACAGATTGAAGTTTGGGAACGAAAAGAGAAACCGGAGTTCGAAGCCAAGCAAAAAATGCCCGCTCACCTTGCGACGAACGGGCATCTGAATTGTAAATCCGCGAGTTCTTACTGCCCGACCATGGTGGCGTTGAGGAAACTGAGCACTTGATTGATTGGATTCGCTATCGCATCAGTGCTGCTGCCGGCGAAAAGCAATCCGATCGCACGCGGATTGGTTGCTACGTCTTCAACCATCAATGAACCGGAATCGCCACTATTGAGAAACTTGCTTCCATTGTTTCCGACCACGATCTGGCCGGTAAATGTTTTAGTGAAGGCGGCGCCACCGGCGCATTCGTTATCGTAGGCAACACTGATCGTTGCGTTCAAACCAGCAATGGAGTTGCGTGATAGTCCCGTCGTGCGTCCGCTCTTTTTCACAGCCTGACCGATTGAAGCAGCAAGAGTGGCCTTCGAAATCGTGCCAATCTCCAGAATGGAGCCTTTGCTGTCGACCTCCCCGGCTACAACTTTTCCGATCGAACAATCAACATTACTATTAGGTAGCGAACTCTTTTTCACCAGGGTCGCCACGGTTTGTGCGCCGTTAACGTTACAGTTAACATCGATTAACCCGGGTTGAATGATTGGATCGCCGGTAGTGGCAACGGTGTTGTTGCCGCCAGGAACGATATCCGATTCGAAAACGTGATAGTTACTGAGGATATGCTGGCTGCCACCGATTAGAACTAGCGAGCCGAGAGTGCCGCCGCAGCAATAACCATTCGCCAGATCTTTGCTCCACCCTCCGGAGGTTCCGAGCTGAATCGGGGGAGTTTGCACCGCCGTGTGACTAGAACCGCCGTGCGGATTGCCACGCATGGAGCGGAACTTATCCGTGAGATGCACTTGAACGTCTATCCCACGGACATTTTTGGGCAGGTCGCGAATAACATCACCAGCCCTGGCCGCGTCGCGATCGACATAAACGGCAAGAACCGGAGTGCCGGACTCGTTCACGGTGACGGCGGTGCCGAGAACTTCCGGCTGTTGCATCCAGGTATCGGTAACGGTTTTCTGAACCGCTATCACCGCCTGAACTGCCGGATGATTGTTGTCGAGCAGGCCCGGTGGCAATGCCAGGGCCATGGGAGAGATCATGAACGCAAAACCTGCGATGAGTTTGCCCAGACGGAGAAATATGGAATTCGACATAGTGAAAGTGAACCTAGCAAACACCGCTTTCACTTCAACGTGAGAGATGCCCTTCCGTTCACAGCGCCCTTCCTACAATATTTAGCGTCCGTAAGGCCGTTTTGCCTCTCTCTTTCGGGCAAGGGAGAGGATTGAGGTAAGGGATTTTTCTTCTGCGCAGGAAGTGCCAATCTAAACGATGGATTCCATGTTTCGATTCCTCCCCTTCATAGCATCTCTCCCTGCCCTCACTGGCGCTTCGCGTCCGTCTCTCCCCAAGGAAGAGAGAGGAGGAGAAGACATTCGCCCGCAAGCGACGTTAAACGCACACCTGGCTTTCAGCCCGATGGTAAGTAGCAGACTAACGCCTGTAGCTCACAATGCCGCCGGTCCCTCGGCGCGTGGAGATCTGTTATATTCCTCTAACGCCTTCGGCATTTCCGCTTCCAGTTGCTGAATGCGGGTGCCGTGCGACGGATGGCTGGAAAGGAATTCGGGTGGTTGAGCGCCTCCAGCATTTTCCATTCGTTGCCAAAAGCGGATACTCTCCCTGGGATCGTAGCCAGCTCGCGCCATATAAAGCAACCCAATCTCATCGGCTTCTGACTCATGTTTGCGGCTAAATGGCATGAGCACGCCGAATTGAGTCCCCGCACCGAGCGCTCCCATTACCGCGCGTTGCTTGTCGTAGTCCATATCCGAGAGCGACATTGCCACACCGGTCAATGCAGTTTGGGCGAGGTTCTGTTCCAGCACGCGTTGCGAACCATGTCGCGAAGTAGCATGCGCCATTTCGTGACCAAGAACGGTCGCAAGGGCAGTTTCGTTTTGCGTGATTGGCAGAATGCCCGTGTAGACTACGACCTTGCCGCCTGGCAAACAGAATGCGTTTACCTGCGAGGACCGAATCAAAGAGACCTGCCAATCAAAGTCCGCACTTGCTTTGCCTGTGGCCCTAGCTAGCCGCGAGGCCACCCGCTTGATCATTTCGAGTTCCGGTCCCGAATCGATACTCTCCGACTGCGCAAGGACTTGCTGATAACTTTGAAGCCCAAGTAATGCTTCCTCGCGAGTTGTCATGGCGACATGACTCTTCCGCCCTGTCTCCGGGTTCACGAACTTCTCTGAGGAAAAATATTGATAGGCGAAAAACAATCCCGCCAACAACAGCGGAAGCCATTTGATATGTCGCCGCTCCATCTCGCAGCTAAGCTACAGAACCCAAGGAGGATTACGCGACCCCATTTTATTTACTTCTGTCATGTCGAGCGGAGTCGAGATATCTCTAATTTTTTCGAAGGAGAGGAACTAGCGAGAGATTCCTCGACTGCGCTTCGCTTGGAATGACAGAATAAAATGCTGCAACGTCGGCTTTGATGCGTGGTCGCCGACAAATTCGCGAACCCGCCTCAGCATTTCCCTGTTCACGGGCGCTTCGGCGCTTCCGCTTTGAGCTGCATAGCCCAGTTGCCGGCGAAGTCCGACGGGATGTAAAGATCGGCCGAATAGGGTTGAAATCCTTTGGCCGTGATCTCCAGCTTGAATCTGCCGAGGCTGGTGTGCGGAAACTCAAAGAATCCATGCTCATCGGTTTCCGTTGAGTATGCTGGACCAGATCCAGGTGGGTCATGTTGCAGCTCTACTTTGGCCCTGGGTTGCTTATCTACGTAGGCGACATTCTCAAAAGCGACCCACCCATGCAAGCTGGCAGCACCGGATTGCGCCAGGCTGGCG
>QHPP01000068.1:0-13392 GCA_003219125.1 Verrucomicrobiota bacterium
CGCATGGGGAGGTGACCTTGGCCGATCTTTTCGGGGGTCGGAGCCAGCTCTTTATCAAGCACTTCATGATGGGTCCCGGACAAGCCACGCAATGCGTCGGGTGCTCCCTGGAAGTGGACCATCTCGAAGGCATTCTTGTCCATCTTCAGAATCATGATGTCAGCTACGCCGCAGTAGCGCGGGCGCCAATCGAGGAGATCGAAATTGTGCGCAAGCGTATGGGATGGAAATTCCCCTGGGTTTCGTCCTACCATTCGGATTTTAACTACGACTTTAGCGTCTCATTTACGGCCGAGCAGATTGCTTCCGGTCGCGCGCTCTACAATTACCAAAAAGCACCCGAATGGGCGGCGGAACTTGAAGATCTCTCTGGCGACAGCGTCTTCTTCAAGGACCAGTCCGGCCAGATCTTCCATACCTATTCGACTTTCGGCCGCGGCGGAGAGGAGTTCCTCGGGATTTACCGGATTCTCGATGCGATGCCGAAGGGGCGCGATGAAAATGGCCCGCATCACAGCCTCGCGGATTGGGTTCGGCCGCGGAATACGTACGGCGAAGGCGGAAGTGTGGAACCGAACGGGCGCTATCATCAACCAGCCTGCGCTTGTGCGATCCATCAATCAGCAGCCGCGTGAAGCACCTATGAACACTGACCGCTGCTCCGAAAATTCGAGACCGCGGACATTCACTCGCCGATGCGTGGATGGTTTCGGTTGGATCGTTCCGGGCGCAATCCTGGCGCTACTGCCGAAATGCCCGATGTGTCTGGCAGCATACATAGCGCTTTGGAGTGGAATCGGGCTTTCATTCTCAGCTGCGACACATTTGCGCGCGTTACTTCTGATGCTGAGTGTCGGATTGATTTTATTCATGGCAGTGAGAAACACCCGTCGCCTGATTCACAAATTTGGCGGGTACGAAAAAATAATCGAGAGGAGCGCATTATGTTAAAAGAGAGCAAAGCATTCAGCGGTTTTTCGACGGAAGACATTCCCAAGACGAAAGAATTCTATGCTGGAACACTCGGCTTGGACGTTACGGAATCTCACGGCGTGCTCACGCTGAGACTCGCCAGTGGCAATAATGTTCTCATTTATCCAAAGCCCAACCATGTTCCGGCCACCTTTACGGTTCTGAATTTCCCGGTGAAAGATGTGGATCTTGCGGTCGATGAACTGACGAAGCGAGGTGTCCGGTTCGAAATCTATGATCTGCCCGATCTCAAGACGGACAAGAAAGGCATTATGCGCGGAAACGGTCCCACCATCGCCTGGTTCAAGGACCCGACAGTGAACATTCTCTCCGTCATCTATGAAGCGGGAACAATGTGACGCCGATCATGAGAAAAATAATCGTAGCGCTACAGACGTCGGTGGACGGCTTCATCGAGGGGCCTGAGGGGGAATTGGATTGGGCCATGACCGAGGATGAGGAGACGTGGAAGGACGTTTTTGCAATGTTCAAGTCGGTCGATACCTGCATCCTGGGCCGGGTGATGTATCCCGAGTACGAGCAGTACTGGAAGGCGGTGTTGGCGAATCCTGGTGGTCCTTTGCCTTTGAGCGGCAAGGCCGCGACGAAAAATGAAATCGCCTATGCGCGCTGGGCCAATAAGACGCCACACATCGTCGTTTCCAAAACTCTGGACGAGGTGGCATGGAAGACGACACGGATCGTTCGTGACATCGAAAAAATCCGAAAACTAAAGGAGCAGCCCGGCAAGGATATATACGTTGTTGGCGGTGCGACTCTGGTCGGCAGTCTAATGAACGCGGGTTTGATCGACGAGGTGCAGCTAACGGTGAATCCTTTAATCTTGGGCGGAGGCAAGGCCCTGTTCAAAGATGTGAAGGAGAGAAAATTGTTGAAGCTCGTGCGGGCCAAGCCATTGAAATCGGGCAAGGTCAGCTTGACTTACAGGGCGCAATCCTGAGTGGCGCACGCACAGCCAATACCAGTTTCGCCTGAGGCGATAAAATCCTTTGGAGTGCGGTGGGAAGCGGAGCGCCAAACCGCTTTTCTTCTGCTCAGCTTTGCGAATCAACTGGTGCTCAAATCCGCTCGAGGATCACACCGCCGACATAAAAAGCACCGTCTTCGCTGCGATTGCCACCGCAGTTCAAAAAAGTGCGACAAAAGTTGTCCTAAATCGGCGGGCTCGTTCGTGGTGTTATTGAAAAGGAACAAACCAAAACAAATTATGAGCACACAAACAAAGACCAAACCCAAGAATCAAAATGACAACGGCGCACCAGCGAGCATCGTCTGGTTCGAAATCCCGGCCGACAACGTCGATCGGGCAAGGACCTTCTATGGCAAATTATTCGGTTGGAAAATCGAGAGGTTCCCGGGACCAAGGCCCTACTGGCACATCGATACCGGCGGCGCCGATGCCACGCCCGATGGCGGAATGATGGAGCGGCAGTCTCCAGAACAAAGTGTCACGAATTACGTGGGTGTGCCCTCGGTAGACGAGGCTGCAGCCAGGGTCGAAAAACTCGGCGGCAGAATTTGCATGCCGAAAACCGCCGTGCCGCAGATGGGTTACTTTGTCGTCTGCAATGACACGGAGAACAACACCTTTGCGCTCTGGGAATGGAACGAGAGCGCGCGATAGCTTACTGACTTGTGGAAGCGATTAAATCGTTGAAGCGTTAAAACGTTAAAAGGAAACAATCATTATGAGCACAACATCGACAACGAAATCCGATTACCTCCTCCTTTTCCGCGGCAATGTCTGGGACAGAGGACTTTCGCCCGCACAAATTCAGAGAGTGGTGTCGGACTGGATGGCCTGGTTCGAACGGCTGAAGGAAGAGGGAAAATGCCTTGGCGGTCACCCTTTGGAAGAAGAAGGTAAAATCGTTTCGGGTAAACAGGGGCGCACTATTGCCGACGGTCCTTTCGCGGAATCGAAGGAAGCGATCGGCGGTTACTTTTATCTTCAAGTCGCGGATGAGAAGGAGGCGCTCGAAATCGCCAAACAATGTCCTGGTCTTGAATATGGCGCCGTCGTTGAGGTCCGACCGGTGGCCGATATCTGTTCGATCAAGCAACGGGCGGAGGAATATTCCCCCCCACTGGCCGAGGCCACGGCTTAATACGGCCCTCAGCTTAATCCTCTCTCCGAGGGAGAGGAAGAGGCAGCGTCTGGGAGAGCTATGCGCACTGAATCAGCATAACGATTAAGAAATCAGAATATGACAACTAAAATCACGCAAAAGATAACGCCATTCTTATGGTTCGACGACAAAGCTGAGGAGGCCGCGAAGTTTTACGCCTCCATTTTCAAGAACTCGAAGGTAGGAAAGATCACTCGTTATGACGAGGAGTCAGCAGGGCCAACCGGCCGGCCGGCGGGATCGGTCATGACTGTTGAATTCGAGCTGGAGGGACAGGAATTCGTGGGGCTCAACGGCGGTCCGATATTCAAATTCACGGAAGCTATCTCATTTGCCGTGAACTGTGAGACACAAGAAGAGGTCGATTATTTTTGGTCGAAACTCTCCGCCGGTGGAGAAGAAAGCCGATGCGGGTGGGTCAGGGACAAATTCGGTTTGTCGTGGCAGGTCGTTCCCGTCGTCTTAATCGAAATGCTGGCAGACAAGGACGCTGCGAAAGCGAAGCGCGTCATGCACGCGATGCTGCAAATGGACAAGATCGACATCCCAACGCTGAAGAAGGCATACGAGCAGAAATAGAAACGTGATTCGTTAAACCGTTAAATCGTTACATCGGAAAGCCCGATTTCCGGAATGCATGAGTGAGCTTGCAGATCAAAGTAAAGCCGTTACCGCCTCAAGTAAGGGAGAATTTGAACCGCGCGCCGGGGAGGTTTCACGCCTCACTGATCACCTTTTTCGTCACGAAGCGGGAAAGTTGATCTCGGTTCTAACTGGTATCTTCGGGATCAATCGACTGCAGTTGGCCGAAGATGTAGTTCAGGAATCCCTCGTCCGGGCGCTGCGAACGTGGCCTTACGCGGGGATTCCAAAAAATCCGGCGGCGTGGCTCACCCAAACCGCGAAAAACCTCGCCCTCGATCTGATCCGGCGGGAAAACCTTTTTCACGACAAGGAACCGCAGATCATCGCGTTCATGGAGCAATGGCCGTCCGATTCCGCGGTCGCCGAATCGCCGATGTTCGAAAGCGAAATCAGGGACAACCGATTGCGATTAATGCTTGCGTGTTGCCATCCGGCACTGTCGTCGGAGGACCAAACTGCGCTCGCCCTCAAGATCCTCTGCGCATTTAGCCCTGTCGAAATCGCGAAAGCATTTTTAACGACCGAAGCAGCCATTGCCAAGCGATTGACGCGAGCCAAACAAAAGATTCGCGATGAGCGCATCCCATTTGAGATACCGGCTGGCGAAGAGTTATGGCGGCGTCTGGATGCTGTCTTGCAAACGATCTACCTCCTTTTCAACGAAGGCTACAAGGCGTCGAGCGGCGATCATTTGATCAGAGAAGAACTCTGTCATGAAGCAATTCGTTTGGGGTCTCTGCTGGCGGAACATCCTGCCGGAAATCAACCTCGCACCCACGCTCTGGTCGCGTTGATCTTGCTTAGCGCCGCGCGCTTACCTGCGCGAACAGATTCTGAGGGAAACATTCTTCGGCTCAAAGAGCAGGATCGTTCGATTTGGAATCAAGTATTGATCGCTCGCGGCATGCAACATTTGAGCATGTCCGCCGCCGGGGACGAATTGAGTGCTTATCATCTTCAGGCCGGGATTGCGGCCTGTCATTGCGCGGCGAGCGATTATGAATCAACCGATTGGCCGCAGATTCTTTCGCTCTACGACCGGTTGCTGGAGCTCGATGATTCACCCGTCATCGCTCTAAATCGCGCGGTTGCCGTGGCAAATGTTCACGGGCCGCAAGCGGGCATTGAAGCAGTCGAGACGATCGAAAAGGGGAGCCAGCTAAATTCGTATTACCTGCTCTATGCGGTGCTCGGCGAATTCGAGAAGCAGCTGAACAACTTTCAGGCCGCGATCGATAATTTTCGCAAAGCACTTGAACTCACCGAGCTGACCTCAGAACAATTATTTCTGTCGAAGCGTCTGCAGGACTCCGAGGAACGTCGTCTGCGAGTGATCGCCTGAACTCGCTTCGGCAACACCTCTATAATCTGCCCGGTTTTGTTTGAACATTTTCCTTGCCTTGGAAACTAAATATACTAGAATAGTTTCCAAAGTGGGATAAGGTATGAACACGTTTCTTTCTCCAATCGAAAAACCCCGCGGCCTCATGATGAAGCTGGCCTATTACTTTACCCGGAAGCAATTCGGCAAAGTCCTGACCCCGGTAAAAGTGCATTCGGCGCGATTGCCAGCCGCGTTTGGTCTGTTTTACGCAAAAATCGGCAAGCTCGACCAAAAGCTGATCCTGCCGCCGGAGATTGTCCTGCTCATCCGCCAACAGGTGGCACGCCTCAACCTCTGCCTTTTCTGCATCGATATCGGCCGCGCCTTCGCGGTCAAAGCGATGATGAAGGAAGCGAAATTCGACGCGCTCGATCAATACCGCACCAGCGCTCTTTTTACCGAAGCGGAACGTGCCGCGCTGGACTACATAACGGGCCTGACCAGTGACAAAAAAGTTAACCCGGAGACTTTTGCGCGCATGGCTCGGCATTATTCCGAGCGGGAGATCTGCGAGATCGTCTGGTTAGTTGCGAGCGAGCATCTCTACAACATGACCAACATCGGTCTGAACATCCACTCGGATATGCTCTGTGACATTAACAAGAAGAGGAAAGCAGCATGAAATCAGGAGAAGAACTTCATCAGGAATTACGGCAGAGAATCCTCGGCCTGTCGGGTGTGACGGAGCGTCCGAATGCGGGAATCCACGAAGATGCCTTTTTTGTTCAAGGAAAGATGTTCATGCATATCCACGGTCATGGCCATTGCGACATTCGATTAGCGAAAGCCGATCAGGAGCGAATTCTGGCCGAAGGCAAAGCGCATCCGCACCGTTGGGCGCCTGAACAAGGTTACGTCACCTTTATGGCGCGCGATGAAAAGGATTTGGCGCCGGCAATGGAGCTTATTCAACTGTCACACGATCATTTTGCCGACGACCGACGATCATGAAAAAATTAATACTATTCCTCTCCATCATCTGCGCATCCGGGCTGACCATGGTCAGCGTCTATAACTCAGTCGTTGATGCAAAAAGTTGGGGCTCTGACATTCCGGCCTCAATCCAAACGGCGAGAGATTACTTTCAGCATGTTGACCCAAGGCGTTTTTACGAGGTCGCCGGTCCCATGAATCTAATTTTGATTCTCTTGACATTAACTCTGTTCTGGAAGGAGTCCGTCTCGCTACGTTCTTACTTTGCGGCGTCACTCGCGTGCTATGCTGCGATACTCATCCTGACGCTCGCTTACTTCGTTCCTCGCAATCTTATCCTTTTTACCTGGTCGATTTCGGATCACCTCGAACAAATCCGAACAGCTTCCGCCCAGTGGAGGGCCGTGAACTGGGTTCGAGTGTTGCTCGGATTGGCCGGTGTTCTTTTTTCATTCAAAGGACTCGACACCTTTTACGGCACGCGCAGCAAAAAGACATGAAGCCCGTAGGCAAAGCGCGGCGCCGAAAAGCCGACGCCAGTCGGCAATTGATCGTGGAGGCGGCGCGGGCGCACTTCTTCAGCCACGGCTTCCGCAGCGTGACTATGGATGATCTAGCGGATGAGTTGGGCATCAGCAAAAAAACGCTTTACGCCCATTTCCCGAGCAAGATCGCGCTGCTCGAAGCTGTGCTGGCCGATAAGTTCGCGAGCGTGGAAGCGAAGTTAGAGGAGGTTACTCGCTACCCGCGCGATTTCTCGGCCGCACTGCATGAACTGCTTAGTAGCACGCAGCGAGAGTTGGATGAGATCAAACCTCCGTTCGTCCGCGATATGCGACAGAAAGCGCCGCATGTCTTCAAGATGGTCGAGCGCCGCCGGGCGGAGCTGATTGAGCGGCATTTTGGAAAACTTTTCGTTGAAGGTCAACGCACGGGAATGGTCCGCAAAGATATTCCAGCCAAACTCATGATCGAGATTCTGCTTACGATGGTTCAGGGAATTATGAATCCGCCGAAGATGCAAGAGCTTGGGATGACACCGAAGGAAGGCTTCACCGGAATCATCAAGATCATTCTCGAAGGGGCGCTTATCCGGAAAGGGCAAAAATTATGAATGCCTCTCGTCTCATTCATAGCTTGTCGAGCGCAGTCTGTTTCTTGTTAGCTCTTTTCTTCATCAGCAGTTGCAGCAATGCGCCTCAAGACCGTTTCCAAGGTTATGTCGAAGGCGAATTTGTTTATGTCGCGTCGCCGCTCGCCGGCCAGTTGGGCTCTTTACAAGTGCGACGAGGCGATCAGGTCAAGGCCGGCGATCCACTCTTCGCTTTGGATGAAACAGCGGAGAAAGCGGTGCTCGATCAGGCGCGGGCTGCGCTGGTCCTTTCCGAAGCTGAGTTCGCGCGGCAGGAAAAACTTTTCCGCATGGGTCCAGCTGCCGCGCAGGATTACGATCGGGCGCGCTCCACGCGCGATCAGGACCGCCAACGCGTCGCTCAAGCAGAGTGGAATTTCAATCAGAAAAGGCAGGCGGCGCCACTGGCCGGTTTGGTTTATGACACGCTTTTTCGGCAGGGCGAATGGGTGGCGGCGGGAAAACCGGTGGTCGCGCTATTGCCGCCGCAGAACATCAAAGTGCGCGCATTCGTCCCCGAAACGCAAGTGGGTTCGATCCACTACGGCGATACGACTCGGGTGACCGTGGATGGCGTGCCGGATCCTTTCATCGGCAAGGTAAGTTACATCTCGCCGCACGCGGAATACACGCCACCGGTCATCTACAGCCGGGAAAGCCGCGCGAAACTCGTCTTCATGATCGAATCGGTCTTCGATCCGCAGGTCTCGGCCAATCTGCATCCCGGCCAACCGGTCGATGTCGAATTTAGATCCAAATGAAAAACGGCGAATCGGTCATCGAGGTACGTGGAATGACAAAGCGCTTCGGCGAGCTCACTGCCGTCGACCATGTGGATTTAACGGTGGCCGCGGGCGAAATCTATGGGTTCCTCGGCCCAAACGGCAGCGGCAAGACCACGTTTTTGCGGATGCTTTGTGGATTACTTCGAGCTGACGACGGAAGCGGCCGGGTTTTAGGTCACGACGTGATTGCGGAGAGTGAGGCAATTAAGCGGGAAGTCGGTTACATGACGCAGCGGTTCAGTTTTTGGGAGGACTTGAGCATTGAAGAAAATCTCGATTTTGTCGCGCGCATGTATGACGTGAAGAATCGCCGACAAACCGTGCGTGAAAGCATCGGGCAACTCGGGCTGGCAGAACGTAAAGACCAACTCGCCGGCCAGCTCTCGGGTGGATGGAAACAGCGTCTCGCGCTTGCCGCTTGCCTCATTCATCGCCCGAAATTGCTGTTGCTGGACGAGCCGACAGCGGGTGTCGATCCAAAAGCGCGACGCGAGTTCTGGGAACAGATTCATCAACTCGCGGCCCAGGCGCTGACGTTCCTCATCACCACCCACTACATGGATGAAGCCGAGCGATGCCAGCGGCTGGCTTATATTTCCAAAGGCAAATTGCTCGCCGCTGGGACGGTGGATGAAGTGATTTCGGGCGTCGGCCTAACGACTTGGTCGGTGCGTGGACCCGACCTCGCGAAATTGGCCGAACAGCTGCGTAAAACTTCCGGAGTGCAGCAAGCGGTTGCCTTTGGCAATTCTTTGCACGTGAGCAGTAACGCTGCCGCCGCGCTCGAACGTGCCATCGCGCCTTTCCGTCATGAGCCGTACGATTGGCGGCAAATTCCGTCCGGTTTGGAGGATGCTTTCATCAGTTTGATGGACCACGACAAATCCGCAGCATGAAAAAATCTCACAAATTCTCGTACCAGCGCCTGCGCGGCATCATTGCGAAAGAATTCACGCAAATGCGGCGCGATCGTCTCACTTTCGCCATGATGCTTGGCATTCCGCTGCTCCAGCTAACCCTGTTTGGCTACGCAATTAATTCCGATCCGCGACATTTGCCCGCCGCGGTGCTTCTGGCCGATCAGGGTCCACAAGGACGAACTCTGCTCTACGCGATGAAGAACAGCACTTTCTTCGATTTCATCCGTCAGGTAAAAACCGAAACGGAAGGACGCGAGCTGCTCGAGCGCGGCCAGGTACAGTTTGTCGTCAATATTCCGGAAAATTTTAGTCGCGATCTCTTGCGGGGCGATCGGCCCGAAGTTCTGGTTGAAGCGGACGCAACGGATCCGGTCGCAACCGGCACTGCGCTGGGCTCGTTAGGGTCACTTTTCGACACCGCCTTGCAAAATGATTTGAAAGGATCCCTGGCGACGCTGGCCGGCACGAGTGGTCCGATAGATCTGCGGGTTCATGCACTCTACAACCCGGAAGTTGTCACGCAATACAACATCGTGCCCGGACTCATGGGCGTGATTTTAACCATGACAATGGTCATGATAACAGGTCTGGCTATTACTCGCGAGCGCGAGCGCGGCACGATGGAAAATCTTCTTTCGATGCCGACCCGCCCAAGCGAAGTGCTCATCGGAAAAATCGTACCGTATATTTTAGTCGGGTATATCCAGATCACGGTCATTCTTATCGCTGCTTCGTTTCTCTTTCACGTGCCGATGGAGGGCAGCATCATCCTGCTGGGAGTAGTTGCGCTGGTCTTTATTGCCGCCAACCTGGCTATGGGCATTACCTTTTCCACCATCGCGAAAAACCAATTGCAAGCTGTGCAAATGACTTTCTTTTTCTTCCTCCCGTCGATCTTGCTCTCCGGTTTTATGTTTCCATTTCGCGGCATGCCGCGGTGGGCACAGATGCTGGGGGAAGTTCTTCCGCTCACGCATTTTCTTCGCATCGTCCGCGGCATTCTGTTGAAAGGCAACGGCATTGCTGACGTCTCGCTCCAGCTTTGGCAGCTTGCGCTCTTCGCCCTTGTCGCCCTGACTATCGGCATCAAGCGCTACCGGCAGACGCTGGATTAAACGCAATGATTGCAATGGAAAGACTGATTGTGAAGCTGTTTGTTATCGGAGCGACTGGTCGGACCGGCCGGGAAGTTGTTCAACAAGCTCTCGCAAGAAATCATCAGGTAACCGCATTTGTGCGTTCACCTGAAAACATCAGTTTGAAAAATGAGCGACTGACCGTCTTGAAAGGAAATGTCATGGACGAAAACGAACTTTTTCGCGCCGTGCAAAATCATGATGCAGTGATTTCGACCCTGGGACCGCGAGAAGTTTTTAAACCGAGCTCAATGCTCCATGACAGTGCTGTTGCAACCACTCGGGCAATGAATCGCGCGGGAGTAAAACGGCTCGTTGTTCTCTCGGCGGCAGCGCATTTCCCGGGTATTCTCAATCGCATCGCCAGTTTTATCATACGAAACCACATGCGCGATTCACTCTCGATGGAGGCGATCGTGCAAGGCAGCGGTCTCGACTGGACGATCGCCCGACCTCCACGCCTCACTCAGGAAGACTACACGACCTATCGAAGCCGGGAAGACGCCGCTCCCAAGATGGGTTTCAGTCTGTCTCGCAAAGCCGTGGCGGCGTTCATGCTCGATGGGATCGAACAAAAGAAACACGTTCGCAAAATTGTAGGCATCGCGAAATAGTTGTCCAAGCTCTGCATGTTTGTCGCCTATATTATTGTAATTATCATCGCCGCTGCCGCTAATATCTTCTCAGCGACGCTCGACTTCATTCGTTTCAAACAGATTCTCGTCAATATGGCCAAGGTCGGCGTACCGGAATCGTGGATAACCATGCTCGGCACTCTGAAGGTAGCTGGGGCGGTCGGCCTCCTTGTCGGCATCGGGGTGCCATCGATCGGAGTCGCCGCTGCAATCGGTCTAATTCTATTCTTCATCGCCGCCATCACTACTCATCTGCGCGCACGCGACTACTCGTTCGGCCTTGCCGTCGTCTTCCTCCTCCTGGCCGGGACGGCGCTGGTGTTGCGACTGGCCTCGGCCTAAAGGCAAACGAAGGCTTAACCCCACAATTCCCGAGCAGGGACGCCGATTCTGCCATTGTGATATGGCACTGGATGATGACGGTCGCCGGCGAGGAGTAACGGACCATCGAGGTCAACGTAATCGGCGGCGCTGGCAAGAAGGCGGGCGGGAGCGATTCCTAGCGAGGTGCAGACCATGCAGCCAATCAATAAATTAAAGCCGGCTTCGCGGGCGCGTTCGCATAAGAACAGCGCTTCCGTTAGCCCGCCGGTCTTATCGAGTTTTACGTTCACCATTTCATACCGATTCGTTAGGCGGGGAAGGTCGGCCGTAGTATGGCAACTTTCATCCGCGCAGATAGGAATAGGGTGATCAAGTGTTTCGAGGACTTCATCGCCATCCGCTGGAAACGGTTGTTCGATCAACTCGACGCTGAATTGGCGCAACGATGGTACCACCTTGCGGTAGTAATCGGGGGTCCATGACTCGTTAGCGTCGAGCAGCAGACGCGCCGCCGGAGCCGTCCCGTGCACAGCTTCGACTCTCGCAAGGTCGAGGTCGTCGCCTCCGAGTTTGAGCTTCAGAATAGGAGCAATTGCATTAGCTTTCGCCACCCCGGCCATGGCTGCCGGCGTATCCAAACTGATCGTAAACGATGTTTCAACCTCGTGAACGAGCGGGATTTTCGCCAGTTCCCAAGCACGTTTGCCCGAAATTTTCGCTTCAAGGTCCCATAACGCACAGTCCAACGCATTACGTGCCGCACCGGCGGGCAACAGCTTTTGGACCTGCTGCCGATCGAAACTTTGTCTGCTTTTGATGGATTCGATCTGTGTCAAAACAGAGGCGGGACTTTGGTTGTAACGTCTGATCGGAACCGCTTCACCACGTCCTATGTGCTGTCCGTCGGTCACCGTCACGACAATGACACAAGCTTCGGTACGAGTGCCGCGGGAAATACGAAACGGTTTATCTAGAGGCCAGCTTTGTTCGTGTGCCTCAATTGTAGTAACGGGCATATCCGAGCTTTAAATAGCGCGGGAGCGAGCGATGTGCCAGAGAAGGGAGGAGATGAGACGTGAGACGTGATTAGAGATCAAACGCTACAGCTCAGCAAATTGTCACGATTCAGTCTCGTCGCACGGATCACTAATCACTAGTCACGCGTCGATTAGTAGAACCACTCGTGCGATTACTCAGAAATCAAATTGCACGCTGAGCAAGTTTTTGACCGGAGTTTGTCCACGAAAGACGCTAACAATCCGAAAAAAATTCATTTCGCATATTTCGTGTGATTCATGGGCAAGAACACACGATTTAGATCGTCAGCCAGGTAGCGACGCGGAACCCGGACCTGCAGGTCTGTGCGCCCAGCGGAGTTACACTCCGCTTCCACGAAAGCCGAAAAGCGGACAGAGTATCCGCTTGGCGCACAGGTCGCAGACCTGTGTTTCCGTACCTAAGCGGACCTCTCGCGATTTGGGTTGTCAGGCACGCAGGCGATCTAAAAGATTAACGTCATGAAAGTCACCAAAAACATCGGCATGCTTTTGCTCGCGGTTTATTTGATCATCGACGGCCTGTTAGGGTTCGGCATAAATTTCGGACCGGCTATTTTTCTGCTCTACCTCATCGCACTGGCCGCCGGTATCTTTATTCTCATTGGCAAATAGCAGGGAGCGGGAAGCAGCGAGGGATTGGATGATAAGTGAGACGTGAGAAGTGGATGAGCGGTTCGGATTTAGTTGAGCAACTCGACCGGGTCGCCTTTGCAAATCGTTCCTTCCACGAGCACGGCGCCATAGACGCCGGCCATGCCCTCGTGTGCTTGCGCGACGGCTTTCAATATGGCCGGCGTTTTTTCCGCGGTGTCGGGATCGAGTGTGATCATCATGCAACGCGCATCGCGCTGGAGAACCGCGACAGTCATTTTTGAGCCTATGCGCAACGACCGACCCACGAATTTATCTTCGGCGAAACCTTCGGATGACATTAGATCGACATAAACATTTGCGCGGAAGCGACGCTTATCGACGGGCACACCGGTTTCCTCGCCCAGCTTTTCCGCCGTTTGCACCGCGAAGATCGACAACGGACGGCAATCGGTGATGGCTTTATCCGAACGAAGCAATATCAGCTCGTGACTTCCGTCGGTGTTTAATCGCAGGTTGTCGACCAAAGCGGGGTCATTAATCGCGAAAGTTTTCCCGTCTGGCGTTTCGACATCGACCATCAACTCGGATTCGTTAGCTGAGATCGGATTCAGGTTCGGCGACAACTTTTCCGTTTCATCCAAGTTGACCGGCCGTGCCGCTTTTTCCGGATTTCGGAAGTGCGCACGGTAACGAATCATCTGACGTTGATCGCGCCCGGTAAAAA
>QHPP01000068.1:13428-18718 GCA_003219125.1 Verrucomicrobiota bacterium
CCACTGTTCCGATCGTGCTCATGCTGGGCGCCTCAATATAGACCTCAATATAGTATAGGAGCGGCCGGGTATTTTAGGAAAATTTGAACTTTCCTGTCGTGTGCTTATTAGGCGCTGAGGCGCTGAACGTGGTCCTCCGGCTCGACAGAGTCTCGCCCTACCAATTAATGAGTGCGGTAGTTGTTGGCATTGACGTCGCCTAACTCACAGTTCGCGTACGGCAGCAAGCAACCGATCGACTTCCTCCGCTGTCGTGTAGCAGGCGCAGCCGGCGCGAACAAGTCCGTCTGGAACCAGGCCCAATCGTTCGACGACTGTCATGGCATAGAAGTCGCCATGTGACAGGAAAATTCCGTGGTCCGCCAATTTTTTCGCCACTTCTATCGACGGTAGGTCATTCACAGTGAATGCAATCGTCGGTGTGCGTGCTTTGCCCGGTGGCGAGCCGTAAAGACGGACACGCTGTATTTCTGGCAACCCATTCCACAGTTGTTTGATTAGCGTTTCGCCGCGTTCGCGAAGCTGCTGGAACGCAGCACGCAAACTTCCGCGCCGTGTCGGACCTGGAGCAAGTGAAGCGAGAAAATCCACCGCCGCGGCTGCGCCAGCGATTCCTTCATGGTTCTGCGTGCCAGTCTCGGCCCGTTCCGGCGCCGAGTCGGGCGCCGGGATCAGTTTTGGAAAATCAAGCGAATCGAGTAGATCGCGTTGACCGTAGAGAATTCCGATGTGCGGGCCGTAGAACTTGTAGGCGGAGCAGGCGAGGAAATCGCAATTCCACTCGCGCACATCGATTAATTCATGCGGCGCATAATGAACGGCGTCGACAAAAACTTTTGCGCCGATGTCGTGTGCCATTTTTCCGGCGCGTTTTACATCGTTAATCGTGCCCAGAGCGTTCGATGCCGCTCCAAGCGCGACTAATTTGGTCTGTCGGGTTAATTGTCGGGAAAAATCGTCCCAATCCAACTCGCCGGTTTCCGGTATCATTTTCACCATGCGCACTTTCAGGCCGCACTCTTTTTCTAGCGTCCGCCACGGCGCGATATTGGCATGATGATCAAGCTCGGTGACCACGATCTCGTCATCGAGTCCGTAGCCATGGCTGAGTGCGCGCGCGAGATGAAACGTTAAGGTGGTCATATTGGCGCCAAACACGATTTCGGCCGGACTTGCGTTCAGAAAATCGGCCAACACGTTCCGAGCAGAGTCAATGATCGCGTCGGTCTCCTCGCTGGTGGGATAGGCCCAGTGAGTATTGGCATTGTGATGGTAGAGATAATCATTCATCGCCTCAACCACTGCCCGGGCCACCTGAGTGCCACCGGGCCCGTCGAAATAAGCAACCGGATGACCGTTATGAGTGCGGGCGAGCGCCGGGAAGCATCGCCGTATATCTTCGGTCGATGTCATCGCAGCGGTGGTGGCTGAATCGTAGTTTTTTTGTAGAATGGCTGGCATAAAATCAGAGGTCGGAAGTCAGAGATCAGAAGTGAGAAGTTGAGATCGCACTACTTGTCGACGAGATTAAATAGATGACGTGAACCTCTCGCGTAACGGTCACGGATTCCGGGCGGTACTGTGATGGCTTCTCCGGTTCAGGAGGAACGTTAGACCCGGTTACGATGATCGGTTCCTCGTTTGTAAGCATATTGCGTTGAATTTCCGAAAAACCGATTGGCGATATCGCGAACACTGAATCAATTTTCAGGCCCATTGCCTTGACCATCCTCTCCGCTCGCCTCCGTGCATTGGTTAGCGCTTTTTGCCAAAGCTCATCCTCAAGTTCTTTCTCGTTCGAGAGTCCGCTTCCGATGTGGGAAAATTCTATTTCTCTAAGACCAATAATTTGGCCAACGAGTTTACCAAACCTTGGCAGATCTCCAACCTTCACTTCAAACGGGGCTCACACTGTAGCCAATCAGCTTACCGCGCTTTTTGGGATCGCTGTCATCTGATTCGTATTTGGGTTCCGAACTAAGATCTTGAACGACGATATCCCATTCGGGGATCTTCGCGTCCTTCAACAAGGCAAACACCTTTTTGGCTTTCGCTTGCACCTGTTCGTTCGCTTTCGGTCGTTCCGGGTTGCGCGCCTCGACCCGAAAATTGAGATAGATGAGATCCGCTGACTTCTCCATCTCCGCTTTCCCTTCGACGTAAATATAAGGCTGGTTCGGCAAACCGCCCTGGGCCAGAAGGCCCCCGGGAGAACTAGCAAGACGAAAAGCAAAGGTTTCGTGGCAAGAGCGTGACCGAATCGACAATCGACGGCAAGATTGAAGACGAAGAGAAGCAAGGAGCAAGGAGCAGGGACTGGGAGCTGGGGCGAAGAACAATGGCTTCAGCACGTGTTCATGCACCCTAACCTATAGCTCATTGAAACGCGCTTCTTCATCCAGAACGCGTTTTGCTTCGCTGAGGATAGACTGCGCTTCCTCGGGTGAATTCCCCACCGCAGTCAGGCCTAGTCGTCCGGCGCTGCCGAGCGCACTCAGCATATGGAAGACTATTCCTGTCTGCCGGACCTGTCCGAAGTGCAGGCCGCGCCGAACCGCAAGATCAAAAAGATCGTCCGGAGTGTAGCCGCGGTAGCGTGGTGACTCGAGATGGTCGCTGGCCACCAGAAATTTCTTATGTCCGTTCGGCGCGATAAAGGTGGCGCTTTCAGCATCGTAACGGCCGCCGGTAAGGAATTGCAGAGTCAGGAAAGGATGTGTGGTTCCACCTTTCCGAAGATTGATCTCGATTGCGTAAGTTTGCCATGACGCCGTGTCGTGAGCGCGCGTTACCACGAAATCGAGCGCGAAACGACCAATTACGGCGGCGTCTCGCAAAAGGTCTCCGACCTTGGCAGCGTCATGGGTAATCGCGGTCGCGTAAGCTGGATCCGCTGGAAAGATACAACCGAGATACGTTTGCCCACTCGGGCCTCCAAGCATTTGATCGTGAGTCGAAAGAAGTTCTACTTTCCCAAGCGGCGTGATGCGCAATTGCACGCTCGGACTGCGCACTTCCTTCGCTCCGACGCCGACTCGTTCTTCAACAATTCCGCCGCGAGCGCGAAACTTCGCGGCATATTCATCGAAGCTGACTTTGCCGAGCTCGAATCGCATCGCTCGCACACGATTGAAGATGGCGGCCTCACCAGACTCGTCCAAATTCGACAAATCGACCGTCGCGTTTCCTTCGCCAGAGACTCCCTCGTTTAACTTCACTATCGCTTGTTTCATCGAAGGTCGCTGAGCGCGCATTTGAACCAGCGCCGAGACGACTTCATCAATGCTAGTCAGATTGTCGGATCCAAACGGATGATTAATTCCTGCCTGGGCAAATAGGCGCCGGCATCCGCTTTTTGTTCCAAAAGGAAGATGCCGTGGATCGGCGCCATAAAGCGGAATTCCCAGGCGCAGTGCGAGATTTCTCTCGAGAAAAGTGGTGTTATAGCAAACGAGGTGTGCGCGTTCCTTATCCTTGATGCCGACTTCGATTCGCTCAAGAAGGCGCGGACGCTCGAGTAACTTCAGGCTGAGAGGACGCGGCGAATCATCGTAGGGCGAGAGCAAAGTAAGCCGGCGCATGGCGTGACTTGGAATGACGCCCGAAAGCAAATCCAAATAATATTCGATTACGCTGGGGTGGATCGCCTGAGAGGTCACATAAATCATCCGCGCGCGTGGTTGAGCGAGCAGCAACAGCAGAAAAAGAAACCGTTCCTCGTAGCCCTGTGCCTCGAGACCCGCTATTGCTACGTCGACTGACATCGATGGAACGACAACGATTGTTTGCTCGTGCTGATTGAAGGATTCAATCAATTCCCAGAGCGGGATAAGTTTTTTCTGTAGTTGATCGAACTGCGCTGCTGCCTGCTCCGCGGAAGCGCCAGAGGGAAGTCCCATTAGCGACGGATCGGGGTTCATGCTCAGAAGAAGTTAAAGGTTAAAGAAAACTCCAACGCTTAACGCCCAACATCCAACGTCGAAGTCAGAAATCCAGAATCTAGGATCTAGCATCTACTCTCGTTCCGATCGTAAGGAATGATGTCATCCCATTCGGCGGCGGAGGAGCGGGCGACGAAGGCGACCACCGGGTCGGTGTCGCTCATGTTGAAGACTTCGTGGGGCACGCCGGGTTTTATGTAGATGAAATCTCCGGCCTCGTTCTCCAACACCTGCTTGAGCCCGGGTCCGAATTCGTGGCGCACTCTTCCTTCGATGATGTAAAGGATAAGCTCGAAACCGACGTGAATATGGGCTGCGGCGACGCCCCCGGGAGGGATCGTCGCGATATTGGCTGATAGCTTCATGGTGCCCACATTCTTGGCCGACATCCCTTGTTTATAATGAATGCCATTCCAATCTCGGCGAGGGCCGCCTCCACGAATCGTTAGTATTCCATCGTGATCCTCCACCGCGCTGAGTTGGACATTGTCCTTGTCGCCCTTCATCACTTAGCAACTTATCCGTAATCCGTTGACTCCGCGAATCAATGACAGGGTCGCAGCGTTCTCTGAAGTTGCAATTCAGATCCGGGAAGCGCACGCGCCTCGCGTGCCCATTTCGGCGCCTCGCCGAAATGCTTCTATTATTTAACCAAAAAGTCCTTGGCGAGGGCGCGAGCGCTCCCCGGAAGAAATACGTCGGCTTGGGAATTTGCTTGCAACTTGCACACGTCCGATCCGGTCATGTCTTTGCAACGACGAAACAAGGAGCGGCGATTTCCAAATCGCAGTTTGGTGTAGTCAGCGGTCTGGAGAACGCGCCGCTTCTTGACGCCGCCTTACAAATAGCTCTGCGCGCCGGAGGTAGGCTGAGAAAGAGTTACTTCAGATATTTGTCGAACCATGCAACCGTTCGGTCCAGTCGATCGATCTGGTTCTCCGGTTTGAGATAGAGATGGCCTTCTCCAGGGTGCACGACCAGCTGGGTCGGAACGCCAAGCGTTGTTAACGCGTGCCAGAATTCGTAGGATTGGGGGGTGGGACACTCGGCATCGCGTTCGCCGACGATGATCAGAGTGGGGGTCTTGACCTTTTTGATGTATTCAATAGGCGAACTCTTTCGATAAATGGCCGGATCGTCGTAGACCGATGAACCGAAGAACGGGATCATCCATTGGTCGATCAGGTTCTGGCCGTAGTAACTTTGCCAATTGGCGATGCCCGCACCCGCTACCGCGCCACGAAAACGGTTCGTTTGCGTGACCGTCCACATTGTCATATAGCCGCCATAACTCCAACCGGTGACCCCCAGACGCGCAGGATCGATTGGATACTTGGCGATGGCCGCAT
>QHPP01000210.1 GCA_003219125.1 Verrucomicrobiota bacterium
AAGGTCGCCAGCACGCTTTGCGCTTTTTTTATGTCACCGCTCCCGTTCAAAATCGCCAGGAGCAACGCGCGCATACCGATCACGTCGGCCGGGTCGATGCTAAGTGCATACTTGCCGACGCGCTCGGCGTCTTGCCACATACGCAAGATGCAATAAGTCTGACTAAGATTTCCGGCTACATCGGCATTGCGCGGATCCTGCTCGAGAGACTTCTTAAGCGTATCCAAAGAGCGTTGCCATTGCCCTTGCCGGCGATAGACATAACCAGAATATTCGAGCGCTTGCGCGTTGTTAGGTTGTAACTGCAGCGCGCGCCCAAACTCGGCCAATGCTTGTTCGTACTGCCGATAGCCGTAGTAATAAAAAAGACCAAGCGCGACGTGCGCTTGCGCCAGGTCTGGCGCCAGAGCTAGCGCATGCTCTACCGTTTTTTTAACTTCCGCGAGCTCCGGTTCAGTGAACGTTTCCACGAACCAGTGTTGACTCAAACGAGACTCGGCCAGGCGAGCCATCGCAAGCGCAAAATTCGGATCGCGCGTGATGGCTTGCTGATACCACGCGATAGCTTCCTCGAATGACTCCGACCTCAGGGAGGCATTCGCCGCACGGAGCTGGGACTCGCCTTTCAGAAACAGATCATACGCTGCGGTGTCTTTGGTTGGCGCGGTGGCGAGCGTGCTAGCTTCGGCTGGGGAGAGCTTCGCCTGAAGAGAATCGGCGATTTCTTGCGCTACTTCGCTTTCCACCGCAAAGACATCTTTGATATCGCGGTCGTAGGTCTTGGCCCATAAGTGTGAGTCGGCCCTGGCGTCGATGAGCTGGACGTTGACGCGCACCTTGTCGGCCGCCTTCTGCACACTTCCTTCCAGAACAGTTGCTACTCCTAGCTGTTGCGAGACTGTTCCTAGATCTTCAGGCTTGCTTTTGTATCTCGCGGTGGAGGTGCGCGAGATCACTTTCAAATCGGCAATGCTCGCGAGCTTCGTTAGAATCTCATCCTGAATGCCGTCCGCGAAATACGCGGCACCCTTGTCGTCACTCAGATTTTCGAACGGCAACACAGCGATCGATTTTTGCGGGATGGACGAACCCGTCGCCGCCTCCCTCTGCTTATCGCGCCGGAGTTCCCCGGAGGCGGATCGAGACGCTGGGTTGGTCCCGGTGCTGTAGCGACCGAGAAGGAACAGGCCAAGCGAGAGCGCGCCGCCAATGATCACGACGAAAATCCAAGTCCGCTTTGCTGGTTGGCGCGCCGACCGTGCAAGATCGACACCTTCTGTGCGCTTCAATCCGTCCGGCGTTAATTCAAAAGCCCACGCGATGACGAGCGCGATGGGAAAACCGATCACAATTGCGAGCACAACGAGTCGCACCGCCCAATTCGGAATGTCGAAAAACGGAAAGACCTGCGTCGCGACTTGCACGAGCAGCCAACCGACGACCGCATACGCTACCGCAACTTTGTAAACGTTGCGACGCTTTAGCTCGGCGAAGAAAGAAGGCTTCTCGCTCATCTGTTGTGACAAGCTCATTCCTCGTTAAGGGGAAGCCTTGGTTTCAGGCATCGACATGCCACCTATGATGCGCCAATGATTAGCTGTCTTCAGCCATGCGTGCGTGATACGAACAGTTTGCGCTGCTCCCTTACCCTCGTGGTCGAGCCATCTGAAAGTTATCCAATAACACACCATCGCGACATCTCCGGTCACTTGAATCGAAGCCGGTTTTACTTCGTCGGTTTTGAATACCAGACCTTTGCTGGTTTGCGCGGTGATCCAGTCGGCAATGTGGTCCTTGTGCACGGGCGCCGCGCTCACCGAAGGCCAGCCGAGGAAGCGCTCGTGCCATAGGTTTGAATAGCTCGATAAGTCATGGTCCTGAACGTAGCGCCAATAGGCATGCTCGAGATCCCAAAGCGTTTGCTCGTCCTCCGATACTTGCGCTGGCTTGGCCGTTTTCAGATCAACAGCTATGGCATGAACTTCCGTATCGCCGACGTTCTCCACCGCGTGTGTGGTAGGCTCACGCCAAATCGTTTCTCCCGAGGCGGCAGGCTTCTCTTCGGTTCTACCATCGGGATAGCTAAACTTAACCCTGGCGCCGCTTAGGACGTAAACGACGCCAGCGGGATGCGAATGCATCGGCTCTTTCTCCCCGGCTTTGAGCCGGTATTCGAGTACACGCACTTGATCGTTTTCCAGAAGCACCTTGTAATATTTGGGCGACGTTGTTACCGGATCTTGGCCGTGTGCGGTAAAGGAGGCGACGGCTAGAAGCGATATAAGGATAGTGGGTTTCATTGTAGGGATGGCTGAGAGCTAACGGGAGAAAATTTAACGATCTTCATTTCTCCTCGCCGACAACTTTTTGCACCAATGCTTCGAAACGCGGATCGCCGTGCAGCGGATCGAGCAGCGGATCGACCTTGATCCAACAGATGTTCGAGCCGTCGCGTTCCTTGAAACCCTGTTCGAGCCAGCGCAAGGTTTCATCTTTATTGTTCAGGCTGAGATAAAGCAGCGCGCGGCAGTATCCAACCACTTCGCGGTGCCGACTTAACTCATCGAAGTCGCTCAACATTCGCAGCGCGGCATTTTTGTCACCAGCCAGAGCTTTAGCCGACGCGCAAAGCGCGGACACCAGTGGGTTGTCGCCTAATTGCTTTGCCTTTTCGTATTCGGCAATCGCACCGGGCAGGTCGCCCATTAACTGAAGAACAATCCCCAGATTATAGTGCGCGTAGAAGGACGTTGGATCGATCTCGAGAGCCTTTCGCATTTGCCGCGCAGCCTCGTCGTAGCGGCGGGCGTAGTAGAACGTTTCGCCCAGGTCCACGTTAATAACTATCGACAACGGATCTAACTCAACTGAGTGCTTACCTTCGGCAATAGCCTCCTCGAACTGTCCGAGCGCTGCCAGAGTGTCGTTGGCGAACCAATGATGTGCCGTCGCGTCGTTCGGCGCGAGTTCGATCGCGCGTTTGTATTCGCGCATGGCCCCGGCCAGATCGATCTCGCTAAAGAAGAGCACTTTGCCGAGGGCGGCGTGCGCTTCGGCCAGATTGGAATCAAGGCGGAGGGCTTTGATTGCCGCGTCTTTCGCCTTTGCGTAGGCGTCGAACCGGTCCGCACCGGTGTAAAAAGGAACGAGAATGTAGGCTTGGGCCAGACCTGCGTAGGCCAGCGCATAATTCGGATCGCGCGCGATCGCCTGCTCGAAAAAAGCGGTCGCTTTCGGGATGTTGTCGCCCGATCGCTTTTCCCACAGTGATCTTCCTTTGTGGTAAAGCTCGTAAGCGGCCGTGTCAGTCGTCGGGTGCGCCGCCATCATCTGTTTTTCCGAGCCGGTAAGCTTCGCCTGTAGCGTGTCGGCAATCGTCTTTGCGATCTCGCTTTCGACGGAAAAGATGTCGGTCAATTTCCGATCGTAAGTGTCGGCCCAGAGATGCGCGTCGGTCATGGCGTTGATGAGCTGCACATTGACGCGCACCTGATCATTTGCCTTCTGCACGCTGCCTTCGACGATGTGCATGACACCAAGCTGCTTTGCGATTTCGCGTAAATCGGATGGCGCGCTTTTGAATCGCTGTGTCGAAGTGCGCGAAATGACCTTCAAATCCGCTACCTTGGCTAGGCGCGTGAGAATTTCGTCCTGCACTCCTTCGGCGAAATAAGCATTGTCGGGATCGCGACTGAGATTATCGAATGGCAACACGGCAATCGACTTCCCTGGAAGTTCACTCGATGACGAAGTCGCGTTTCGAAATCCGTAACGACCAAGGAAGAAGAGTCCAATCGACAAGACCGCGCCGACAATCGCGACGTACATCCATGCGTGTTTCTTTTGTCCCGGCGCGACCGGCATTGTGTCGGCAACTTCTGTGCGCTCGATTCCTTGCGGAGTTATTTCAAACGCCCACGCGATCACGAGCGCGATCGGAAACCCAATTGCAATCAAAATAATCACCAAGCGTACGATCCAATTTGGAATTTCGAGGAACGGAAAAATCTGCGTCGCGATTTGCGCGATTACCCAACCGACGACAGCGTACGCGACTGCCACCTTGTAAACGTTGCGCCGTTTGAGCTCCCCGAAGAAACCCTTCGGATTCATTGCGTTGGTTTTGCCATAAGCCTCAATTCGGAACAAGACGAAGGATGATTACCGGTTTGTTCGTTTTCGTTCCCGGAGAGAAGGCGGCAACCTAACAAAACGGAGACCATGATATCTCATCATCTGGCCGATTCAAAGCTTCCGACGTGTGAGCTTTGA
>QHPP01000211.1 GCA_003219125.1 Verrucomicrobiota bacterium
ATGTCATGGCTAGCCGCCGCGGCGCGCTTGTCGATCGGCAAGATCTCGCCATCGGGCCGCGCATAGAGTGCATTGCCGCCTGCGCCGGCCAGCAACGGAATGTCAGCGCTGATGGTAGCGCTTTCGAGCCCGGGAACGGCGCGCAATGCCACCAGCGTTTGTTGCGCGAAATGTTGCCGGGTGTTGAGATCGGGATATTGCGCCTGCGGCAAGTTAACAAAACCGATCCAGACGTTTTCGCAGTGGTAGCCGATGTTTTGCCGGTTCAAGCGCACAAAACTGGTGATGAGCAAGGCCGCGCCGGCGAGCAGGGTTACGGAAAGGGCCACTTGCGCCCCGATCAAAATCTTGCGGAACCGCAGTTGATGCGCGCTACTGCTCGTGCCGCGCCCGCCTTCTTTCAGACCTTCGATTAGATCCTCGCGCGCGCTTTGCAACGCCGGATAAATTCCCATCGCGACGCCGGTGAGAATCGACATGACGATGGCGAAGCCGAGCACGGGGAACGAAAGCTGGACCCGCGTCTCGGGATCGAAGGGCAGAAAATTCGCCGCCATTTTCGGCACAGAGGGAACGATGTACCACGCCAGGAATGCGCCCGCGATTCCGGCGAATACGCTGACGAGTAAACCTTCGAACACGAATAGTCGCACTACGCTGCTGCGCGACGCGCCGATCGCCATTCGCAGTGCGATTTCGCGCCGTCTCCCGCTGAACCTAACGAGTAGTAGATTCGCGACATTGCTGCATGCGATCAACAACACAAACGCCACCGCTGCGAGCAAAGTAGCGAACGCTGGCCGCAAATTTCCGGTGACATCGTCGGGCAAAGTTTTGAGCGTCATGACCGACGAGCTATCGATCTTGTCTGGATATCGCGCGCGGTAGCTTTGTTCGAGCGGTGGCATTGCTGCTTTAGCCTGTTCCAGCGTCATTCCTGGTTTTAATCGCCCGACGACACGCAGGAAACCCGAGCCACGCATCATGCGCTCGTAGGAAATTCCGGGGAGGACGTACGGTTTCGTCGTCCAGACTTCGGCACTCGGTCCAACCCAGGAAAAAGGCAGATTCGGCAAAATACCGACGATCGTGTGCGGCACGCCGTCCAGCGTGATGCTGCGCCCGATTACACTTGCGTCGCCGCCCATCCGTTTCTGCCAAAAATTCTCCGTTACCATGGCGACGTCGGCGCTTTCTTCTTCCTCCGGCAAAAAGCTGCGTCCACGAACCGGACGCACCCCGAGGACATCAAAGTAATTCGCCGTCACTCTGCCGCCGAAGATTTGCACGGGATCGCCGAGCCCGGTCAAAGTGAAGGCGAAAACGTTTTCCGCGGCAAAACCGTCGAAAATCGCCTGCGAGTCGCGGTAGTGCTGAAAACGAGGCGCCGAAATTGCGAGCTCAAGAAGCTTGCGTTCCTTCGCGTTAGAATACATGTGCACCACACGTCCCGGCTCTTTGAACGGTAGATCGCGGAGGAAGAGATCGTTGATCAAGCTGAAGATCGATGTGTTCAGTCCGATCCCGAGCGCGAGAGTGGCGATGGCAATGAAACTAAAGCCCGGTGACTTCAGCAATATGCGCAAGGCGTAGCGAAGATCATTCATGTGCGCGGTTGGCTGTGCCGACGTGCTTTTGCAGGCGCCGTGCCAAATACGGCAGGAAGGTCTAACGGGTCTGCATCCAGCTGCTTAGACATGGCGCTGCCTTAAGCCGGCGAAGAAAAAGTTTCACCGATGGGATAGGAGCGTCCCGAATTCGCGACTCTTCGTAACAACTTGCGATCGAAAAGGGCCATTTACGCTCGATACCGCAGCGGATGAGATTGCGTACTTCATCCGGGGCTTCATGAAGTAGCGGCGCGTTTTCTTTAACACAGGTATGCCGTTAAAATGGATCCTGCCGCTTTCCGTAACAAAATTGTAACTTTACTTCGAACTAGGTATTTAGAGAATTTCCGGCAGCGCCAAGTCCGTTTAGGCGTCTCCACAAAAAGAGCTCCACCTGACCCGCTTCGCGCCGGGTGAACCCGCGAGCGAAGGGCCCCGCTCCGACAACCTGAGGTATTAGTTAGTTATGAAAAGGTCTCGAAATATTCGGAACTATTTTCGGATGGCAGCGAAGCATCGTAAAATTCGATCGATCTTCAGCGTTGGCACCATAACCCTGTTCGTGTTTCTCCGGGTTGCGACCGCGCAAACTTCCACTGCCACCAGCCCGACTCCCGCGAATGCGGCCGCTGCTTCCGACGACAAGTCAATCCGTCCTTTCCATTTCACCGCTTCGGAAGAGGCGCTCGCGGACATGCGCAAACGCATCGCGGCGACGCGATGGCCTGACAAGGAGATCGTCACCGATGCATCGCAAGGTGTGCAGTTCGCGACGATGCAGAAACTCGCACGCTATTGGGCGACGGATTACGATTGGCGCAAGTGCGAGGCAAAGCTGAACGCGCTGCCGCAATTCATCACGACGATTGATGGAGTAGACGTCCACTTCATTCACGTTCGGTCGAAGGAAAAGAACGCGCTGCCGCTGATCATCACTCACGGCTGGCCCGGTTCGATCATCGAGCAGATGAAGATCATCGGCCCGCTCACCGATCCTACGGCTTACGGCGGAAAGGCTGAAGACGCTTTTGATGTAGTGATTCCTTCAATACCGGGCTACGGGTTTTCTGGGAAACCGACCACGACCGGCTGGGATCCAATCCGCATCGCTCGCGCCTGGATCGTGCTGATGAAGCGCCTCGGATATACGCGATTTGTGGCGCAGGGCGGCGATTGGGGAAATGCAGTCACGGAGCAGATGGCCCTGCTGGCACCTCCGGAATTGATCGGTATCCACACCAACATGCCTGCCACCGTGCCGCCCGACATCGACAAGGCGGCTTTTGCCGGTGCGCCGGCGCCGTCGGGTCTCTCGGGTGACGAGAAGCACGCGTACGATCAGCTCGCCTTCTTCTACAAGCAGGGCCTGGGCTACGCCAACGAGATGAAGAACCGCCCGCAGACGCTATACGGAATTGCGGATTCACCGATCGGCCTGGCCGCCTGGATGATCGACCACGACGCGAGCAGTTACGCGCTCATCGCCCGCGTCTTCGACGGAAAGTCCGAGGGCTTGACGCGAGACGACATCCTCGACAACATTTCTCTCTACTGGCTGACGAACACGACGATCTCTTCGGCTCGTCTGTATTGGGAGAGCAAGCTTGCCTTTTTCACCCCGAAAAACGTCCCCGTCCCGGCTGCGGTGAGCGCCTTTCCGGAGGAGCTCTATCAGGCCCCGCGGAGCTGGACGGAGAAGGCGTATCCCAAGCTCATCCATTACAACAAGCTCCCCAAAGGCGGACACTTCGCCGCTTGGGAACAACCGGAGCTATTCGTCGGTGAAATGCGCGCGGGGTTCAGATCGCTGCGCTAATCTTATGGAAAAAAACCGGAAGACAGTGATCGTTACGGGAGCGTCGCAAGGCATCGGCGCGGGCATCGTCCGAGCGTTTCTCGCACGCGGCTACGATGTTGTGGGAACGGCGCGAAGCGCGACGAAATCGAAAAACCTCTCAGCTTCCGACCACCTCGCCTTGATCGACGGCGACATAGGTCAATTTGAGACGGCGCAGAAAGTTGCAGAACTCGCGATCAAGAAGTTCGGCTCGATCGATGCCGTCGTCGCGAACGCCGGCATCTTCCTAGTGAAGCCGTTCACGGAGTACACGTGAGACGATTTTCGCGCTCTCGTTTCGACGAACCTCGCAGGCTTTATTTACATCGCGCAGTTTGCAGTTAAACAGATGCAGGCACAGAAGACGGGCGGCAGCATTGTGAGCATTACTGCATCGTTGGCCGATAATCCAATTGCTGGCGTACCCGCTTCCTTTTCTATGATCACTAAAGGTGGCCTGAACGCCGCCACCCGAAGTCTGGCGATGGAATACGCGAAAGAGCATATTCGATTCAACGCCGTAGCTCCCGGGGTCGTCGACTCACCGCTTCACACCAAGGATCCGAAGGATTCCCTGAAAACGCTTTCGCCGATGGGCACAATCTCCACCCTTGAGGACATTGCCAGCGCGGTCGTTTATCTGACAGAAGCTCGCCAGATCACAGGGGAGGTGCTGCACGTGGACGGCGGTGCGCACGTTGGAAAATGGTAATCCCCGATAACTCTCGATCGGCCGGCGCCGAGCGGCGGTTGAAAGAACTTGGTATCAAGCTCCCGGCACCGCCTGAGCCGTTCGGCATCTATGAGGAAGCGGTGCAGAC
>QHPP01000212.1 GCA_003219125.1 Verrucomicrobiota bacterium
AGGCGCCAATTCTGGCTGGCTGGCTGCTTCTTTTCGGGATCATCGGCATTGCGATTTATGGAACAGTTGTCGGCGCGCAATCGGGCGGGGCGCAAATGTGGATCGCACCAGCCAAGCTCGGAGTGGGCACTTTGCTGGCGATGCTGATTTGCTTGCCGAGCCTGTACATTTTCACCTGCCTCGGCGGGATTGACGCACAACTGCGCAGTGTTTGTGGCGCACTTTTCGCGGCCGTTTGTTTAAGTTCGATTTTGTTGATCGGTTTTGCACCGGTGGCGTGGATTTTTTCGCAATCAACCGACTCCATCGCTTTCATGGGGGCACTTCATTTGCTTTTTTGGGTAATAGGCATCCGTTTCGGCTTACGCTTTATCGACGCGACGGCCCGCTTCCTTAGTGCGCGGAGCAAAGGTCATTTCAGAATCTGGAGCGTCATCTTTATCCTGGTCTGTTTTCAAATGACGACGACGTTGCGTCCGATCATTGCTCCCTCGAAAACATTTTTGCCGACGGAGAAAAAGTTCTTTCTGGCGCATTGGTTTGAAACCATAAACGCTCCAAATCAGGAGAAGAAATAAGCCGCGGACGACACGATAAGCGCGGATTGTTTCATCCAGGAAGCGACCGAGCCGGAAATTGTAGGACCAGGCGCATCACCTGCCGAGGAATTGCACGGCAACCGGGAGCGGTTCCCCTACAGGAACTGCATAGCTGTATGCCACGGTTTCAGTCCCGTTTTTACGGATTATCGGGTTGTGCTAGATTGTGTGTGATGGCAGACGATCGCTGGTGAGTCGTGAGGCTCCCTAGAGGAAAGTCCGAACACCATACGGCAGCGTGCCGCGTAAAGAACGCGGGCGTCGCATTTGTAAGATTGCGGCGACGGAAAGTGTCACAGAAAAGATACCGCCGGTTCTTTGAGAAAAGTGCAGGCAAGGGTGAAAAGGCGAGGTAAGAGCTCACCGCGCGCGAAGTAATTCGCGCGGCAGGAAAAACCCCATGCGGTGCAAGACAAAACAGGAGGAGGACAGCCGGTCCGTTGATCTCCGGGTATCGTCGCACCACGATGCGCGCAAGCGTAGCGGGCGATTCACGGAAGTGAGTTGAGATAAATGATCGTCCCGGTTGAGAAATCAGCCGGACAGAATTCGGCTTACCGCCATCAATTATGAAGGGCGCTTCGGAAACGGAGCGCCCTTCGCTTTATTTGTCGATGAGTTATTGATCAAGCTTGTGTCGATTCTTTCACCTGATCAACGTTCTCGTCGATCTTCTGCACCGTCGGATGCAATTGTTTGAGGATTTCGCGTTCTTCCCTGGAAAGTTCTTCGATGCTGTGCGCCTGCTGTTGCAGCTCTTTCAGCACGATGTCTTGGCGTTGCGAAATGCGATGCATCCACCAAAAGCAAACCGCCCAGCAACCGATGTCGAGCAGGGTAACGAAATTTGCCAAGGTAAACCCCATCGCATTCGAATCGCGTCTCGCAGCGCAATTGGCGGGGCGATGTTAGGTCAGCAGCGCTTTACGATTCATCCGGGCGCCGCGAGTATCGCTGAATGTTTGTGGGAAAATCGGAAACGACAAGGCGGATTGACTGGCGAATTCCGGCAGCGTGGCTGACGCTCTGCATTGTCTGGAGCTCGACGTGGCTCGCGATTAAAGTCGGCCTGCGCGATTTGCCGCCGATCTCGTACGTCGCGATTCGCTTTCTGATCGCGATCGTTGCTTTGATCGCCGTTTCGGTTGGGCATACCCGTCTGCTGCCAAAGCGCCGATCGGATTATGGCGTGCTCGCTTTTACCGGCGTGCTGATGTTCGCAATCAACTATGTGCTCTTGTTTTGGGGCGAATTGTACGTGTCTTCAGGGCTGGCCGCGATTTTGCAGGCATCAATTCCGATTTTCGGAATGGTGTTCGCGCACTGGCTTTTGCCCGAGGAACCGTTGCGCTGGCAGCGCCTGCTCGGCGCGTTTGTGTCGATCGGCGGGGTCGCGTTAATTTGCGCTCGCCTGCTCAGTTTCAATGGCTGGCTCGCGTTCCTGGGTGGCCTCGGGATCACCATCGGCGCGGCCAGTGCAGCCTTTTCCAATGTGTTGCTGAAATCGCGGCGGATGGAGCTCGCACCGGCAATGATGGCTGCATGGCAAATGATTTTCGGCACCGCGCCACTGCTGGCGATCGGATTTATTGTAGATGGCAACCCGGCGCGTTTTCATTGGACCGGGACAGCGATTTTCTGCCTCCTCTATCTGGCGATCGTCGGATCATCACTCACCTTTTTGCTTCTTTACTGGCTGATGCCGCTTATGTCGGTGACGAAATTGCAAACCATCTCGCTCATCACGCCGCCTGGCGCGATCGCACTCGGCTGGGCCCTCGGTGGCGAACGCTTGTCGGCCTGGTCGCTTCTCGGTGCCTGTTTCGTTCTCGCCGGTGTCTGGATGATTTTCCGCAAAATTCCTGAGCCGAAAAAGGTGGCGGAGGAAGCGAGTGTGGCGTTACCGAGAGCATGAGCGACTGATCAGGACACTGTGGATGACCTTTAACAATTGAAACGAGCGGGGCACATGCGAGGCGGCAACTCAATCGAGTTTCATCGGTTGTTGCCGTTAGAAGAACCGCGCCGGAATCGAAGCAGCGTGCAAGGAAATTGAGGAATCGAAGCGTACATCTGCAAGTGTGTAGCCTTGGTAGAGTTGTGCTCGTTACGCGATTGCAACGTCTGTCTCTGAGGACAGTCGCCGCTACAACACATCGTCGATACAGCTGAGCAAATGCGCAACCGTTTCTTCCGTTTCGTCGCCCATGTTGGAGAGGCGGAAGGTTTGGCCTTTGATTTTGCCGTAGCCGCCGTCGATGACAAGATGATGTTTTTCGCGCAAGTCGCGCACGAATTTCGCCACGTCGATGCCGCGATTATTTTTGACGCAGGTGAGAGTGAGGGAGCGAAAGTTTTCTTCGGCGAAAAATTCGAAACCTCGTCCACGCACCCAGTCGTGGACAAGCGTGTTAGTGCGGGCGTGACGCGCAAAACGCGTCGGCAAAGTTTCGCCGAAAATTTCTTCGAGTTTTGACTGGAGCGCGAAAATATGCCCGATGCTGGGCGTGCTCGGGGTCATGAATTCGCTTTGCTGTTTTTTGAATTCGAGAAAATCGAAGTAATAGCCGCGATCTTTTTGCTTTTCGGCGCGGGCGAATGCTTTTTCGGAAACGCTGAAAAGAGAAAATCCTGGTGGAAGGGCGAGCGCTTTTTGGACCCCGGTAAGCATGACATCGATGCCGAGCGCATCCATCGCGATCGGGACAGCGGAGAAGGATGAGACGGTATCGAGGATGAGCGCGACATCGGGATATTTGGCGAGGGTGCAGCAGATCTCTGGCAAGGGATTCATCACTCCTGTCGAGGTCTCGTTATGAATCAAGGTAATGGCATCGAACTTCCCACTCGCCAGTTCGCGGTCGATTGCCCTTTGATCGATATGTTTGCCCCATTCGACCTGCAACGCCTCCGCTT
>QHPP01000213.1 GCA_003219125.1 Verrucomicrobiota bacterium
ATATTGCCGAGCAGAAGTTGGAGGATCGATGCGGTGCGAATAATCTGAACGCCTTTGGACTGCTGGGTCCAACCGACGGCGTAACAAATCGCTGCGGTCTTATCGGGTCCTGAGGCGGCGGCGAGTGCGTCCGCCACTTTCTGAAACAGCTTGGGAGAAATGCCGCAAATTTTTTCCACCATTTCGGGGGTGTAGCGAGAAAAATGGCGCCGCAGCATTTGAAAAACGCAGCGCGGATGTTGCAGGGTCGGATCCCGTTCGGGAAAACTCAGCCCGTCGCCTTGGTAGAGCCAGCTCTCCTTGTCGTAGGTGCGTTGCTGTTCGTTCCAGCCGGAGAAAAAGCCGGTCGCGCCTTCGTCCGTGTCGCGGAAATCTTCGCGCAAAATGCAGGAGGCATTGGTGAAGTGCACCACATAATCGCGGAAGAAAAGATTGTTCTCGATAATATGCCTGACGAGTCCGCCCAGAAACGCGATGTCTCCACCGGCGCGGATCGGCACCCAGATGTCGGCCAGCGCACTGGTGCGCGAAAATCTCGGATCGACATGAATAATGGTCGCGCCGCGCTCTTTTGCTTTCATGACCCAGCGAAAACCCACTGGGTGTGCTTCAGCCATGGATGAGCCTTCGATTAAAATGCAATCAGCATTGGCCAGATCTTGTTGCGCGGTCGTAGCTCCGCCCCGGCCGAAGGAGGTGCCCAGACCGGGCACCGTGCTGCTATGTCATATCCGCGCCTGGTTGGATATGCAGACCATCCCCAGGCCGAGAGTGAAAAGTTTTCGAATGAGATAATTTTCTTCGATATCGAGCGTGGCGCCGCCGAGATGACAGATCGCGGTCGTGTGATTGATGGTCATGCCGTCTTTTTTGTGGACGAAGGTGCGTTTGCGTGATTCCCAAACGCGATCGGCCAGCATGTCCAACGCGCGATCCAATGAAATTTGCGTCCACTCTTTCGCGCGCGGGGCGCGATATTTCATTTTCGTCTCCCGGCGACTGTGGGTGAGTAATTGATAAGAAGCGGCGCCTTTCGGGCAAAGATTCCCCTGGCTGATCGGACTCTCCGGATCGCCTTCGATCGAAATCAGTTTGCCGTTCTTGTGATAAATGAGCTGCCCGCAACCAACGCCACAGTACGGACAGACCGAGCGCGCCACCTGCGCATCGTCGATCCGCGCGCGCATCGCGCGCGTTTTGTCAGACATCGATTCGAGACCCGTCCCATCTTTGTACTCGCGTATCTGCCGGATGAGCGGCCATTTCGACAGCAAATCAGCGAGCGGGGCCATCACACATGCATCGCGCGTTGAGGCACGCGTGGTTGCTGAAAAATTCTGTCGGTAGCTTTCTCGAGATTTTGCAGCCGCTCACTATCAGATAGTGAATCCGCTGCATAAAGAGGCAAAACCATGCCGGTGGAAAAAACAAACGTGAACCCACCGCAACCGCGTTTGAAAATTTCATCAGGACAAATTGAGGATGAGTCCCACAATTAAGCCTCGGATAAAACGTAAGGTAAAGAGAAAATAAATTACCCTCGTTTCGGTGGCAGTCAGCGTTCATTCGGCCAAGGGAGCGGTAAAGAGATCGCGATGAAAAAATGAACACGCCGGCCGCGGCTTCGAAAAGACGAGTGCCATCACGGCCACTGTTAGTCGCGAAAGCAAAAACGCGGCTGGCTGTCGCACGACGGAATGGCCAACTCATTCGCTAGGAGTAATGTGCTAGAAAGAAATGCTGAAGAGGTTGATTCCGTTCCATTTTCCGGGAACGTCGGGATCGAGCGAGACATTTTCTTCGGCCGTTCCGTATTTTGCCGGCGCGAGCGGATTGAGCATCTGCAGTGGATTGCCGCCGCGCATCGCGCGCGGAATCACGCCGGAAATATTCTGCGTGGAAAGGGCCGCGGGCCGATAAGTTTGGCGCGGATGATGTCTGGATTCGAAGGAGGTTGTATGCGAGGGATTAGCGGCGGCTCGCGCTGGTTGACCTAACGTCAGAAGTCCCGTGGCCAAGCAAGCGATCAATGTCATTGTTTTCATACCAAAGGCTCATCCCATTCCGATCTCTTGCCACGTCACGATCGAAGGATTTTCCGTTCACCCTTTCGAAATAAAGTGGCCGCTTCTTCAAGCCACCTATGGATCAAAGCGTGGCACGGGCCGGCAAATTTTCTTCGATGCCTTCGATCAACTCAGGAAGACTGATCGGCTTGGCCAAAAATGGATGTCCGTGGATCCGCAGGCCCGGTTCTCCTTCGGCTGGGGTCACGAGAGCCGTCAGAAAGACAATCGGTATTCTATGCAGTGCGGGATCGGATTGAATGCGAGCCGCGACTTCGCCGCCATCCGTTTCCGGCATTGCGATATCGAGGAGGATAAGGTCCGGTTTAATGTTCTGGGCTGTTTGATGAGCTTTGCTCGCATCGTTCTCTTCACAGACGAGATAGCGGCCAGTCGTTTCCAGAGCGCGCTTAGCCGCGTAAGTAAAATCGCGGTTGTTATCGATTATCAAGATGCATGCCTTTTTCAGCGGTTCCGCGACCTCTGAGAAAAAGCTTGCTTCGATCGTTCTGTTCATGATTTTCGACGACATTTTGTCGCGCCTTTTTCTAAACGGTCGGCCTGCTGAAGAGGCACGCACACAGAAATGAGATGATTAGGCCGATTAACGGGCTGAGCATGGTGAACCAAAGAGCTACGTTCGTAACCAGAGGACCATGTGTCTGTGTATCGGTTGTCATTTATTTTGCTAAGCTGCGACCCGGAGTTCCGCCGGATCTTCTTTCTTGCTGAGGGCACGGCGCAGCTTGGCCAGGGCTATGTTCTGCAATTGGCGAATTCGCTCGCGCGTCACCCCGAAATCCTTACCCACGTCTTCCAGCGTTTTCGGCTTTCCACCATTGAGCCCGAAACGCTGAGCGATGATTTTCTTCTCACGTTTGTCCAGCACCTCGAGAAGCCCCTCCATCTGGTGGAGCAAATTCTTGTCGCGCAGCAATTCGAACGGTGTTTCCGCGTCCTCGTCGCGGATTATTTCGCTGAATTCCGCTGAATCATCGTCCCCAATTGTGGTGTCGAGCGAAGTCGGGCGGATACCGAGACTTTTTAATTGTGCAACTTTTCCGCTGGCGAGTCCGATCTCTTCGCTAAGTTCCTCATCGGTCGGCTCGCGACCGAGCTCATCGCTCATCTGCAACGAAACACGGCGCACCTTCGCGATCTTATCGACCAGATGCACTGGGAGCCGAATCGTTTTGCTCTGATTGGCCAGAGCGCGCTTGATTGATTGTTTGATCCACCACGCCGCATACGTGCTTAGCTTCGCGCCCTTCGTCGGGTCGAAGCGCTCCACTGCTTTGGTCAAGCCGATGTTTCCTTCCGAGATCAGATCAAGCAGCGCCAGACCGAGATTGGCGTAATCGTGCGCAATGGTGACGACGAGCCGTAAATTCGCGAGAATCATTCGCTCGCGCGCCGCCACGTCACCCTTTTTAATTTTTCCTGCGAGCTCGATCTCTTGTTCCGGGGTCAAGAGCGGGATCCGTCCGATCTCTTTCAGGTATCTTTCGAGTCCGGTATCGCGTTCATTCATGACCAGAACGTATTCGACGGAGCGAATCCGCTTCCATTGCGCAAGCGTGGGATTTTGGAGTGCCACCTATGAGTTGGTGGCGGCTACCTCTTTGGAGATAGGATCAAGTCTGCTTATTTGCGCGCTTCTGCCAGAATTATGTCAATCACCCAGCACGCCAACGTGTCACACGCCCATGGTGAGAACGACACGGAAGCGCACCTTGCCGCTGTGCATTTGTTCGTAGGCTTCGGCCACGCGGCTGAGCGGATATTTCTCGATCATCGGGTGCACGCCGCTAAGCGCGCTGAACTCCAATGTGTCCTGCGAATCTCGCGCTGTGCCTGAATACCAGCCAGACACGGCTCGCCTCCCCATAATCAACGGCATCACACTAATTGTAAGCGGATCGTTCGGCGCTGCCGGAACGAGCAGATTGCCATTCACTCCTAATCCCTCCACGACCGAGGAAATCGCTTTTGCACTTGGCGCCGTCGCCAGAATCACTCGCGCACCGCCAAGTTTTTGCAGCTCCGACACCGTATCGACGGCACTCGAATCAATGTAATGATGCGCGCCCAATTCTTTCGCGAGCGGCTCTTTGTCTTTCCCGCGACCCAGCGCCACGGTTTCGAATCCCATTCGCCGCGCGTACTGGACACCGAGATGTCCGAGCCCGCCGATTCCTTGGACCGCAACAACGTCACCGGGCCGCGCGCCCGAATTGCGCAGCGCG
>QHPP01000214.1 GCA_003219125.1 Verrucomicrobiota bacterium
ATAGCCGTATTTGGCGTCAAGATCGGGCCAATCCCGCGGAAGAATATGGGTGTGGAGGTCGATCTTCATGCACAGTTGATAGCTCTCACTTGAAATCGAAGGGCAACATGCTCGTCGGCCGAGACAGGCAGGATGCCTATCTTCCGAGGAGACAGCATCAGAACGGTTTTACCGGTTCGGGCTGCGGGACTTTTCTGCCGCACTTTTTGCAGGTGCGCCGCGCGTCATCGGTCCAAAAATCGAGCATCGCCTGACTGAAGTGCTCAACGATGTCGCCGCAGTCGAAATCAATGTCTTCCACCAAAGCCCCGCAACTGTCGCAGTAAAAGATGACATGCTCGTGCTCGCCCGGCGGCCGGCGACGTTCGACCACCACTCCCAAAGTGTCCGGCGGACGTACCGGCGCATGCGGGACGTTAGGCGGAATAAAGAATGTCTCCCCCTCACGCACGAGATGATCGACGATGCGATCGCCTTCACGAATGCGGACCTTGATGTCCCCCTTGAGCTGGTAAAAATACTCTTCCGAATCGACCAGGTGAAAATCGTTTCGGGCGTTTGGACCCTTAATCACCATCACAAAAAAATCGCGCCCATCATACAGGTAACGATTGCTCACCGGCGGCTTAAACTTTTCCCGATTCTGCTCGATCCACTGCTCGAGATTAATCGGCGGCTGCACCGCGGGTGCGTTTTTGTTAACAGACGATGATGTTGCCGGTTCAGTAATCGTGGCCATCAATCGAGCGTATTCCACCGCCGGGCAGCGTCAAACCCAGAAGAATTGCCCACACATGCGACAAAACAGCCGTCTTCCTGATAGGCTCGGCAACGGCATTGAGATTGCTGCGTTTGCATCGCCGAATCCCATAATTCCACCGATGCCAGTTCCCGTTGCACTCCCTCACGATACGACTAGCGTCCGCCGCCGAATGAAGGTCCCGAAGATCATTCCAATCTTTGCCGCGGTTGGTTCCGTAATTATCTTCGGCGGCTGCGCAGATTTTCGCGAAGAACTCGCTGCTGGCGCGCAAAGGCTACCCGATTTTTTTCCCGGTGCGGCTACGTCCGAAGGCTACTGGCGCGGCGATCATTTTCCCGGCCACGCCAAGATCGTCGTCCACGTGCACGAACAACGCGCCTACTTTTACAAGGGCCGCAGGCTGGTTGGGGAAAGCACGGTTTCAACGGGAAGGCGAGGCTTCGATACGCCGCCGGGTCGTTATCATGTAATCGAGAAGGACAAAAACCATGTCTCAAGTGAATTCGGCGACTATGTCAACGACCGAGGCGAAGTGGTGAAATCCAACATCGATGTGCGCAAGGACGCACGACCCGAAGACACTCATTTTGACGGCGCCCGCATGCCTTACTTCATGCGATTCAACGGCGGCTATGGCATGCACGCCGGCTATGTTCCGAGATTTCGCGCTTCGCATGGCTGCATCCGCCTGCCGGCGCGAATGGCACGGCATTTTTTCGAAAACACCCCGGACGATACGCCTGTAATCGTTAGGGAGTAAGCGTCCGTTCTCTCGCAATTGAGCCGGCGATGAAGGCGTGTACGGTCATAGGATGCCGGCTACGATTATACCCAGCCTTCGCTATCGGAACGCGCCGGCGGTGATTGAATGGCTTTGCCGCGTTTTTGGACTCCAGAAAAATCTTGTTGTACCTGACGACAGCGGGAGTGTTGCTCACGCGCAATTGAGCTCTGGTGATGGAATGATGATGCTCGGCTCTGTGCGCGACAACGAGTGGGGACGCTTTATCAAACAGCCGGACGAAATCGACGGAGCTGCAACGCAATCTGTTTACCTCGTCGTGCCGGACGCCGATCTCATTTACGAACGAGCAAAAAACGCCGGCGCCGAAATCTTAATTCCAGTCAGGGACGAGGAGTATGGCGAGCGCAGCTTTTCCTGTCGCGATCTTGAAGGCCACCTTTGGACCATTGGGACCTACGATCCTTGGAAGAGTGCCGAAAATTAGCCCGGCGGCCAACTCATTTGCCGCTGCCCGAGCACGTGTACATGCAGATGCGGCACGCTTTCTCCCGCATCGGGCCCGCTGTTAACTACGACACGAAAACCGTTTTTGAGCTTGAGTTTTTTTGCGACTTCGGCCGCGGCCAACAACAGGTCACCCAACAGCTCACGATCACTTGCCTTGGCATCGAGCAAACGTGGCAGCGGCCGTTTGGGAACAATCAGCACATGCACCGGTGCCTGCGGATTAACGTCCCGAAACGCAATCAAATTTTCTTTTTCCAGCACAATGTCAGCTGGAATTTCGCGAGCGATGATCTTCTCGAAAATCGTCACGGTTTAACGAAGGGAGCAGTTTAATTCGGGCAAACCTTTTGCCGCGAAAAGTTTTTCGCGAACGAAACAAACGATCTCCGCGCGGAGAACGTCGCAGGCCCGAGACCAGACGCGGGTACCGCGCAGGTGTTTTACGCAGGGATTGAGCGCGACCAGTTGCACCGAGGTCACCTGGGTTTGCAACAGCAGTTCCAGTCGGCGCGTTAACATTTCAAAAAACGCCAGCTCATATCCGCCACCGGCGCTGTAAGCGATTTCAAACAATGAAATCGTTACTGGTGGCGGTGCGGGGCTGAAGTGCGGCACGATTTCCTTGTAACCAATCACTTTCAAAACGTAACGCACGGTTTGTGATAGCTGGTTAAAAGCAACGAAGCTCTCGTCATTCCGCAGCCGAAGATAAAAGGCGATGCTTTCGGTCACGTGATCAGTCAGCCACCAGCTGGGATAGCCCGCCTCGTTCGCTGCGCGCGTAATTGCTTCTCGCAACCACCCACGATCAAACTCGAAAAGCTGGCCGGTTTCAGCTTTCAAATAGGGAAATTCTTCCTTGAACGCGACCATTCTTAGCGTTTCTCCGTGGGAAAAAGTTCTCGCTGTTGGGCATTCGTTTTCACCCGACGACCCAATGCCTGAATGGCGTCGACGAATTCATCGGCCTGCTCAAAACGGCGGTGAACAGACGCGAAACGGAGATAGGCGACTTCATCGATATCGCGCAATTTTGCCATCACGTGCGTGCCGATTTGCGCTGACGTGACCTCGCGTCCTCCGGTCTCGATCTCGTGAATGATATCGTCTACCGCTTGTTCCAGAACAACGAGACTGATCGAACGTTTCTCACACGCCTTGGCCAAACTGCTGACCAGCTTGCGTCGATCGAACGGCTCATGGGAACGATCGCGCTTGATCACGCGAAGATCGGTGCGCTCGATTTCTTCATATGTGGTATAACGATAGGCGCATTTCAGACATTCGCGGCGGCGCCGAATGCTGAGGCCTTCCCGGGACTGGCGCGAATCGATCACCTTATCATCCCGCGACCCGCACTTTGGACAACGCATAGTGTCGGAGCACTGAGTATCACACAATAACTTGTGGCGTCAACGTACCAGATGAACAATCCGACCGAAGGCAGGCCGCTCGTCTGCCCGGCGGTCATAGACCGCCGCTACAGAAATCCCACGATGTTGGAAGCCTGCTTGCCCGACGATCCGGAGGCTTTCTTTACGCGGCGGCGGCTTTGGGCGCGGCAACTTTCTTCTTAGGCTTCGCCTTTTTTTCTTCGAACTGGAAACCAACTTTTCCATTTTCCAATTTCAGGTACGCGGAAAAGGCGCGTCCTTTTTTGGAAATAAACTTGTGCAGAAGATCGGTCTTTCCGGTGGTAATCAGTTTTTGCACCTGTTCCTTTGGAATTTCGCGATGCAATATGTTTTTACTAATGCGAAAGTTACAGGTCTTAGGTGTTGCGATGGCGTTTTCGCAGGCACAGGAACGATCCAGAACGTAAACCTGCCCCTTGTGGCAAACCGGGCACAATCCCAGCGCTTCATGTTTTTCCGTGTCGATCTTTTGCTCGGCATCGAGACCGTTTTCACCAAAATCGAACAGTGGTTTCTTCTCCGCCCCAAGCTTAACTACAGCTTCGAACGGTCGCCCCATTTTACTGCGGAAACCTTGCAGCGGTCCCACCCTCCCTTTTGCTAACAATTCGTGTACTTCCTCCGGCTCAAATTGTCGGGAGGCCATTGTCTTCCACATCAGCCAGTCGCAGTTTAGGCAGCGGAAAGTCTTGTAATCTTCCTTGATCGGGCCTCCGCCGCAGTTGGGACATTTGGCGTCGATGGTGGCGTATTCGCCCTCGATCGTTTCGCCGCGAAAATTGCGGACGTTCTCGACGATCTCTCGCGTTAAATCGCGGATGTCTTCCATGAAATGCCGGCGATCGAGTTTGCCGTGCGCCATTTGTTTTAAACGCGATTCCCATTCGCCGGTCATTTCCGGTGTGCATAACACATCGGTGTGCAGATTTCGCAGCAGCGTGATCAAGGATAACCCT
>QHPP01000215.1 GCA_003219125.1 Verrucomicrobiota bacterium
TCGAAGCCGGCAAGCCAGGTCTCAGCCGGCCCGTCCCAGAACGCGCTGGCAAAGGCTCGCGTATGTGGCAGCGAGCCGGTAAAATTGGCGCCGGTTACAAACTCACCCGAGAGCCCAATGCGGTGACTGTCGGGACTCGCCTGAAACTCAAACCGGGACAGGTAGGTGCCATTGAGAATAAAGGTAAATCTGCCAAAATCGCCATGGCCAAAGTTCGAAGAATCCAGGGTATAGATCGCTTCGTAATCCAGGCCTTCCACCACAGCGCGGGTGAGGTTTAAACTGGGATTGACGACGTCGGTGATTGCCCCCGTTGTTGGATCACGAATTACATCCAGCGGAAAGAGATTTTCATGATCGATAATGAATTGCGGGTCGACGAATGAGGCAATCGATCGAAGGTCGATATGCCAAAAGTCGGCGCTCAGGGTTAGACCTTTGATCCATTTCGCGTCGTAAACCGCTCCATAAGACCATTCATAAGCGACCTCCGGCTTCAGTAGAGGATTTCCGGCCTTGATTATTCGGATGGCCGCGTCGCTGGGGGTCAACCCCTTGGGGTCGTGCAATGGGTTCAAAGAAAAACCCTCCGCCCCTGCTGGTGTAAGGTCGGGGAGTGTCGGCGCATGAAACGCTTCGCTGTAAGTACCGCGCAAGGTCAGCGTACCAATCCACTTGGGGTCAAGCGGCTGCCAGCGGACGGAAAATTTCGGCTTCTGCGCGTCAAACTGGGAGTGTTGCTCAGGCAAAACGGAAGTCGCAGAGGTATTCTGGCTATACCACTCCTCGCGTTCGGCAATGCCGAACTCGAGACTGTATGCTCCTGGAAAATTCCAACTTGGGCTTGTCACCGGAATACGCACTTCCTGATAGGCTCCCCAAACGTCCCGATTCACCCTTGAGGCTTCGAAATCCGTGGCACCGATTGTGTCGAAGCTGGTGTTCTCGGAGTCGGGATCACTCCTCCACCTTTCGCCGCGGTACTCCAGCCCGGCCGCAAAGGAGAGTGGCCCGGCGGGAAGATTGAACAGATCGCCATCGAGATGGAAATAGGCCAATGGCAACTCAAATTGGCCAGTGGCATGGAGTGTAACGTAAACCCGGGCTATTGCCGCCTCGGTGTTTCTACCCTGGTATCCAAGGAACGGATTAAATGCCGTGGCTGGGTTCGTATCCAACAGTGCGTCGCGTAAGCCCAGCTTACTCACCACGCCACCACTGTCGTTTTCCTCATCGTTTCGGGAATAACGGAAACCCAATTCCCAATTCCAATTCTTGAAGTAATCGCCAAACTCGCCCATCTGACCGCGAGCTCCGGCATCGAATAGTATATCTCGGAACGTCGTCTTGACTGTTCTGACGCCTGCCGCGAGGACTAAAGGCCTCACCGGTCGGTTGCTTGAATGCATCCGGGACAAACGGAGTAGCCGCCAGGGCGGCATCAAAAAATGAGCGGGTATATTTAAAGTCCGCAAACACCGTCAAGTACTTGTCGCAAATATCGCGCGTAAAGGAGCCATAGATACTTTGGCGATCCGCCGCCGGAATCGACGGCGTCAAAGCCGCGAAGTTGTAGAATTGGAAATTCCCATCCGGATAACGAAGACCTTTCGGAACCGCTGGGCCAAAATGATCAATATACTGCGGATCCGTCGCGACGTTCGGAAACCCGTGTGGCGTGGGAGTGACGATGCCTGGGAGCAATTGGAATCCGTGGAAACCTCCGGTATTTGGATCGAATTTTACCACCCTGCCGGGAAGCTCCCCGCTGCGTTCATCAAATCCGCCCCACGCCTTGTAGTTCGCATTACTGCTGATGTTGCGGTCGCGGCTGTAGATGGCAGCCCGATCGTAGGCATCCGCAATGATCATGATATCGGTCTTGTCATCTCCCGTCCCGGCAATCATCCATGTCTCCAGCTCGCGTGCGTCATTGGAGGCACCCAGGTTCGTGTTGCCAAGACTGCCTCCAATCTCCAGACCACGGAATTTATGTTTCAAAAAGATGTTGAACACACCAGCCACCGCATCGCTGCCATAAATGGCCGAGGCGCCATCTTTCAAGATGTCGATGTGATCAATCATTTGAAACGGAATGAGATTAATGTCCACGCCGGCGACGCCGGGCGTGGCACCGCCAGTCCCGCCACCAATTATCGCGGCGCGCTTTCCATCGATAAGAACCAGAGTTTCTTTGGGGAGTAAACCGCGCAGGTTGGGAATGACACTACCGTCCCCGCCATTGGCGATATTCTGGTTAATACTCGAGCCCATCTCTTGCGGCAGCTTGGTTAGCAGGTCGGTTGTGTTGCGCACCCCCAATCTCTGGATGTCTTCTGTGCGATAGGTATCGACCGGGTTCGGCCCCACTTCCTCTGCGGTGGGAATGTTCGAACCGGTGACAATCACTTCTTCGATTGTGACCCCAGGCTGGCCAGTCGTTTGTGGTGTCGGTTTGGGATCCTGCGCCAACGACGCGAGAACAGGACCAAAGAAGCTCGCTGTAATCGCGAAATACAGACCAGTATTCGGAGATTTCGTCATTGTGGGGCATTCCTGCAGCACCCCAGGCAAATGCTTTGCTAACACGGGTAACAAATTTTCCTGCCGGCTAACAAGCTTCGTTTTGAGAATTGATCGGCCAGGTTTTACCCGATTCGCTTGCGCGAAACGCAACATGTCACCTATGAAGGGCTTGCGCCAGGGCGACAGACTAGGGGCCGCGTTCGGTGGGGAGGGCAACGCGGGCCGGGGCCGGGAAAAGCGTTAGCAATTCCGGAGGGTTCGCCCGAGAATCCTGTAGCTGCCCGTCGAAATACACTCCAACGACGAAACCGCCATATCGCCGCCCATCAGGTGACGCAGTCTTTGGGCGGACGTAAGTTGCAGCAAGGTATTTCGGAGCCGCGTCCGTCCAGTCCCGCTCACGTGTCAGCCAATCATAAGAAGTCCGTGCATCAGTTGGCTTAAATTTATTATCTTTCGTTAAGTCATAGAAGGAAACGCTAATCCTTACGACGTGGCCATTTTTCGTTTTTGGCCGTGGCTTCACCCCAATCTTAAGGTCGAAACGCGTTTGGGCGTTCGGATCGCTAATTTCCGATAGAGTTGTTTCCGTGATTGCCAGAATTGCGTCAGGCGACGGGACCCCGATTTTCTGCAGAAGCTGAGGAAAGCGTGCATCGGGCCGGAGGGCGCCAAACTCGGGAAGAAACGCGATCCATTGCAGTATTCCCGAATGTTCTGCAGAAGCGCGTTCGAGCCAGCGGAACGCTTCTTCTTTTTCGCCGAGCGCGACGTAAACCGCCGCAATCGACTGAGCCGAGACGTAGCGCGTTCCTCTTTCTTGCACGAGTTGCTCGAGAATTTTCCGCGCCTCGTTTTGACGGCCCATTCTGGCGTAGGTAATGGCAAGGCCGCTACTTGGGAAATGCGTCGCGTCCTGAGCTTTCGTATAGAGGGCAATCGCTTCCGCAAAGTTTCCCTTCTCGCGATACGCTGCGGCGAGAGCCGAATCCAAATAAAAGTAATGGGGATCGAGCTGCTGAGTTCGCTGTCCCTCGGTGATTGCCTCATCGATTCGATTTTCCGCCAGGTAAGCGGCAGTGGCGACGTAGCTAATAATTGGTGACACCGGATCCAATTGTTCAGCTTTCAGCACAAGCTCGAGCCCTTCTTTCACGTCGCCTCGGAAAAGCGGCAACAGGGCGAGGAAAAAGTGTACCGGTGCTGAATTCGGGTCCAGCTGTAACGCTCGCTTCAACTCCGCTTCCTCGCCCGGAAGATCCCAATCCAGGATTCGTTTTGCTTCTCCCAGATAGCAATGTGCCTCTGCATCTTTCTCGTCGAGCTCAATTGCCTTTAACGCCGCTGCTCTTGATGCCGGGTATGCCTCGAGCGGTTTAACGTAAACATCCGCCAGATAAAACCAAATTTTTGCGATCCCAGTCCAGGCGCGGGATAATTTCGGATCCTTCTCAAGCGCGCGCTGAAAGAAAGTGAGCCCCTCCCGCAAATCTTCTTCGCTGCCTTTGTTCGCCAGATAGCGGCCTTGTAGATAAAGATCGTACGCCTCCGTGTTCCGTTGTTCATGCAGGGGAAGCGCGATGGCGAGCTTGATCTTGAGCGCATCCACAATTGCGCGGGTGATTTCATCCTGCATCGCAAACACGCCTTTTAATTCGCGTTCGTACGTTTCCGACCAAAGATGAAAACCGTTGCGCGCATTAATTAACTGCGCCGTAACACGAATCCGGTTGCCTTCGCGTCGCAAACTTCCCTCCAGCACATTCTGAACGTTTAGCTTTTTCCCAACCTCGCTCACGTTCACGTTTGTTCCCTTGAATGAAAACGACGAGGTGCGGGCCACCACGCGAAGTCCCTCGATCTTCGCTAGAGCGTCAAGAATTTCCTCGCTCATTCCGTCGCAAAAATATTCCTGATCTTTGGCCTGGCTAAGATCGAGGAATGGCAGCACGGCGATGCTTTTCTCGGGAATAACAAGTCCCGATACGGCTGCGTTCGATGGGGCCGCTGCCCGTTTCATCTGTGGTCTCGCTATTGCGAAATACCATCCTGCGATCGCGACGAGGCAAAGTGCACCGAGCGCGACGGGAACGAGAACCCATTTCTTTGACCGCTTTGCCGAGATTTCGATCTTGCCCGTTGTTGCTGCTAAGCCGACTTGCAAACGGCGCGCGATTTCCGGAGTGGACTGTGGACGCTTTGCCGGTTCCTTCGCTAGACATGCAGCCACCGTTTCTTCCCAAGCCGGGGGCAGTAACGCCGGCTCGATATTAAATTCCTTCCGTCGCTCCGTCATCGAAAGAGGGACTCGTTCCTGGATCTGCTGGTCGATATTGCCGGAATAAAAGGGCGGTTTGCTCGTCAAGAGCTCGTAGACTGTGGCGCCTAATGAATAGATGTCGTCGAGATGACTGGCCCGCTCGCCCGCCAGCTGTTGCGGACTCATATAAACCAGGGTGCCGCTCTTTCCCTGCTCTCTGGTCAGGATAGTTATCGAATCAGCCAGGCTTCGCGCGATGCCGAAATCGGAGACTTTCAGATCGCCACGTCGATTGACCATCAGATTGGCCGGTTTCAGATCGCGATGGATGATGCAAGCGCGATTGTGCGCGTAATCGAGCGCATCGCATAATTGGCTTGTCCAGGCGCTTAGGTCGAACGGCTCGAAAACTTTTTGTGGCTTGTGACAACGCATGGTCGTCAGTGTCTCGCCATCGACGTACTCCATCGAAATGCAGCCCGAACGTTCGTCGTGGACGAAATCGTAGATACGAACAATGTTTTGGTGGGTGAGTTCAAGGCTGCGTCTGGTCTCGTGCTTTAGATCGCTCAGCACCCCGGAATCGCGGATGATCACATCGGGGAGGAACTTGAGGGCGACATCGCGCTCCAGTTCTTCATCTCGGGCCAGCCAGACAATTCCCATCCCACCCCGGCCCAAAATTTTAATCAGTGTGAAGCGCCCAAAAACTTTTTGCCCGCCGGCAAACTCCCGCAATGTCATGTCCGCGACATCGCCCAAGCTTTCGCTAGCCACGCCCGAAGCGTACACGTCATCAACGTTAAAAGGAAGTTTAAAGATACTGCGCACCTTTGCGTCCGTCCTGAATTCTTGATAGAAGGATTTCTGTGTGAACGCATCGGAGAAGGATGGCG
>QHPP01000216.1 GCA_003219125.1 Verrucomicrobiota bacterium
TTCATTCTGCGGATGACACAGCCGTCTCCACAGCATACACAAACCAAATCTGAAATCTAAAATCCGACTTTCTACAGGTCTCATCGCGTTGGCGGGCTTGCCGTTGCCCACACCCAGGCGGGCAGGCAATGCACTACCCAATCCGCTCGAAGTGAGCCGGCTGTGTATTGCCCGCATAGTTCACCCCGGACTGATTGCGAGTCGGGAGCGTGAACCAAAAGGTGCTTCCTTTTCCGGGTTCGCTCTGAACGCCGATCTTTCCTTGGTGCGCTTCCACCGCAAGCCGGCAAAACGCGAGCCCCAGGCCAGTCGAATGCCGATGTTGGCGGCCACTGTTTGTTTGTCCAAATTTTTCAAATATGTGTTCGTGCTGGTCGCGCGGTATTCCCTCGCCGTTGTCGCTGACAGAAATGGTGACATCAGCCCCCTTGCGCTCAAGATTTATCCGGATTGTTCCATCTGATTTTGTGAATTTCAGCGCATTGCTGATGAGGTTCTCAAGAATCCGCCGGATGACATCAGCGTCGCAAGAGACTACCATTGGCTCGGGCGGCATCTCGCAACGGAGGGTGCGATCTCGCAGGACAGGGGTAAATCGATCCGCAGCCTTGCGCGCGATCTCCGCGAGATCGTGATCTTGTAAGCGGAGTGGCATTTCACCCGCCTCGAGCCGACCGACATCCAGAAGCGTAGTGATCATGTCGCGCATGTCATCCGCGCCCTGTTTTGCCCCAGTGACACACTCTGCTTCATCCGGATTCAGTTTATCGGAAGCCATTTGTTCCAGTATATCGACGTAGCCGGTAACCAAACTCAGGGGCGAGCGCAGATCATGAACGATCATATGGGTAAGCTCATCCCGCGTTTGCAATGTCGACTGAAGTCTGGCTTTCTCGATACGTTCAAAGGTGAAATCCGCAACCAGGCAGAAGAAAACGGTCGAGTTGAGGGCCAGGAGGGGCGCCAGGCAGGGAAGATAAAGGTTTTGGTGGTTGTAAAACCAAAGGGCGAAAAATGGTGTAGCGGCGTCAATCCCCCCGAGAGCAAGCAAGCGCAGCCACGGGGACCGGATGCTTAGCCACAGGGCAGATCCGAGGATGGCGGTTAGTATCGTCACAACTGCTCTGGCAAACGGCGAAAGGTCGCTGACCGATTCGCGATGGAGCAGGCCATTGAGAACGTTGAGGTGGACCTCGGCCCCTGGCATCGGGCCAAACGGCGTCATCAATTCATCCTTCTGCCACTTACCTTCCGCCCCGACGACTACGATCTTGTCGCGGACGAGCTCGCCGGAGCGGTAATTGTGTTCCCAGTATTCCGGAACAAAGATTTCGAAGAGCGGGCGGGGACGAAAAGCCGTTCGAGGCGGGCCGGTGAACCGGATCAGATGCTCGGCGAGGTCGTTTGGAATCAGTTCCGGGTGCCCGGCTTTTGAAACAACGCGTGCCGACAACGAAAGGTAAGTCGCGATCGAATTCTCGCCCTCACGAAAAGCAACTCGATATTGAGCCCCGCGCACAATTTTGTTTTCATCAGCAAAAAAATTCGTGAACCCGACTCGTTCATCTTGCGTCGGTGTCTTTGGGATCAGCGTTTCGGCCGGCGGCTCGTAGCTGGAAGGAATTCTGGAGGA
>QHPP01000217.1 GCA_003219125.1 Verrucomicrobiota bacterium
GGGATCGCTTGAACTGGACGAGAACAACCCTTGAAGGTCGAGTGTTTCATCCAGGGCTACAGAATCGGAATCAATGGCAAGGAAGAGCAGATCTGGATTAGCCGGAGTTGTGCGGCCGGAGCGGGCGATGGCGTCCCGAACCCGGGATTCGGTCTGCCCGTAATAGCTGGGAGAGGTGAAATCCAGCAAAGCCGCGGCTACGGCACAAAGCGTTGCAAGGAGAAGAACGACCAGGGTGCGCTTACGGGACATGATGATCGGACGCAGCGGGAAAAATGCCGATAGAGGGCGCGCTTTCGGCTGCGTCCCACGGATAGGATCCGCTGGTGGGTCCTGGGGTTTTCGGGCTAAGGCCAAAATTGGTGGATGATTCGATTCTAAATATATAATTTATACTGCAATTGCCACAATATCTATGCTGAGGACTAGGTCTGCTCTAGCCGCCGTTGCCTTCTATTTCGGTGTCTTTGTCCAGCAATCCGTGGCCAGCCCTCTCACCTCCGCCGAGGTCACCAAAATCATCAACCGGGTCAGTGTGATCGAGCCCGCAAAAGGCGATCGTCCCGCTGTCGTGCGCGATATCATCAAAGATGATCGCGGCCTACAGACGGCCGCCAGATCCCGCTCGGAGTTGCTTTTTCAGGATAACACCCTGACGCGCATCGGTGCGGAGACATTCTTCAGTTTCAAAACCGGCACACGAGATATGACTCTGGAGAGAGGATCCATGCTTCTGCAAGTTCCGAAAGGATTAGGCGGAGCGAAAATCCACACCGCGGCGGTCACGGCGGCCATTACCGGCACGACAATAATGATGGAATATAGTCCTGGGCGATATCTCAAAGTTCTGGTCCTCGAAGGTAGCTTGCGTTTATCGCGAAACGGATCCTTTAGTGATTCATTAGTTTTGCATCCGGGGAAAATGGTGATCATGCGACCGGACGCAAAAAAGATTCCCGACCCGATCGACGTTGATTTGGCGCAGATCGTTAGGACATCGACTTTGGTAAACTTTCCCGGCACCAATATTTTGCCCAGCATGCCGCTTATTCAGGCGGCAATCAACGACCAGGCTAAGGAGTTGGCAAAGGGAACCCTTGTTGCGATAAATTTGGTCATGGGTCACGGAACCAACGTCGTCTTGGCTTCAAAGGATCAGCTGAGCAAAACCATCGCCTCACTCGCCAGCTTAGCCGCGAGTCACAACGGCGCGCCCGTAACCGCAACCGTTTCCAACACCTCGACTGCCGCAAACAATGTTCTTGACTCTAGCCCTGCGGTTTCGGTCTCCAGCAGCTCTCAACTTGTGTCGCTGCTGAGCAACGCTACGCCCGCTTCGGGCGGGACAATCAAGGTTAGTCCGGGCGCCATTAGCCCTGGTGGAAATGTGGCCGCGACAGTCACCGCCAGCACCGGCGTGAAAGCCGGCGCCAACGTCTCGTTAGGTGGCAATCACCCATAAGCTCCACTGAAGTTGATTTCCGGCGTCTTCACTTCCTGGCCGCCACGATCTTCGCACACTCGAAGACATGTGATCGTTACGACCTTGCGCGGCCATCCATTTCGCTCGGTCTGACCGCCAAAAACTAGCGCGGGGGCGCAGGCGTAACGGCCTTTGGCCAAGCGGTGATCGAATCGTTGCCGATCATCATATAATGGCCCTGATAGGGCGGGATTGGGCGCAATGGAAAGGGCGAACGAATAACCGCACTTGCGTTAATCGCAGCACCAGCAGCCAAAATCGTCACGAGAATGAAGATGCGGCGGCTGACGAAGGATTTTAAACGTACCGTTTTCACGAGATGTTGTGTTGCAGCAACCGTGCCAATCGAGCGTAGAGTTTATGGAAATTTCAAGTCCGGGTCCAGAAAAAAGTGATGGCGCAGGCTAAAACCGCCGTGGTCAACCAATCAATCACCTGTCCGAGCACCACCATTGAGTGCATGCGAACGTAGATAGCCGCCTCGATCGCGACTGGTGCGGCCAGCGCGATCCACATAACGGCAGCGAAGCGTAATGCTCCCGCTATTCCGTCAGCAAAAAAGCTGACATGAAAGCGCGCGACCAAGACGTAGATGATGGAAATCGCGACGGCCGACAGCACTCTTATGAGACCCGAGAGTGTATAGTTACGAGGTCCTTCTGGCCGCCAGGTTTCTGGGGTAGCACGTTGATAACGATGGAAGACCAGCCCCATCCAGAACCAACTGGTGAAAATAGAGACGACACCGGCAATTAATCCAGGGACGATGGCTGCGCGCAAAGTGTTCATAAATCACTAGCGTAGCGGAACGCGGCTTCGTGAACAGAACTTTAGGGCACGCGGCGCATCGAACTACGGTTTACTGTAGGCCTCGGGCGGGATAAGATTGGCGGAAACGAATGCCTGAGTTTGCCTATAAAGCCCGCAACGCGCAGGGCGGATTAGTCGAGGGCATTTTGAACTGCCCCGATCGCGGCGTCGCCATTCGCCAGATCGAACAGCAGAACTGCATTCCCATTCGCATCGATCCGGTGATGACAGCCGCACCCGTCACGGCAGTACCAACGGCGCCCCGCAATTTCGTGCCGAAAATTTTCAACCGCGGCATGCCTGAACGCTCGGAGATTCCGGCGCAGACGTTAAAGATTCCGCACAACCAGTTGCTCATTTTCACCGAGCAGCTTGCGCACTTGCAACAAGCGGGCATGACCCTGGACGAAGGCCTCGGTGTTCTGGAGAAGCGCCTAAAGCATCCGCGGGTGCAGCAGATGATTCGCACTTTGCACCAAGCGCTGGTCGACGGTCGTAGTTTTTCCCAAGCGCTTCGTGAATTCCCGCGCATTTTCGCGCCGCTTTACGTGAACCTAGTGGCGGCAGGTGAAGCGAGCGGCGCGTTGCCGGAGATTCTATTGCGGTTGGTGAAGCACCTGATGCAGGCAAAAAGTCTGCGCGATCGAGTGCAACAGGCGCTGATTTATCCGGCTTTTCTTACGCTGGCAGGCGCAGCGCTCATCACCGTCTTCATTACTTTCATGGTGCCGCAGCTCACCCAATTCATGTCGCAAAATGGCGGAGCACTGCCATTGCCGACACGTATTTTAATGGAAGCACACCACCTTCTCACAACCTACTGGTGGCTCGGCGTCCTGATCGTGATCGGCGGGCTTGCCGCCTGGCGGGCTTTTGTCCGGAGCGACGAAGGGCGCACCGCCTGGGACCGATTCCGCCTGCGCATTCCCGGTTATGGTCGCATCGTCCGGCACAGCTATTACGCGCAGTTTTCCCGCACGCTCGGCACCCTGACCGAAAATGGTATTCCACTTTTGCGATCGCTCGATCTCGTCGCCGAAATCGCGGGCAACCGTTACATCGAGAAGAAGCTAACGGAAGTGAGACGCTCGGTGGTAGACGGTGCGCATCTTTCGGCCGCCCTTGCGGCCCAGCAAATGTTCCCGGACTTGCTCACCGATATGATGGCAGTGGGCGAGCAAACCGGGCACTTTGGTCAAACCATGATGACGATCGCAGACGTTTACGAGCGGGAACTCGATCGTACCGTCACCATCACCTCGGGGCTGATTGCGCCGGTCATCATCGTTATCATTGCCATTATCGTTGGCTTTGTCGTTTACAGTATTTTGTCCGCGGTATTCTCCATGACGCAAAGTTTGCAGTTTCGACCGCGCTGAGATAGCATCCGCCCAATTTGATGCGTCAGCGAACTTTGACGTTGGGACTGATCCTGGCGGCGCGAACCTTTCTCGCGCAGGAGGCGGTCAATCGTGATTCGATTGTTGGGAGACAATCTGCCGCCTTTGCCATCACAGCTCCCGTTAGCGGCAACGCCTGGATCGATCTGCGGCAAAATGCGAAGCCGGGGGCCGTGCAAAGCGTCCCCGATTGGGTCGAAGCGGTAACATTCATTCCCGCGGGCGCGCCGGCGGATGCCGCGGCGCCAAGCGTGTTCCGCATTCGGCTGGCAAGGCCAGGCGGGCGTGCCAGCGTTCTTTTTTTCCGTCTCTTCTTTAACGATCAGACCTCAGCGCGTCCCGAGATTGTGGCCTGGGACGAATCCGGTTCGCAATTGCTCCGCTCCGGTCCTCTCGGTACCGGCGTTGATCTGGAGAGCTCGGAATCTGTCATGATTCCGATGCACGGCATTACCACCGTTGATGTGGAAGTACCGGGCGACGGCAACAGTGTACGCGGCGCTTATTTGGAATGGATGAGTAGCAGCGAGATGGTGCACCCGCCAAGCGCGGGCTCGCAGGCTGTCATCCCCGAGCCTTTTGCGACGACTTTGGCATTGCACGCGCCTGCGCAGGATTCGGAAGAATTTGGCACCGTCACCGCCTCGTTGTCGGCTGATTTGCTCCGCATTGGTTCTACTTCGAGCGAAGCTGCTGTCTTTGAGTTCGGCATGGAATCGCAACCCTTGCTTGCGCTTGTCACTTTCGAAATCGCCGGCCCGCGCATTGATTCGCCGCCGCAAGTAATCGCGAACGGTGAAAATGTTGGACCCGCCGCGCTGGTCATGCCGGGATTGGCCGATCCAGGTTATCGCGGGGAAATGCATGCCATCGTCAGCCAAATGCAATTCCAATACACCGGGTGGCTGCGTGCGCAGAAGGTCGTCCCGGTAAGCACGCTCCACGCCGGGACCAACAATATCGCCATCATCAACGGTCCAAATGCTGCCAGCGCCGTCATTCGCGCGACACAAATCCAATTAAAGTATCTTTGGGACAAATCGGATTATATTTTGAAACCAGACCGCTGATCCGGTGTCTAAGCCCTGATGCGAAAAAAACAACAAGCTTTCACCTTGCTCGAAATCATGCTGGTGGTCACGATCATCGCGATCTTGATGGGCACCGCTATCTATAAACTTGTCGGTAACGTTGAGATCGCAAAGCACACCGCGGTGTCCGCCGATGTTCAGGCACTCGGCACACAGCTGAAGCTGTATGAAAGCATGAACGGATTCTTTCCAACTACCGAACAAGGCTTGCAGGCGCTGGTTACGCAGCCCGACACGGACCCCAAACCGGCCCGTTGGTATCAGCTGTTTAAAGAAGTGCCGAAGGATCCTTGGCACAATAACTACATTTATCGCTGTCCCGGGGTTAAGAATCCAGGCGGCTACGATTTATTTTCGGCCGGTCCGGATCGAATTCCCGATACGAACGACGACGATCCGGGATAATAACGCTCCGCTATTCCTCTGAATCGTCCGGAGGCGGCACGTTTGGCGTCGGCATCGGAGTCGGATTTCGCTGAATCACGCCACGCTGACGGATCTGGCTTGGCTGAGGAGCTTGCCTGCCCTGCTGGTATGTCGGGGGGAGGGACGGGATCGGCGCCGGCTTTATGTAAGGTTGCGGCGGGGGCGGCATTCCGGGCGGGTAAAGCGGCGGCTGCGGCTGATTCGGATTCGGCCCTAACTGGGAAAGCAAAGCCTGATTGAAGGTCAGGGTCGCGTATTTCCCGTCCTTGGTGATGGTAACCCTCGTCTGTCCCATTTTGTCCGACCATTCGATATTGCTAATAGCGAAGCCGTGCTCCGGCCCTTTAGTCGATAAATACTCTTTAAAATTCTTGTCTGTGGCCGAGGCGATCGTGACAAGGTCGCCGTCGGCGGAATGCGCTGCGTTCGCGACATACAAGTCCTTAGCGAAATCGGGCGTCGCAGTCGGAACGGCTACGGTAGCAATGGCGAAAGGCGAACGATTCAACATCGCTTGATAACGATTAAAGTCCGGGCGTTTCGGCAACGGATCGTCTGCCAGTGCGGTCACTGGGATTATGCCGATAACGATGAATAAGCTGATTTTCATTTTGCAGCGCTCGCCGGCGCGTACCAGCGCGCTATTTTAAATTTACCACGCATTTGCGTTGGGTCACTTGAATCGATGGCAATATTTGCACTCTCAAAAACAATGAAAGCATCGGGCGCTTGCACGTCGTAAAGAAAATGAACCAGTGGTGGCCACGGACTTTTTGTTTCAATAGAGGCAAAAACTGATTGATACGCGCCCGCCGCAGGGCTGTTGCCAATAGCCGGGTTTTCGATCAATACGCTATGCTTGCCGGCGATCTGTTTGAGCTGATCGAGCAAAGCCGAGGCATCACCGGCTCCGTGAAAAACCGGCTGATGCTCGCGCAACCATTGCTCGCGTTTCGACCAAAGATCGCTTTCCCGCAGCAAGACCGTTTGCTCATTGTGCGCTTGTTTTCGTT
>QHPP01000069.1 GCA_003219125.1 Verrucomicrobiota bacterium
CCAGGCTTTAGCGTCAAAGGCGCGATTGTCAGAACAGCCCGGGGCGTCGCCCCAGGACTGGAATTGCATTCTGAACGAGCGCTGACGGCGCGACTCAACGCGCCGAAATGAATCGCGCTTTCAGCGCTGGCCTTTTAACTTTGCACCAATTCCTAGGGCGCTGCCCCAGGCTAGGATGAACGCCGCGCCTTTGGCGCTAAAACATATTCTCCCGCACAGAGAAAGACGGTTCCTTCTCCCGGTGGGAGAAGGTTAGGATGAGGGCACTCTATCGGAATTTCTCGCTGGCATTAAATTGTGAGATGATCTTCGGTCGTTTCCTGCCAGCGATGAATCTCGTCTCTACCGCGCGCGATCACCGCATCATACTTCCCTATGTAATAAAGATTATGTGCTTCGATGGGATCAGCCTTTAAGTTGTATAGTTCATTCAAATCCTGATCTCTCAGGCAAAGCTTCCAGCCATCGCTCGTCACTACCGCGCGAGTCGATTCCCCCATCGCCCGTTTTGCTTGCCGGCGCGTTGACAGCGAACTTCGTTTGACCGTTTTCTCCCGGTTTGGCGACCACTCCATAAAGATGCTTTGTGGCGGCATCACTTCTCCCTTCAGCAGTGGAACTTGACTTCGCCCCGGACAATGAGGTGGTTTGGCCTGACCAAGCAACTCCAGCAGCGTCGGCAAAAAATCGATGTGACTGATCGGTTCATTGATTCTCATGCCGCGACGCTGCCCAGGCATCCGAATCAGATAAGGCACCCGCGCCGCTTCTTCGAACATCACTTCCTTTCCAAAAAGCTGATGTGCGCCGAGGCAATCACCATGGTCGCTCGTGTGCACGATAATCGTTTCGTCCATTAAGCCGAACTGTTCCAGACAGCCAAGGATAGCGGCGATGCTTCGATCAACCAGCGTTAGCAAGCCGAGGTATCGCTGTTTGATCCCGCGGTATTCTTCCGGAGTGATACCAGCATAGTAAAGTTGCGGTAGGCGCGCTCGATCAAGTATCGCGTGCGCGTGTTGTCGCTCGCGAATCAGACGATACCGTAATGGGACCTCATCGGTCGGAGGAGTTAGTGCAGTTTCATCCAGGTCCACTTCGGCGAGCGAATGTTCTTCGTTGAACGGTCCGTTATAAGGCGTGTGTGGTTCGACAAAAGCGACAAAAAGGACAAACGGATCATGACGATGCTGCTCGATAAACTGACAGGCGTGGTCTTCCAGAAATTTTGGCTTCGATAGCTCGAGGGGAAGCGTGCTAATGAAACGGCGCGAGAACGCGTTGTTTGGGCGATCGGGAGCTATTCCATGGCTGATAAGAAAACGGCTGTAGTCGCTTACATCTTCGGTAGAAACCCAATCACGGAAACCGCGTTGTGCGGAGACATCTCCGCCCAGATGCCACTTGCCCATGTAAGCGCAGTGGTAATCCTTATTCTCCAGTAGTTCGGCAAAGGTAAGAAAGCGGTGCTCCAATGGAACGCTGTTTCTGGTGCAACCAGTAGTATGTGGCCACAGACCACTAAGCAAAGACGCCCGCGAAGGGGTGCAAATTGGCTGGGTCACATAGGCGCGCTCGAAAATGACAGACTCGGAAGCCAGTTTGTTCAGTGCCGGAGCGTGAACCTTTGTTCCTCCATAGCAGGCTATCGTATCGGTTCTTTGCTGATCCGGGAGAAATACGAGCAGGTTAGGCGGGCGCATCGATTCTTTCGGCCAATCAAACATAGTTCATCGGGTTCGCTAGCCAGCAAAATCCTATTCAGGCCGGACTCCATCCGCTGGCGCCCTCAACGTCCCTCCTACAGGCACTTGGAGCACTTACGCGGGAAAGTAGAAGATGCGCACCCGTCGGTCACAACAGTTCGCCCAAGTGAAAAAGAAAATTCGGTGACCACTTCGTTGCGATAATTGCAACGAAATTGATTTCCGCGGAAACGCCGATTGTCGTTTCCCAGATCGATGGCGTTCCCGTGCCGGTCGCGGCGCATATTTTTGGACTGCGGTCGGAAGCGCAGCGCAACGCCGCTTTGCTCGCAGCATTTGGCTCGCCGATCACTAGTACGGCGATACCTCGAAATTATCCGGCACACTTAATCGATCTACTTTTTAGCCGCGAAGCTGAAAAGAAAGCGGTGTGGCGCTGCGCTTCCCACCGCACCCCCAAAATGCTGCCGCTTGTCGCGTTCAAAGTAGCGATATCATCAATTCCAATCACTTGATCGGGACCGGCGTCGACGGTTGGTGCGCCAGGTGATCGCGGACCTTCGGTTGGGCCGGTCGTTTGAATTACTTCAAAGTTATCGATGGAGATAATAGCGAGATGATCGAAACAATTTGCCGACCAACGATCATCCGGCGCAATCGAGATAGAAAAGAAACCGCCACTGTTATCGGCGACAATAACGCCGTATTTTTTTAGGCCGAGCAAGATGGCCTTTTCTTCGGTTGTCCAGTTACTCGGAATGACGAAGTTCGCCTTCAAGCGCAAGCGTTGCCCCATCGCGGGATAGTTTGTCGAACTCGCCGGAATGGATGAGGCACAGTGCACCGCAGGATAAATGTATTCCCGACGCGTCCTGACTACGGCAAGGCGCATCGCATGCTCGACCATCCCGCGCTCGCATTCGTCGAAACGCGGCACGGCCGGGAATATCGGCAGCCAGGCGGCATCGCCCGACGTCCAGCCATCTGGTCGCAATGCATTTGAATTCAAGTCGAATTGGGAAACGTGCCGCCGTCGAGATCGGATTCATCCGGGTAATCGAGAAAAGGAAGCGTTAACCGCGGCTCATTGTTGGGCACGAGCACATAATTCATTTCGTAAAGGGCACGCAAGTTCTGGCGCGTGGGCGAGAGATCGCTTTTGATTTGCGCGATCATGGCATCGGAATTGGCCAGATGCGGACGTTGCGAAATATCTTCGTTCCACGGATTGGTCACGGGTAGAATTTGAATCGCCGAAACGATGGCGTCGGCCGCCGTGGTATTAAACAGAGTCGGCGTTGAGACCACTGGCGCCGGACCGAGAATTCGTCCTTCCTGATTAATCCGCTCGGCCCCGCCGTCTCTTGTTGCCAACAACAAAATGCCAATTGCCAAAAACAATCTCCTGATTTCGCTCATCATTAGCAGAAAATCGGAGATCATTTCCCGCGGGTTTTAATGGAGCAGCAATCAAGCCTCGCTATTCCATTCAACCGGCGCAATCTTTCCCAGGATGAAGATTTGGCGGCTATGCATTGGCGTGATTGTCGCGTTAGGATTCGCGCAACTTATGGCCGAAATCCCCTACCCCAGGCGTGATATCAATGCCGTGCTGGCTGCACACGATCGGCAATTGCTCGCCTTGCCTGCTGTCGTTGGCGTTTACGTCGGAGTCCTGGCGGATCGTAAAACGCCATGCCTGAAAGTGATGTTGGCGCGACCAACTCCGGAAACCGAACGCAAGATTCCGCGCGAAATTGAAGGTTATCCAGTGGTCACGGAAATTTCCGGCGAGATCCGCCCGCTTCGTCCCTGAAACGATCAGCGGCGCAGCACGGAATTCTAAGCCGCAGATGCGAGCGAGACAGCCGAGGTCGACGCTTTGCGATCGCCGACGCGGCACTCTTGCGATACCGCATTTTTTTCGCCGTTCGATCCGAGTGACCCACTTTGTGGAACAGCCGGGGCGGCGCTAGTTGGGTTTTGCGGTGTCCCGGGTGCCGGCGAGCTATACGATTTTCGTGGCCAATAATGTAACCGCAGGAAGTCTTCGTTGCTATCGACCAGAAGCATTGAACAAATTAGGCCGCCGCAGGCAAAAAGACCGGTGACGAGAGCTAGTTGAACGGAGTGATAACGCCGATGTCGCGGAACAACATAGGCGGCTGGTGCCAAAGAACGATCCGGCAGTTCGGGCCGTTGCTGCCGAACCCGAAACATATCGATATGGCCAGAAGAACTTTCGCTGGGGGGCGTCATGCAAAACAGCAGCTATTGTAAAGTTTAAGCAGGTTTTGTTCCGCTTCGGGCGTAATTTGGTCGATTCGTCGTCAGTGATTCCGGTATTTCCTTCACCAAGCGCTGACGCGTACGGTTTCCGGCCCTGATCCCCAAGAAACCTCGATCGCCGGACTGGATTTGCCGGGCTGAAATGCTCTGATTGGAAGCTGTGATCAATATCGAAGCAAATCTCAACCGCGTGAGAAACGAGATTGCTCAAGCGGCGCAAGTGTCCGGAAGAAACATGACCGACGTCGAGCTGGTCGCCGTGGCCAAGACCCATCCCGCAGAGATCGTCCGCGAAGCGATCGGTGCCGGTCAGGTTGTGTTTGGCGAAAGCAAAGTCCAGGAAGCTCGCGCTAAAATCCAGTTGTTACCATCGAACCTTCGCTGGCATTTCATCGGTCATCTTCAAAAGAACAAGATTCGTCATGCTCTCCCTTTGTTTGAGCTGATTCATAGTGTCGATAGTCTCAATCTCGCGCAGGCGATTGATCGTATCGCCCACGAGGACGGATTACATCCGCGTATCCTCCTGGAAGTGAATGTCGCGGGCGAAGGAAGCAAATTTGGATTCAAAGCCGCAACACTGCAAGCCGAGCTGGAATCGCTTCTTACGCTCTCGCGACTGTCCATCGAAGGTTTGATGTGTATTCCGCCCCTTGCGGAGGAAGCGGAGGCTTCGCGTAGATATTTCGTCGAGCTTCGCGAGCTACGTGATGCGCTCGAAAAACAATTTCAAATGAAGTTGCCGCAACTTTCGATGGGAATGACAAACGATTACAGTGTTGCGGTGGAAGAAGGCGCCACGCTTGTGCGGGTTGGCACCGCCATTTTCGGTGAACGGAGACGTCGGAAGACGGACTTGTAGTCGGTGCGCCCAGCGGACATCTTGTCCGCTGAGTTCGGTGCAGCGGGTTACAAACCCGTTGGGCGCACAGGCTAAAAAGCCTGTGTTCCAATCGTCACTCTGCTAAGCTTGTCGTTTCATGCCTTTGACGCCGGCAAACATTCAGCAAATCGGCAACGAGTTGGCGATTCAATGGAACGACGGCAGCGAATCGTATATCAATCTTGGGCTACTGCGTCGCGCGTGTCCTTGCGCAGCTTGCGGTGGTGAACCGGATGTGCTCGGCAACATCTTGCGACCCGAAATCAGTTATACCGACGCGAGCTTTCAGCTTGACAGTTTCGTCGTCGTTGGCGGTTACGCATTACAACCGCGCTGGCACGATAGCCACAACACCGGGATTTACAGTTTTCAATATCTGCGGCGATTGTCTTCGCAGACATCGAAATGAATCCTTCTGCGAAAATTCCAACGATTCGCACCAATTTACCGTCATCCTGAGCGAAGCGTAGCGAAGTCGAAACATCCCGTCGCGAAAGCTTCAAGGAAACATGGCGGAATCCCTCGACTGCGCTCGGGATGACCGAGATTAAAGCGTAGCTCGGGATCTGCGGGCGCTGCCCGCCTCTAGATCGGAATCGTTATCCGCAGAAGCGATGTACCTTCGCCGCGCGGATGGATTGATCGATCTTGTAACGAAGCCGGCACCAGAAAGAACTCGCCCGGCGTGAAATCGCCACCGGCGCACTGCAGCGCGCCGCTCAAGCATAAAACAATGGCAAATTGTCCAATCGGCGCAATGTCGCGAGCAGACTTGAGGTTCCATTTCTGGACCTCGAAAAGTTCATGCCGCGCCAGTAATTCACCCTTCGGTGTAATCGGCTTGGGCGCGACGTCATTGAAATCGATGCATTGCAGGGCCTGATCGACATGAAGTTGTCGTGGCTTACCCTGATCGTCGACTCGGTTCCAATCGAAAACGCGATAGGTGGTATCGCTGTTTTGCTGAACCTCGACCAAGAGGTTCCCTGCGCCAATGGCGTGAAACCGTCCGGAAGGCAGAAACATGGCAGCACCGCTCTTCATCCGGATCGCGTGAACACAATCGGCAACGGTTCCGGAATGAACGGCGTCATCGAATTGATCGCGCGTCATCGATTTCCGGAGACCAACGAAAATTTCGGCATTCGGCTCCGCCGCCACGACATACCAAAATTCGCTCTTGGCTTCGCCGCCTAACGATTCTGCGATTTCTTGCGGCGGATGGACTTGCAGTGACAACTTCTCCTGCGCATCAAGGAGTTTGATCAGCAGCGGAAAACGTGGGACATCGGGGAGCTCGCCAAAGAGTTCTTCGCGAAAGTTGACCCAAAGGTCGTGAAGCGATCGACCCGAGAGCGGACCGTTACGCACGATACTCTGGGCCTCCGGCCGATCGACGATCTCCCACGACTCACCGATTCGTTTGTTCGGCGGTATTTTTTTGCCAAAAAGCTCGGCTAGCTTGCTCCCGCCCCAGATCCTCTCCTGAAAAAGTGGATTAAAGGTTAGGGGAGAACTCAAATTGGCCATTGCACCGCACATCAAACATCAACCATCAAACTTCAAAAATGCTCGATTTATTGAACCTATAATAGAGTAAATTGTCGAACTCGACTGCGCGCGTTTGAAATTCTTCATTTGAAAATATTTTTTCGATACTGGCTGCCGATCATAATCTGGTTGGCTCTCATTTTCGTTGGCTCGACTGATTTGATGTCGGCCGAGCATACTTCGCATATTATCGGGCCTTTGTTGCATTGGTTTTGTCCTACAATTTCGCCCTTCACGCTTTTGCGGGTGCAATTTTTTATGCGCAAGCTAGCGCATGTTTTGGAATATGCGGTTCTGGCCGTGCTGCTGTATCGCGCGTTTGTCCATACGGTGCTGAGAAGCCGCAGGGCGCTTTCCGCCGGCCTGGTGCTTCTGCTCTGCGCGGCCTACGCGGCAACTGATGAATTTCATCAGGCTTTCGTTCCATCACGAACGGCCTCACTGCGTGACGTAATGATCGACATCTGCGGCGCAATGCTGGCGGTAATCCTGTATTGGTCGATCGCAACCCGTCGCATCATGCCAAGTCGCCCCTGATCTCAGGCAGCGGGGCGCATGGCGGCTTCTTTATCAGGGCCGTGCTGCACCCACCCGCGGCCAAAAACGGACAGGAATGCCCATTTGGCGCACAGACAGGAATGTCTATGTTCCGCGACATGCCCGGATTTGGTTATTGGAACATAGGCTTTCCAGCCTGTGTGCCCAACGGGCTTTTAGCCTGTTGTGCTGCGATGAACGGTGGCAAAGGAATAATGGTTTGTGGAAGTCGTTCGCGCATCCCGCTTGACCATTCACTAATCACCGCTCACTTTTCACCTCCGCCAAGCGGGCCTGTAGCTCAGTTGGTTAGAGCATGCGCTTGATAAGCGCAGGGTCACTGGTTCGAGCCCAGTCAGGCCCACTCCCTAAAGTGGGAGGGGCCTCAGTGCCGCGATCACCATCGCAGATCTGCGATTTCACAAAATCGGCACACAACTGCAACCGAATCGTCACTCGAGACGTTTAACCTATTGTCATGGACATCGACGCTCTGCATTCTACGCTTCTTTCAATCACAGTGGTTTCTGAAAAAGTTCGCGCCGCGCGAGAAACGCTGTCGGCTACGGCAGATGCGCCTGCTAGTCTAGGAAAGTTTCTCTCCGAAGTGGAAAGCGATCTGCGGATTGCCAAAGCCACGCTCGGTGGCGAATTGGGATTCAGCCTGTGTCCCCGCTGCTGGCCGCCAGAGCTGGTTGCCGCCGATCTGGATGGCCAGCTTAATTGTCCCGTCTGCGGACAAATTTCGTATGAGCAAGCAGCGTGAGTGGCGGGATAAGTGAAAAGTCTCGGCATCTGGATGGCGAAACAGAATTGTAGGGCGGTCATCTTGGCCGCCAAGGAAAAGAAGCGGCGGCGAAGATCGCCGCCCTACAATTTTTGCCTGACGATCGGCCGTCCGCCGATTGCTTGCATCGAGTGATTACATTTTTCGCAACCATCGTGCTACCACCGGAGCGACGCGCTCGCGCAGATGGGTACAGCGTGATTCGTAATAGCGATAGAGAAGCGCGCTGATCCCGATAACAGCGGCAAACTGCAAGAACGTAACAGCGATGCCTTGAGCGAATGAACTGGTCCACCTCGCTGGCGTGTACTTCGCTACGATCTGGAAAACTGGGAAATGGACCAGGTATAGCGCATATGACCAGAGAGCGATGCGGCGAACCACGGTGGAGGCGAGGGTTTCGCGCGCCAATTGCCAGGAAGAAGCGAGGGGCAGAAACATCGCGAACCCGAGCGAAACAAGATTGAAGCGGAATGTTCGCGCGAAATAAGAATCGGCACCCCATTCCAAACGATGGTCGGTGATACGCCAAAGGGTGGCATACATAGCAGAGAGGATAATCACACCGAGGACGGCAATAAACCAGCGGCTGCGATACCAGACGCGGGCATAGTTGACTGAGATCCAAGCCGCAAAAACGCCAATCATCAATGCGTCGAAGCGGAGAATAACTAGCTCGCGCTGCCAATCGGGCCAGTGGGCATAAGCGTGCGGCGCTTCGATCATTCGTGCGATAGTTGAAAAAAGAAAAAAAGCCGTGACGACACTGAGAAAAGCGACATTGAAACGACTAACGACCCGCAGTCCCAGCCAAAGTAGCGCTGGAAAGAGTAAGTAGAACCATTCTTCTACGGCGAGGCTCCACGATTCTGGGAAGAACGTTATTTTCAAAGCGTTGAAGTTCCGCAGAAAGAAGGCGTGCTGGACAATGTCCGAATAACTCAGGTAGCGATGTCGTAATCCCAGTTCGAGTAGAATTTGAAAACCGATAAAAAGCCAGAATAGAGGAAGGGTACGAAACCAGCGACGAATGTAGAAGGTTAGAAGACGGTCCGGTTGGGCGAGAGCGGAGCCCAGGCGAATAAGCAGGTTCCCGATCAAAAAGCCGCTGAGAGCAAAGAATAATTCGACGCCATAAAAGCCGCAATGACCGATTAAGCCGAACCACCACGGTAGGTGTTCCATCATAAAGCCGAAGCCGTGCGCGACGACGACGCCGGCGATGGCGAGTGCGCGCAGAAAATCGAGGCCAAATAAACGCGGCGAATGAGCATGAGTCACCCTTGACGGAAACATTTCTTTCGTGCCGGCTTTCGCTTTTTGTTGCGCCGCGATTATTCCGCTCGTCATCGGCTCGGAGCGTAACCTCAACGAATCGAAAACAAAAGATCCGCGACAACTCGATTCACCCGGAACATAGACTTCCAGTCTGTGCGCCGAGCAAGGTTCAGCTCCAAAGGCAAGGGAATTGTAGGGCGATCTTTGCCGCCATTTCTCTGCATTGCCGGCCAAAATGGCCGCCCTACAATTGTTGTTTCGCGACGGTGATACCGAGGATGTCCTAGGCGTTCAATCAGAAAGCGCTGTTTGCATCAAACACAAACCAGAGATTCTCTACCCTGAGTTAGTCCAGAGGCTTGAAAGTCGAACAAACCGCAAAAGCGGTTGTCCAAAGAAGATCGCTCACTAAGGTTTGCGCCCTGTGCACGTCGGTCGCCTTCTCTTCCTTTTCTTTGCGTGCTTCACTTTGGCCGCCTCAGGTCTCGCGCGCGAACCGAAAGCCGAGATCAAGAAGCTATCCTTCAAACATACTACGCTGCAAAACGGTCTGGAAATTTACTCGATTGAAGATCATTCCAGTCCAACCGTCGCCGTTCAGGTTTGGTATCACGTTGGTTCCAAGGACGACCCTAATCAACGCAGCGGGTTCGCGCATTTGTTCGAACACATGATGTTCAAAGGCAACGAACACCTGACCCCGGAAACTTTTGAGAAGTTGACCGAAAACGTTGGCGGAGAGAACAATGCCTTTACGGCGCCGGACGTGACCGTTTACCACGAGGTCGTGCCTTCCAACTACCTCGAGCCGATCCTTTGGGCGGAAGCGGAACGGATGTCTTCGCTGGCCCTCAATGATGCGAACTTCAATTCGGAGCGCGACGTCGTGAAAGAGGAATATCGCCAACGTATCCTGGCAAATCCGTATGGCGAATTCTCGTTAGCGATCGATCAGAAATCCTTTGCCGCTCATCCTTATAAACGACCGAGCATCGGTAATATTGCAGAGCTCGATGCCGCGCAACTGCCGGAAGTAAAGGCATTTCACTCGACATTCTATCGACCGGACAATGCAACGTTGATAGTAGTTGGAGATTTTAAGGCAAGCGATCTGGAAACTTGGACTAAAAAATACTTGGGTCCCATCACCAGGCCGAGGGTGAAGATTCCGCGCGTCACCGTCGATGAACCTTCGCGCAAAGAAGATAGGCACGAGGTTTTGTTCAGTGCCAAGGCACCATTGCCCGCATTCGCCGTGACTTATCTGGCGCCGTCGGTTCGCAATGAAGATGAAGCAGCGTTGGATTTGGCTGACGAAATTCTATCGGGCGGGCAATCGTCGCGCCTTTACCAGTCGCTCGTTTATGAACAACAGGTTGCGCAGCATGTCTCTTTCAGTGCCGATCTTCGGGAGGATCTGGGCCTGCTAACATTTCGCGTCATTGTGGCCAGCGGTAAATCGTTACCCGAGGCCGAGAAGTCGTTGAACGATCAGATTGAGAAAATCCTGAAGAACGGCGTGAGCGAAGCAGAGTTGGATAAAGCAAAGAACCGGTTTTTAACGGGAAAACTGATGGAGCGAGAGACTAATAACGGCAAAGCAAGTGCGTTGGGCGAAGCCGCCGTGATCTACGGTGACCCTAACCACATCAATACTGATTTGGCGAAGTATCAGGCAGTGACCGCGAGCCAGATCAAAGATGTATTGAACAAATATATTGCCGGCAAAAAGAAGGTCTTGATCGAGTATTTGCCTGAAGCAAAAAAAGAAGCAGCAAAACCGGAGGAGACGGAGAAGCTGTGAAGAACGGACGCAGCCATCTGTTGCTGGCGCTGTTTTGCCTTGCGCTAGGGCAAGATTTGTTCGCCATCGGAGGTGTCGATACCGCCCCACCACCGGCTGCGCCGCATGCGGTCAGTTTCACCCATCCCAAGGAAACGAAGCTCAATAATGGCCTGCGACTTATTGTGGCGGAACGGCCAAACCTGCCTTTGCTAGCAGTCGAATTAATTATTCGAAGCGGAGCGGAGGCAGATGCCAATGATCTTGCGGGAACCGCGAGCTTGACCGGCTCCTTACTCACCAAAGGCACCGAAAAGATGTCGGCGCCGCAAATTGCCAGTGCAATTGAATCGCTAGGCGGCACAATCTTTTCGTCCGGTGTTTTGGATAGTTCGAATGCGGGTGTTTTGGTTATATCAAGCAAAGCTGAGGCCGCTTTACCTATTTTAGCCGACATAGCTTTGCATCCTGCTTTCAAGCAGGAAGAGATTGATCGATTAAAAAAGCAGTCACTCGATGGATTGCGTGTCGCCTTGCAACAACCAGGCTCAGTCGCATCCTATGTTACCGGGCGTGTTGTCTACGGAGATGGTGAATATGGTCACGCGGCCGGGGGCACGCCGGAGACGTTGCCGGCCATTCAACGAGCGGACATCGTAAAATTCTACCAGACCTACTACCGACCGGATAACGCGACCCTGATCTTTTCGGGTAACGTTACTTTTGAACAAGGGAAAGAGTACGCCCAAAGATTTTTCAGCGATTGGAAGACAGATCAAGCGATGGTTAGTCCTATTAGCACGACAACAGGAACCTGGAAGCCAACCAGCGTAGTCGTTGACATGCCAGGGGCCGGTCAGGCTTCCGTCAGCCTAACCAAGCCCGCGATCAAACGTGATTCGCCGGACTATTATTCAGGATTGGTTGCGAATGCTACGCTTGGCAATGGTTTTACCTCCAGGCTAAATCGGGAGATTCGAATCAAACGCGGTCTTAGTTATGGAGCCAGGAGCTTGCTTGACGCCCGTCGCGATGCCGGTGCATTTACGGCTTCCGCTCAAACTAAGAACGAATCGGCGGCTGAAGTCGCATTACTATTGCAGGGCGAGCTGAAACGGATGAAAACAGATCCCGTGCAGGGAGATGAACTAAAGTCCCGCCAGGCTTTGCTTACCGGCAACTATGCGCGCAGCCTGGAAACCGATCTGGGATTCGCGAGTCAGATTGCGGGTTTGGCCGTTTTCAATTTGGCGCTTGAAACTCTGGACAAGTTTATCCCTGCGATCAACGCGGTGACGACAAAAGATGTGACCACGTTTTCGGACAAGTATCTCGCGACACCCTCCAGTTTGGTAATTGTGGGCAAGGCTTCGGCTTTTAGTGATCCTCTGAAGAAAGACTTTCCGGAGACACGAGTGATTGCCCAAACTGATCTGGACTTAAACCGAGCGGATCTGGTCAAACGAAAGTAAGTGGCAGGCATGCAACGTAAAAAATCTGTTCATGTAGCGGGCGGCTTGCCGAGTCGTAGTTCTCCGCGTTGACGTTGGCAAGGTTCGATCGGTCCACCTTCGCTAAAGCTTCGGCGCGACAGCCTTCGCTCTCTTTCGCGAGGCGAGCGAAGACTGGAGGCAAGGGGATTCGAACCCCTGACTTCCAGCTTGCAAAGCTGGCGCTCTACCAACTGAGCTATGCCCCCGCAAGAGTCCGAGCCGGACGGGCACTATGGTAGATGGAAGATGGAAGATTGCAATCGGGGTAGCGCAGGCTGCCAGCCTGCAGGTTTCGGCAGCTTGCCGAAACAGTCTTCTCTGAGTCAGACTCGTTTGTGCGAACGTATTGCCGGCAGGCTGCCGGCGACTGCAGGCTGGCAGCCTGCGTTCCCCAATCCAGAGACAGAAAAGAAAATGCCGGATCGCGCTTCACTCGCGATCCGGCATTTAGTCGATGTCAGCAATCAAACAAAGACTGAATTGTGCGTTACCGTCGTTTTCTTTGAGCTTTGACGCGCTTTCGCGCGGCAAAGTCTTCACGGCATATCCAACGGATGATCAATTGATTCACCCGAAGGGGTTAGCCGTCGACCTGTGCTGATCGCGCACGTCTTCCGTTTCAACGATTTAACGTTTCAACGAATCACGCGGCGTCAGCCTTTCTCCTTAGAAAGGAGGTGATCCAGCCGCAGGTTCCCCTACGGCTACCTTGTTACGACTTCATCCCAGTTACTGCTCATAGCGTAGACGGCTGCATCCCTTGCGGGTTAGCGCGCCGGCTTCGGCTACAAGCAACTTCCATGATGTGACGGGCGGTGTGTACAAGGCCCGGGAACGTATTCACGGCGCCGTAGCTGATGCGCCATTACTAGCGATTCCGGCTTCATGGAGTCGAGTTGCAGACTCCAATCCGAACT
>QHPP01000070.1 GCA_003219125.1 Verrucomicrobiota bacterium
AGGTCCGTTTCATCGCTTCGGTGTCGTTCTTGTTGATCGCTTCGCGCACCGCGGCAATGGCGTCTTCCACCTGCTTCTTCTTGTCGCCGGAAATCTTGTCGCCGAGATCCTTCAACTGCTTCTCGCATTGATAAGCGAGGTTATCGGCGTTGTTCTTGATCTCGATTGCTTCTTTCGCTTTCTTGTCCTCCTCGGCATGCAGATCGGCTTCCTTCTGCATCTTCTCGACTTCTTCTTTGGAAAGACCAGAGCTTCCGGTGATGGAAATCTTCTGTTCCTTACCAGTGCCTAAATCTTTTGCTGAAACATGCAGGATGCCGTTGGCATCGATATCGAAGGTCACTTCAATCTGCGGAACGCCGCGAGGCGCCGGCGGAATCCCATCGAGATGGAATGTTCCCAGGTTCTTGTTATCACGCGAAAGTGGGCGCTCCCCTTGCAGCACCTTGATCTCCACCCCCGGTTGATTGTCGCTGTAGGTCGAAAAAATCTGCGATTTACGAGTTGGAATCGTGGTATTGCGCGGAATCATCGGCGTAGCCACGCCGCCGGCGGTTTCAATCGCCAGGGTAAGCGGGGTAACGTCGAGTAGGAGAACGTCCTTGACGTCTCCTTTGAGGACGCCGCCTTGAATAGCTGCGCCAACCGCAACTACCTCGTCCGGATTCACGCCCTTGTGCGGTTCCTTGCCAATCAAAGTACGCGCTGTCTCGATCACCTTCGGCATACGGGTCATACCACCCACCAGGACGAGTTCGTTAATTTCTTTCTCCGAAAGCTTCGCGTCCCTCAGGCAGGCTTTCACCGGACCAACCGTGCGCTGGAATAGATCATCGCAAAGTTGCTCCAGTTTTGAGCGGGTCAGCTTCCTCTGAATGTGCTTCGGCCCACTCGCATCCGCCGTGATGAATGGCAGATTGATCTCGTATTCCTGGGTCGATGAAAGCGCAATCTTCGCCTTCTCCGATTCCTCCTTGATGCGTTGGATCGCGTCCGGCTGTTTCGTTAAGTCGATGCCAGTATCTTTCTTAAACTCGTTAACTACCCAATCCATGATACGCGCATCCCAGTCGTCACCGCCCAGATGGGTATCACCATTGGTCGCTTTTACTTCGAAAACGCCGTCGCCAATCTCCAAAACCGAAATATCGAAGGTGCCGCCACCCAGGTCATAGACGGCAATCTTTTCGTCCTTCTTCTTATCCAAGCCGTAAGCGAGTGAAGCTGCCGTCGGCTCGTTGATAATTCGCAATACTTCCAAGCCAGCGATCTTACCCGCATCTTTGGTGGCATTACGCTGGGAATCGTTGAAGTAAGCTGGAACAGTGATCACTGCCTGAGTGATCTTCTCGCCCAGCTTCGCTTCTGCGTCGCTCTTTAGCTTGGCCAGAATCATCGCGGAAATTTCCGGCGGCGAGAATGTCTTGCGCTCGCCGTTTACTTCCACCTGAACGTGGGCATCGCCATTGGCGGCCTTCACTATCTTATAGGGCACACGATGCTCTTCTTCGTGAACTTCGTCATACTTGCGGCCCATAAACCGCTTGATGGAAAAAATTGTGTTTGCCGGATTCGTTACCGCCTGACGTTTCGCCGCCTGGCCCACCAGCCGCTCACCACTTTTTGAAAAGGCGACGATTGACGGCGTCGTCCTTGCGCCTTCGCTATTTTCCAAAACTACTGGGTCGCCACCTTCCATCACCGCCATGCAGGAGTTGGTGGTACCCAAATCGATACCTAAAACTTTAGCCATTTGTGTACAGTCCTCCGAGAGCCTTTAGCAGCGACTGTTCCATCCGCTCAAAGTGAATCGTAAATAGCTTTCTCATAAGGGATTATCGATGGAATAGCAACCGCGCTGGTTTGGTGGGACGCGCCAAATTGACGCGAAATTTCCCCGCTGGGGCCGATGGATGCGTCAGCTCGTCACCCTGCTTGGTATAGGCTCTGCTTAGTCACCAGCGTGAACCCTGTTCGGCCGCCGGCAAGAAACGAAGCAGGGGACCTTCTCTTCAAGTGCCAGCACTGCGCCAGTCCGCTCGTGGTTAACGCGGCAGCCGCTGGAATGACTCTGAACTGCCAGCGTTGCGGAAAACCGACGCTTGTTCCAACGGCATCGGCAAGCGCGGCCTCGGCACCGCCGCAGGAACTCACCGATCTGCAGCGCAAGCTGAAAGAGAACGAATCACAGCGCACCGAAATAACCAGTTACATCAATCAACTCAGCATTCAGCTCCATCGCTGGAAGCTGCGCTTGCAAACATTGAACGAACGCAAGACCGAGCTGGAAGAAGAGCTGCGCAAGGCGACGTAATCGCGGCATCAAATTCAAGCGAGGATGGGGCAACCGCTCCTCCTGCCGAGTCTACTGTAGCCTGTAGCCGGGGGTTCCCGGCGGGCATAGAACCGCAGCTACAGGATGAAAACATCGGCTGGAAGCTGACGCCAATCTTCACTACCGTTGTGGGTGCGGCAATATCACAATCTTCTTCGCCTCGTCTTGGAGGAGGGAGCAGCGCATAGTGATCGGACAGGAACCGGCACGTTGTCGATCTTCGGAGCGCAAGCGCGATTCGATCTACGCGATCGTTTTCCCCTCCTCACGACGAAAAAGCTCCATCTCAAATCGATTATCCACGAACTGCTTTGGTTTTTGCGCGGCGAGACCGACGTTCGCTATCTGAATGAGCACGGCGTCACGATTTGGGACGAATGGGCGGATAAAGAGGGAAATCTCGGTCGGTTATACGGTGCCCAGTGGCGCGATTGGCGCGGCGCCGATGGAATGCACGTCGATCAGATCGACAAAGTGATTGCGGAAATAAAAGAAAACCCATCGAGCCGCCGCTTGATCGTGAGTGCGTGGAACCCGGCCGAGATCGACGAGATGGCGTTACCGCCCTGTCACGTGCTTTTCCAATTCTATGTCAACGACGGCGAACTTAGCTGTCAGCTTTACCAGCGCAGCGCCGACTTATTTCTCGGCGTGCCATTCAACATCGCGAGTTACTCCCTGCTGACGATGATGGTGGCGCAAGTTTGCGATCTCAAGCCCGGCGACTTCGTCCATACTTTCGGCGACCTGCATCTTTACTCGAATCACCTCGAACAAGCCCGCGAACAACTCACTCGCGAGTGCCGGCCACTTCCACGGATGGACTTAAACCCGCGGGTAAAGAACATAAACGACTTCAGATTCGAAGATTTCGAGCTGGTCGATTACAATCCGCATCCATCGATCAAAGCACCGATCGCCGTGTAGCGATTTCTTGAATCCCCCGGCGCCCTTCCGCGCATCTCATCGAACGAGGGCGCAATCCATGATTAGGAATTTCCGTCGATTCACGACCGTGTGGTTCCTTTTACCTCTGTGCGCGAGCGCGGAGACTTCTCCGGTCAAGATCACAGCCAAGCCGAATCAAATCTGGATCGAGCGAGGGTCTTGTGGCCAATACCTCAATTTCGATTTCGTCGTCGAGAATACGACCGGCGAAACGCTGAATATCTCGCTAGTTGAGGTTTCGGTATTCGATCGCGCTGAAAAATTGGAAGTGCAAAGGCACCTCGATGGAAGCGGGTTCAGTCCAAACATTCTGCTCATCCCAAACCGAGAGATCGCGTCAAAACAATCGGTCCTCATTTTTAACCCGTTCTTCGCTTTCGAACCAGATGTTGATCTTGCGAAAATGCGCTTCGAATTTTCCATTGCGGCAAAGGATGCCGACAAAAAATATACAAGCATCCTTGAAGTCTCACCGGCGTTCTACGAAACCAAAACAAGACTCGTTCTGCCGTTGAAATAGCGGCTGTTGATCAACTCAGGCTATGATTTCTTCGCCAATCATCGCCGGTTCGATTATCTCCATCCCATTGTCCGGCAAATCTGTGTGGGCTCGAATTTCATGCGGTAGATCGAGGACGAATCGATACCGGCGACATCGTGATCACTAAACCGCCTCACTAACCGCGCGCGGCCCAATTGCGATCGGGCCTGAGACTTTTTCGCCCGGCGCGGGTTGAAGTAAATGTGAGGGTTTTCGGGGGATTCTCGATCTTGCTGCTAGCGCTGGCATCAGTGAGCGCACAGGACGGAAATCCGTTTCGGGTCGAGATCGATCTTCAGGAACAGGCCGTCTTTCTGATTCGCGGACGCAGCCTGGTTCTCGAATCGCCCATCTCCAGCGGGCGGTATGGACATCTTACCCAAACCGGATCGTTCAAGGTCCTCGAGAAAGAGATGAATCATTACTCAAGCATCTACGGGAAGATCGTGGATGCGAATGGCAACACCATTGTCGCCGACGCTGATGTCGACATGAAAGTGCCGCGCGGTGGCAAATTCATACCCGCGCCCATGCGTTACTTCATGCGCTTCCATGAAGCCGATGGAATGCACGCGGGGTATCTTCCCGGTTATCCGGCGTCGCATGGCTGCGTGCGGATGCCGGAACAATTGGCGATTGCATTCTTCCGCGCTGTCGAAGTCGGAACACCGGTCACAGTTTTCGGCAGAACGCCGCGGACGATGGGCTCCTACCCCTACGGCCCGCGATCGCAGCGAGGAATGCAGCCATGGTTTGGCCGACCAGCGGATCCGAGATTTCAACCGCAATACGATCCGCGCTATCTTGATCCCTGGTGGCGTTGATTTGGTTCTGCGAAAGACGTCGATTAACTTTGTGAGGACGCGTCTTAACGCCCGATCGAAGCTGCACGGAACCGCTGATCATTTAGCAGCTTGTTTCGGCTGCTCTGCTTTCCATGAAGCCGAGGGGATCCCTCGGCTTTGCTCGGGATGACTTGTGTGGGTATCGGTAATTACTGGCACCTACACGCCGCCCCAACTCAGTGACTGGTGCTGGCTGTTTTTGGTCCTCGCTCCAGCCGAACCAGGTCGGCTAAAATGTTGATTGTCTCGTCTCGTTCCGGATCGAGCGCCGGCTCTTTCGTGTCGTCATCCTGGCCGCCTAACACATCATTTTCGGTATCGGCATCGCCTGCTGCTTCCGGCGCAACCTTGGCCGACCCGTTCTTTTTCGCCGACGCCAACTTGCCCGGATACATGATGAGCTGAAGATTTGGCTTGTCCACCGTATCGAGGGTCACCCGATAAACGCGCGGCTCCTCGATGTTGCGCGCGAGCCGTTCTTTGGCCCGCAATTCCTTGCGCAGCTTGTCCTCGGAAAGTTCTTTCTTCCGCACATCCTCATTCAGCGAAATACGATTATCATCCAGGCGATGACGCAGCCGTTCCATGTCTTCCATCACATAATGGAATTCGGGATCGTTTTGCGCGCGTTCGGAAGATCGGCGCCTTAGCTCATCGAGGTAAAGCGAAACCGGCTCGTTCCATTTGGTGTATTTTGCCTTGGGCACTTCATCATAGGGCAAACAATTTTTCAGCGCTCCCTCGGCGAATTCCGGCAAATCCGTCAGCGACGGCAAGACAATGTCCGAGGCCACGCCGTGGAGCTGGGTCGAACCGCCGGCAACGCGATAGAATTTCTGGATGGTCAATTTCAGCGCGCCGTCCTTGTGCGACCGGCTACCGAGCAAGGAGGTATAGTTGCCGATGTCGAGAATGGTCTGCACGGTCCCTTTTCCAAAAGTGCATTGATCGCCGACGACCACCGCTCGTCCATAATCTTGCAGGGCCGCCGCGAAGATCTCACTGGCCGAAGCGCTTTGCCGACTGGTCAGGACGACCAGCGGTCCCGAGTAGGCGATCCCTGGATCCGGATCGCTGGAGACGACAATGTTGCCATTCGAGCCTTTGGTTTGCACAATCGGCCCTGATTTCAAAAACAACCCTGTGAGGGAAATCACTTCCTCGAGCGAACCGCCGCCATTGCGCCGCAAATCCACCACCAGCCCAGCGATGTTTTCCTTCTTCAGACGCTTCAACAAAACCATCACATCTTTCGTCGTACTCTTGGCGTGATGATCCATGTCCGCATAAAATGAAGGCAGCGTAATCCAGCCGAGTTTCACTGGTCTGCCCTCGTCATCTTTCTTTATGATGATGTCGGCCCGCGCTTCTTGGTCTTTCAGTTTAATTTCATCGCGCACCAGCTCGACGTTCTTGCGCTTGGAGGGATCGGCCGCATCACCTGGAATGACGAGCAGTCGGACTTTCGATCCTTTTTTGCCGCGAATCATCTCCACCACTTTGTCGAGACGCATGTCACGAACATCGACGAACTCGGCCGTTCCTTGTCCGACCGCCGTGATACGATCGCCAACCTTCAGGCGGCCGTCGACTTGCGCCGGACCACCCGGTACCAGGCTCTCAATTTTGGCGTAGCCATCCTCCGTCCGCAGCATCGCTCCGATGCCAACGAGCGAGAGTCCCATGTTGATACTAAAGTTTTTCAGATCGGACTCGCTCAAATATTCTGAGTGCGGATCGTAGGCCAGGGCAACAGCATCGAGAAAAAACTTGGCCTGCTCATCGCGATCGCTTTCGTGAACGTTGCGCGCCAGCCGATCGTAACGGCGTGCCACCAACTGCGGCCCGGGCTCAATCGGATGTTCGCTCAAATGTTCCTGCAAAAGCTCGCTCATAATTCGACCGCGCCAGAGGTCGTCCGCTTCTGCGCCGTTTTTCGGCCACGGGCTCTTTTCCCGCCGAAAGTCAATCGTTCCGTCAGTTTTAAAATCGACCGGCTGCTTGAGAAATTCTTTTACCTTGGCGACCCGTTCATCAACGCGTTTTTGGTAGAGATCGTAGATCTCGTACGCCGGCTTGAGGTTGCCCAGTAAGATGTCGTCATCGAGCGCGGAGCCATATTTTTGGGTCACCGCATCGACGTCTTCCTGGGTGAAAAAAAGGTGACTAAAATCCAGGAGTTCCAGATAGCTGCGCAAAATCTTACCCGATAGATCGTCGTTTAATTGCTTGTGAGTGTAATGACCTTCCTCCAGCAGTCGGCCAACCGAGACGCAAACATTGTCCAGATCGGTCTTTGCCGGAAGCGCCGGCGTTGAAGCTAGGCTGGTCAGTGATAACGCCGCCACCGCGGCGTATGAACGAAGACGGTAATTCATGCCCTAAAAAAGAAGTTTTTCATAGTCGCAGATCGGCGCCCTGAAAGCAAGAACTCCCCTTGAATCCACGCCCGCTGCAGCGATTAAAAAGACAATCGGCAAAGCAGAACATTCAAAAAACGTTTTGGTTCGCGGCGACTAAACCAATGAAATACGAGACATTTTGTGGCGGAATTTTCGAGACGAATTGCTACCTCTTTCCCGCCCCGGAAGGCGCGATTCTATTTGACGCGCCCGACGGTAGTTGCGCGTGGCTGGAAAATCGCGAAGTCGATTTGAAACTACTACTGCTCACCCATGGGCACATCGATCACATCGGCGACGCTGCGAAAGTTAAGCGAAAATTTCACTGCCCGATCGGTTGTCACCCGGATACCGCGCCGATGATTTCGGAGCCGGATTTTTTCCGGAACTTCGGCTTCGGCTTTGAACTCGAACCAGTTACGCCCGATTTTTTTATTCAAGAAACAAGCGAGCGCGATTTTTTGGGAGTGAAATTTCAGGTACTCGAGGTCCCAGGTCATTGCCCCGGTAGCCTTTGCTTCTTTTGGCCTCCCGCAAAGCTTTTGATCGGTGGCGATGTTCTCTTTGCCGGCGGCGTGGGTCGTTGGGACTTGCCCGGCGGCGACGGGCCACAATTGTTTGAAGGAATTAAAGCGAAGCTGTTCCGGCTGGGAGACGAAGTGACCGTCTTGCCGGGACACGGGCCGCCCACGACCATCGGTGAGGAACGCAAAACCAACCCGTTTCTGCGCTAGTTTTTCATCGACATCGCGAGGAAATAAAAGATCACGATGTCCTGCAGCATGTGGATGCCGAAAGCCCAGCCCGCACCCCGCGTTTCCACCATACTTTTCGCCCAAATCCATCCCGCGATCGTCGCCATAATGATGCCGATCGGTCCCGAGGGCTGGCCAAAGTAATGCGCCAACCCAAAGAAAATCGCCGTCAACCAAAGCGCTTCGCGAACTGGTAGCACATTGCGAAGGTGCGCTAGAGGAACGCACCGGAATTGGAATTCTTCATTCGCGGCGTTTAAGGCCGCGGTCGCCAAGGCCCAGGGAAGAAGTTGCCGGAAGCGAGACAATTCCCCTAAATTCGGCCTGAGACTGTCAAACAAAAATGCGGTCAGGCCCAGGCCAAAAATGACGAGCAATTGCGGGCCGAACCGACTCCATGGTATCGGCTTGCGGAACCACAGGATAGGCTCTGGCTGGGCTGGCGCATCAAGCTGGCCGACGCGCAGAAAAAGATCGTCCGTGCTGAAATTGCGACCGATGAAAGTGGTAAGCATCAGGAGCACGCCGGCAACATTCAACAAACGCGACAGGAAAATCTTTGGTCCCCAGCTTATCCCAGCGGCCAGGCTTTGAATTGGCCCCCATTCGCCGAGCATCGGCGCAATCACAGACCATCCCAACCGCAAGATTGCGAGGGTGAAAAGAAATCCGGCCAGCGGACTTAGCCGACGCGATCTGCGCGCGATGATGGCCGCAACTGCAAGAGCGAGCGCTTGCGTAGCGGGCACTAAATAAGGCGGGCCGTGGCCGCTGGGATGACTGAAGATCATCGGAACGACGCTGCCGGCGAGCATCGCCCCCCAGGCGATCCAACGCCGCAAAGGATCCACGCCATCCGACTTGGACATGGCGATCCCAGGCCGCCGGGTTGGGAGTCTCGGGATGGAAAAAGAGGCCTCTACGCTAATTACTCCAGCCATTCTTTGGCAGACAAGCAAGCGCCGCACCCAACGGCTCGAGTAAATCAATATCGGCGATCAGGTTACGTAGAGCATGGAGCGCGGAAGGGACGTGCGCTAGGAAATGCTGGCTGCCTTTTACTAGTCCGAGAAAGCCATAAGCTCCAAGCGCTTGCATCAGGCGTTGCATAGCACATAGCCGAAGCGTTTCGCGCATTTGCCTGGTCGACGATAAACCCCGGCGTTCCAGATAATAGGAGTAAAGTTCCTCGCGCTCGGCCGGCGAGAACCGGACGTAGGGATCAAATAACAGCGACGCCAGATCATACTCAGCCAAACCAGGACGCATTCCTTGGAAATCGATAAGAAAGGCATGCCCGCCACGGACAATAATGTTTTGCGACTGAAAATCACGATGCACCAACACCCTCGGCAACCCTGCCAGTCTCTCCGCGATGTCTTCAAGAGCAGGTAGCGAGGCGAGCTCGCGTAGTCTCCCTTCGTTCAACCCAAAGATTCGGCCGAGACAATTTTCGAAAAAATAATTTTGCTCCCACCGATACAGCGTGGCGTTAAACTCCGGCGGCATTTGGCCATGGAGCTCGGTCCATTCGCTCTGCGGCAAATCATGAAGCTTGGCGATTTCATCCAAGGCTGATCGGTAAAGCGCGCCCCGGGCCAGCCAGGTGTCATCGCGAAAACTGAAAAGATCGCTCTCACCCAGGTCCTCGATCCAAATCAGCCCTTCTCCCGGGTCATGAAAATATATTTGCGGCGCGGCAATCCCGTGTTCTGTCAAAAATTCGGCGATGCGCACGTAGTGGCGGTTTTCCGCGCGCTCGAGATTGTACTTTACCAAAATGAGCGATTGCTCGGGTGAGCAGCGCACACGATAAAACCGGCGGTCGGAACCACCTTTCTCGATTGGATCGATGTCTATTTCGCCTTCGCTGAATTCTGGTAGACGAAGGCGGGTCTGCCGCAGAAGCAAATCGGTTTTCACTTCAAACAATGGCGTCATGTAAGGTTCCGGCCGCGGTCCGATGAGTGCGGACGATACAGTTTTCCAGCACACTTCGAGAAGCAATTTGTGCACCGGGCCAGAGGATCGTGTCCACTAATTTGGCTTCACTATCGACGCAACAATTCTCTCCCACGACAGAACAGCCGAGCAGCTGTGCGGTTGGGTGCACGCGGGCATTTCTCGCCACTGCCAGGGGCCATTCTGGCATCCGAACGTAGCGCGGTTTCCATTTTTCTGCGGCGAGTATGCGATGAAGGTCCAGATATTGCCGGACCGATCCAACGTTAAACCACTTCCCGTCGTTCAGAATGACTCCGCCAATCCTGCCGTTTTCCTTGATCCATTCGGTCACGACGGGGATGAAAGAGATTTTCTGTGCCGGCGGAATTCGTCGAAAAACCGTGGGGCTCCACACGGCGATATTAGCGAAATCGTAGCGGCCAGCGACGCCGAGTCGGTTGGCAATATCTACGACTTTGCCATCGGCTAAAGCAATATCGGCGCCGAGACCTGTTTCTCTTAAGGCGAGCGTGACGTCATTTCCCCGCCGAAAATGTTCGTCGATCAACGGCCGAAGGTCGATATCGGTGAGAATGTCTCCGCTGTAAGTTAGGAAGAGTTCGGAATCAAAAAGAGGTTCGGCATTTTTGATTCCACCGCCAGTTTCAAGCAAGTCCGGCTCGTGCACGAGCGTGACCGGGTGCTCGGCGTAAGCGTTACGCGCAAAAAAAGCGGCAAATAATTCAGGAAGCCTGTGGGTGTTGATGACGAACGAGTTCACGCCCGCGTCAATCAGGTGATCGAGCGCAAAGGTGATGAGTGGTTTTTGAAAAATTGGCACGAGCGGCTTCGGTAACGCATCCGTAAGCGGACGCAAACGGGTTCCCATTCCCGCAGCTAGGACAAAGGCGCGCGTTATCACCGGCTTGTGCTCGCGCAGGGCTTGGCTACAAATTGCGCCATGACGGAAGAAACGGTCTGGCGCGGCACTTCTTCCCAAGCGAAAAATGCCGGCGTGTTCGTTCTCTGCGGCCTCTGCCTTTGCGTTCTTTTTCTTCTCTTCGCTTTTCTCTGGCGCAATGAATCAGCGAGAGACTTTAGTCCGTACATTTTGTCGCCGGCCATCGTGCCGATCTTCATCGCGCTTTCGCGTTTCCTCCAGACGAAAAACAAAATTTACGAGCTCACCACTGAGCGACTGAAAATCACCGACGGAATTTTTAACAGGATAACGGACACGCTCGAGCTCTATCGGGTTAAGGACTTGGAAACACGCCAACCATTTTGGTCGCGGATGTTCGGTTTGGAAAATGTGCAGGTCAATACCTCTGACGTCTCGACGCCTTTCGTCTTGCTCGATGCGGTGCCGATTAAGCTGGGCTTGGGCGATAAGATTCGCAACGCCGTCGAGAATGTGCGCATGCAAAAACGCGTGCGCGAACTGGACATCGAATAAGTGCTGCGAGCGAGGCGTCAGCCGCTGGCGCCGCGAAGCCACCACCACAATTTACAAGTCTCTGATTTCCAAACTCTGTTTAGAGGTCTTCCCGTTGCGATTTGCCAAATTCCGAAGATTGCGCGAGGGCACGCGAACAGCTACAAGATACAAGCCTTCGATGGACAGCACTACGACGACAACACCCGCAGCCACTGAACAGAAGTTCGTTCGGGGGTTGGGCTTGCTCGACTCCACCATGCTGGTCGCCGGGTCGATGATCGGCTCGGGAATTTTCATTGTCTCATCAATTATTGCGCGGCAGGTGGGGGCGCCCGGGTGGTTGCTTGTGGTGTGGATTGTGACCGGTCTGCTCACGCTAATGGCCGCGCTTTCCTACGGCGAGCTCGCCGCCATGATGCCGAAGGCCGGCGGCCAATATGTTTACTTGCGGGAAGCGTTCTCGCCGCTGTGGGGTTTTCTCTACGGCTGGACCTTGTTCCTCGTGATTCAAACAGGAACGATCGCGGCGGTCGCAGTCGGATTTGCCCGTTATATGGGTGTGCTTGTGCCGTGGGTCTCGGAATCGAATTACCTCATTCAACCGATTCGTCTCGGCGGCTACGCCCTCTCGCTCTCGACTGCGCAAATGGTCGGCCTGCTGCTTATCGCGCTGCTCACCTTCATGAACACGCTCGGGCTGAAGCTCGGCAAAATCGTGCAGAACATTTTCACGACGGCCAAGACCGGCGCGCTTATCGCGCTGATCCTGCTTGGCATTATTGTCGGGCTGCGATCAGGAGCGGGCGCGGCGAATTTTTCCGATTTCTGGAGTTTGCGCGGCGGATTGCAAGAAGTTGGACAAGGTCTCACGGCTGCAACTGCGTTCGGCCTTTTCGTCGGCATCTGCGTCGCGCAAACTAACTCGCTCTTTTCCGCTGATGCGTGGAACAATATCACTTTTACCGCCGGCGAAGTGGTCAATCCACGCCGCAACGTTCCGCTCTCACTCGCCTTCGGTACGATTCTCGTGATCAGCTTGTACTTGCTGGCAAATGTGGCCTACCTCGCCGCGCTGCCGTTCTCCGCAATTCAGAACGCGCCAAGTGATCGCGTCGCTTCAGAAACAGCCAATGTTATCTTTCCAGGTCTCGGTGCGACGATCATGGCGGTCGCGATCATGGTTTCGACGTTTGGTTGCAACAATGGCCTGATCCTCGCAGGCGCGCGCGCGTATTACGCAATGGCACGCGACGGACTCTTCTTTCGCTCTGTTAGTCGGCTGAACAGAAATCATGTACCGGGGTGGGGTTTGGTGGTGCAGGGAATCTGGGCCGGCCTGCTCGTTTTGCCGCGGACGGTAAAGAGGGACGCCACCGGCGCAGTTGCCGGCTACGGAAATCTATATGGCAATCTGCTCGACTACGTCATCTCGGCCGCGCTTATCTTCTACATTCTCACGATTCTCGGTATCTTCATGCTTCGACGAAAACGGCCCGATGCCGAACGCCCCTACAAAGCTTTCGGTTATCCGCTCGTGCCCCTGCTCTACATCGTTGGGGCGAGCGTCATTCTCGCTGTGCTTTTCATCTATCAAACAGCAACGACCTGGCCGGGCCTGATCATCGTGCTGAGCGGCGTGCCGATTTATTTCATGTGGCGAAGATCCGCCGACGCAGCCGCCCGGTCCGCCGAAGCCGAACCAAACTAACGACTCATGGCAAATTTATTCGCGAAAAAACCTCTTGCGAGGCTGATGGAAGAAGCACAGGAGGTTGGCGAACACAGCCTGAAGCGATCGCTCGGACCGATTAACTTAATTGCGCTGGGAATCGGCGGGATCATCGGCGCGGGTCTTTTCGTGCGCACCGCTGCG
>QHPP01000064.1 GCA_003219125.1 Verrucomicrobiota bacterium
AAGAAAGCCGGCTTGCCCGTGGTTGCCTACGGAAATTTCATCACTGTCCTGATCAATTTCCTGATCGTCGCCTTCTGCATTTTTCTGGTGGTGAAAGCGATCAACAAATTGAAGCGCCCTTCGCCGACGGCTGCACCGGTAGCAAAAGATTGTCCCGCCTGCGCCATGTCGATCCCAATTAAGGCGACCCGCTGTCCGCATTGCACGAGTGAGCTGGGCGGAGTGCGCGCGTAGGAGGATCGGCCGCTCCACCTCTAATCACTCTCGATCGACCAACAAGATTCGATGGGGCGTACAGAGCCAAATGTGACTCTGCTCCCGCTCGATCCACTCGGTTCCCGCCGCCCATGGCGAAAAGGCCGGCAAAATCCAGCAGCCCGATTCCTGCACCAGCGCAGGAAATTTTAATCGCAGTCCCGCACCATCGTGCAATGTCGCCGCTGGGTGAAAATGCCCGATGATCTGGATGCGACCATTTTGTTCCCGTTCGCAATCGCCGTGATGGAATTCGAACCGGTCCGTGGCAAAGGAATCGCGCAGGTCGGTATGTTTGATTTGAGCGTCGTGATTGCCGGCAATGAGAATTAAATTGCACTGTTCTCGGAGACGCGTGACTAACGAGAAGAATTCGTCGGCGGCGGCTTTATCGTGAACAAGATCGCCCAGCAGAATCAGAGTCGCGGGGTGGTAATCGCACAACAATTGGCGCAATCGGGTCTCGATCGATTCCATTCCCCAAAAAGGAACGAGCCGCCCGGCAACGCGCTGGCTTAGCTCGAAGCCGAAGTGCAAATCGGCCACGGCCAACCAGTTTTCTCGCTCATGAAAAAGGGCCAGACGTGAATCCAAGAGCACGCTTTCTGCTATTAAAGTCCGTGCTTGTGAAAACGACCGCATGGGAGCAGGGGCGGAAATTATGGTTTGCCAGTAGGAGCTTCAATGGCTATTCAGCCCGGATCCAATTACAAGCGACATCGTCGCGACTTGCTCTCGCATGTCTCCTCGGTGCATTTCTCGCGAGTTGCGCAACCCAACCCCCAACGGCGAACCGCAACAGCGCGAAATCGCATCGCATGAATGTGCGCACGACGGCGTATTGTGTCCACGAGCGGGGCGGCGGCGGACGACGCAACGCCGTCGGCGAATATCTTTCCGGGCGAATTGTGCGCAGCGCCGCTTCCGATTGGTCGCGATTCCCGCTCGGAACCCGGTTCAAAATCGTGGAGACAGACGAGGAGTATGTGATCGACGATTACGGTACTGCTTTGGTCGGGACCAGCACCATTGATCTTTACAAGCCCACCCGATTGGAAATGAAGCGCTGGGGCGTGCGCAATGTCGATGTCGATATTTTGTACTGGGGCTCGGATGAGCAGAGCATCAAGGTGCTGACCCCACGGGCGAAACATCGAACCCCGCGCCGGATGCTGATCGCGCTGGCAAGCAAGAAAAAATCGTCGCAGGTGGCAGATCGCGAACTTTAATTCTGCCGGCGAGACTGGCAGAATCGCGCCGCGATGAAAATTCTCGTTGTTGGCGGCGCCGGTTACATTGGCAGCATTTGCGCGGAGGTGTTGCTCGATCAAAAGCACAAGGTCGCCATTTTCGACAACCTGAGTGAAGGACATCGTCGCGCGGTTGATCCCCGAGCGGAATTTATCGAGGGCGATCTGGCCGATGGGAGAATGACAACCGAGACTCTGGCCCGATTGCGGCCGGAGGCAGTGATGCATTTCGCCGCCAACGCACTGGTGGGCGAGTCGATGCAGAATCCATCGAAGTATTTTCGCAACAACATTGCAAGCGGCCTCAACCTGCTCGATGCCATGCTTGCAGCGGAAGTGAGACGGCTCGTTTTCTCCTCCACTTGCGCCACCTTCGGTCCGCCGGAACGTGTGCCGATCGATGAGGAAACGCCGCAACGACCGATCAATCCCTATGGCGAATCAAAGCTGGCCTTCGAGAAAATTCTCCGCTGGTACGATGCCATTCACGGGCTCCAATCTGTTTCGCTCCGTTATTTCAATGCTGCCGGCGCATCGGAAAAATTCGGCGAAGATCACCGCTGCGAAACGCACTTGATTCCAAACGTGCTCAAGGTCGCATTGGGACAAAAAAAGCATGTCGAGATTTTCGGGACCGATTACGAAACGCCGGATGGCACCTGCATTCGCGATTACATTCACATTATCGATCTGGCCCACGCTCACATCCTCGCGCTCGAGGCTCCGGCCAGCGCTTTTTACAATCTCGGCACTGGCGGCGGTTCGAGTGTGCGCGAAGTGATCGAGAGTTGTCGCAAAATCACAGGACAGCCCATTCCAGTTTTGGAAAAACCGCCTCGGCCCGGCGATCCGCCGCGGCTAATCGCCTCATCCGAAAAAATCAAACGCGAACTCGGATGGCGCCCGCAATTCCAAACTCTCGATGCCATTGTCGATAGTGCATGGAAATGGCATCAAAAATTTCCGCGCGGCTACGAAGATTAACGTTGCGTTTTGCCCTTTAAATTCTGTAGCCGGGGTCGCTGACCCCGGCCCGGCATCACCGATGCCGACTACAATAAAGAAAACGCCCGCTGGCGAACCAGCGGGCGCACATTCCTAATATATTTCGTCGGTGATTAAGGCCTTGTTGTAGTCGTCGTCGTGGTTTCTTTTTTCTCAATCACCTCGCTGACCGGCCTCGTCAGCACGACCTTGCGAACGACCATGCGATCGCCTTCCTTCACGTAATAGACGGTTGCGGGCATGTCCGGACGAACTGCCGACCATTCCACGGTTCTGCCCGTCGGGTCCACGATGGTGGTGCTCTTGGTGTAATAATATTTCACCGGCTCCGCGATCGTGGAGGTGCGGAAACTGATGTAATCGGAAGCCGGTGCGGCCGCGATTGTTCCAACGCTCGTTGTCGTGGTCGATTCAGTCGTCGTCGTGCCGGTCACCGGGTCGGTCGATTTTGTTATGGTGGTGGTTTCTTGTGCCACCGCCGTGGTCAAAGCCAACGCGCTGATTGCTCCGATCGCCAACATTTTGCTTAATCTGTTGTCTTTCATGTTTGTCCTTTGCTTTGTTAAACGGATGCTCTCCGTCGTGACTAATTTTGACTGGTCCCAGACGGGTCTTATTCAACCGCAAAAATGGTTCGTAGAGTCCGGTGTCAGCGGACGTCTCTCCGCGCGCTACGCCCCAATGATTTCCCTTCGTTTTTGAATCCGTATGCAACCGCTTATCGGGTTCCGCGATTTTCTTCCCGCTTCCTGCGCGGAACGAAATTATATTTTTGCAAAATGGCGCGAGATCGCGGGACGTTACGGATTCGTGGAATTCGACGGACCAGTGCTGGAAGAGCTCGATCTCTACAAAAAGAAATCAGGCGACGAAATCGTGCGGCAATTGTACGAGTTCGTTGATAAAGGGGAGCGCGCGGTGGCGCTGCGGCCGGAAATGACTCCGACGCTGGCGCGGATCGTCGCAGCGGAACATCGACAATTCCGCAAACCGCTAAAGTGGTTCTCGATTCCGCAGGTGTTTCGTTATGAACGTCCGCAACGAGGACGTTTGCGCGAGCATTTCCAGCTCAACTGCGACATCGTCGGCGAAGAATCCCCGGAAGCGGATGCCGAGCTGATCGCGCTCGCCATCGATGTCGTGCGCGCGTTCGGCTTTACCGCGCAGGATTTTGTCGTGCGCGTCAGCGACCGGGAGTTTTGGACTGAATTACTTAAGCTCGAGAAAGTGCCGCCTGATCGTTGGGAAGAAATGTTGCAGACGATCGATAAGTCGGAACGCGAGCCGCGCGAGAAAACGGAGGAACGACTCGGGAAATTGGCCAAACCGGTCTTCGAGATTTTCGAGAAAGGTGGCGAAAGCGCGAAGCTCAACAACATAATTGAAAACCTGAGGCTGCGTGGTCTCGCCGATTTCGCCAAAGTTGATGTCCGCATCGTCCGCGGCCTCGCTTATTACACTGGGATTGTTTTCGAGGTCTTCGATCGCGCAGGCAAGTTTCGCGCGATTGCCGGTGGCGGGCGCTATGATCAACTGGTTGCGCAACTAAGCGACAACGCCGTTTCCTTGCCCGCGCTAGGTTTCGCCATTGGCGATGTCGTCCTCGGTGAAATGATTCGCGCCCATACGACTGCCCGCGCCCAAATGGAAAAAACGGTCGCGGCCGAACGCGCGGTTGAGATTTATGTGGTCACTGCAAAGGAAGAACAGCATGGAAATGCCATTGCCACGATGCAGCGACTGCGCGATCGCGGATATCGAGTCGATTATTCCTTGGCGGGGGCAAAAGTAGCACGGCAGTTTCGATTGGCCGAGCAAAACGGGGCGCGCCTTGCCGTCGTCTTCGGCGACGAATGGCCGCAGGTGGGAGTGAAAGATCTCGAGACCGGCGAGCAGCGCTCCGTCGCGCACGAAGAATTGTTTGCGCATCTCGCTACCTTCCCGACTTTGTCATCCCGAGCGTAAGTCGAGGCGTCCCGTCGCCATGGCTTTGAGGTTGTGCAGCGGAATTCCTCGACTTCGCTTGGAATGACGGAACAAATGTACCGCACCCATCACTGTAACGAACTGCGCAAAACCGATATCGGCCGTGAGGTGAAACTGGCCGGCTGGGTGGCGGTGCGGCGCGACCACGGCGGTGTAATTTTCATCGATCTGCGCGATCGCGAAGGATTGACTCAAGTCGTTTTTCGCCCGGAAGAAAACGCCGAGGTGGCGAAGCAATCTCACAGCTTGCGCACTGAAGATGTGATTCAGGTTTGCGGCAAAGTTGCGCCGCGTCTGCCCGGAACAGAAAATCCGAAACTCGCGACCGGCGACATCGAAGTGCTCCCGCAATCGCTCACGATTTTGAATCGCGCGGAAAATCTGCCATTTCAGCTCGATGCCGAATTAAGCAACGAAGATCTCGAGTTGACCTATCGCTATTTCGATCTGCGCCGGCCGCGCCTCTCGCGCAATTTGCAAACCAGGCATCGCGTTACTCAGGCAACGCGGCAATTTCTCGATTCGCAGGGATTCATCGAAATCGAGACGCCGATTTTGAGCAAAAGCACACCGGAAGGGGCGCGCGACTTTCTCGTTCCCAGCCGCTTGCTACCGACAAAATTTTACGCGTTGCCACAGGCGCCGCAGCAATACAAGCAGTTACTCATGGTTGCCGGGATGGAAAAATATTTCCAGGTCGCGAAAGCATTTCGCGATGAAGATATGCGAGCCGATCGCCAGCCGGAGTTTACCCAGATCGACATCGAAGCGTCCTTCGTCACACCTAACGATATTTATGCAGTGACCGAGGGAATGCTGGCGGCAATTTTCAAGGCGGCGCGTGGGATCGAAATTCCGACGCCATTTCCGCAGCTGACCTATCGCGAGGCCATCGATACTTTTGGCAGCGACAAACCGGATCGCCGTTTTGACATGAAACTTGTCGATCTCGAAGACGTCTTTCGCGATAGCCAGTTCAAAGTTTTTCAGAGCGCACTGGTCGAGGGCGGCGTGGTCAAGGCGATCAACGCGAAGAACTTTGCCGGCATCACCATCGGACAGGTGGATGAACTGACGGCAATTGCGAAAACATTTGGCGCGAAAGGGCTCGCTTTCATCAAGGTCGAGAACGGGGAATGGAAATCGCCCATCGTGAAATTCTTTTCCGAGGCGGAGAAGGAATCGCTGCGAACGAAATTACAAATCGAAGAAGGCGATTGTATTTTTTTCGCCGCCGGCAAATGGGAGATCGCCTGCGAAGTGCTAGGCCGAATCCGATTGCGCATTGCGGAGATCCAAGGACTGACTTCTGCTAACCGCCAGTCCGGCTCGGACTCCGGCTCGGACCTGGACTTTCTCTGGGTCACAGATTTCCCGCTCATGCAATGGAGCGCGGAAGAAAATAAGTGGAACGCGGTTCATCATCCCTTCACCCGACCGAAGGCAGAAGATCTTGAGTTGCTGGAGCAGAAAAAATTCGGCGAGATGCGGGCCGATGCCTACGACGTCGTCTTAAACGGGGTTGAGATCGGCGGCGGGAGTATGCGCATTCATGAGCCGGACTTGCAGGCCAAAATGTTCGAAGCCCTTGGGGTAAGCGCGGAAGATCAGCAGGCAAAGTTCGGCCATTTGCTGCGTGCCTTTCGGCTGGGCGCACCCCCGCATGGCGGAATCGCGCTCGGTCTCGATCGCCTCGTCATGCTCATATGCGATGAAGAATCCATCCGCGACGTCATGGCATTCCCGAAGAATAATCGCGGCCAGGAATTGATGACCCAATCGCCGGCCGAGGTTGATCCAAAACAGTTGCGGGAATTGGGGATCACGCTCGCGAAGCAAAAATTGTAGGGCGGCCATTTTGGCCGCCAATGAAAAGAAACGGCGGCGAAGATCGCCGCCCTACAATTTCAATATCCCAAGGCCTTTTTTCGCTCTGCTGCGCCGGGCAGAGGATCCTTGCGGATTGTGATTGCTTCCGTGCCC
>QHPP01000071.1 GCA_003219125.1 Verrucomicrobiota bacterium
GCTTGCTCTGCCGCACGAACATGGTTGCTGCGCGAAGAGTAAGGCGCGATCGGAAAATTCAAAACATTGGCGAACGATTTTGTTCCCGTGCCTGGCCAGCCCGGGTACTGGTGTATCGACGCGAACATGATCTTTTCATTATTTGCTACCAATGCCTCGGTGCCATTGCCATGGTGCGCGTCGAAATCCCAGATCGCCACGCGCTCAATCTTTACTGCAATCGCGGGCGTTGGCTGCGGTCCGGTGTCAGCGACGCGAGCCACCGCAAGAGCATCCAGCGTCGCGACAGCAATGTTGCTGAAATAACAGAATCCCATTGCGCGATCGCGCATGGCATGGTGACCGGGCGGCCGCATCAAACTGAATGCGCGTTTTCCGTCGATCGCGGCGCGTGCTGCTGCCATCGCCGCCCCTGCTGATTGCCTTGCGTAAAAATCGATGTTGGAATGGGCTGGGGTGTCGAGATCAAAATCCTGGCCTGCATTCGCTATCCGCGCGAGGTGATCGCGCGAGTGTGCGCGCAATAATTCCTGATCGGAAGCCGCGTGTGGTTGGCGCCATTGCCAGTTACCATGGCGACTCTTTAACAATGGGACAGTCCGCACAATCCGCTCCGGCCGTTCCGGATGACCGGACCGGTCGTACTCGGTGCAGCGTGGGTCGTGAAAAATTTGCACGCGATTTTGTTAGCGCGATTTCATGCGCGCGACAAACTCCGCTTCTTGCCATGCCGGATGTAATCGAAACGGCGCGGGCCGTATCCAACATCGGCAGTCATAGACCGCTGCTACAGTTTGTCATTCCAAGCGAAGTCGAGGAATCTCTGACTATTCTGTCCTCGGAAAAGCTAGAGATGTCTCGACTCTGCCTCGCATGACAATCAGTTTTGCTCGCCAAGCGAAGAGAATTGAGTGCGCGGCAGCATCCGTCTGTCGCGCTCTCATTTGGGCTGCCGTTGTTTTCACTCTCGCGGTGGCTTCCGTCGCACGCGCACAAATCTTTACCAGCAGCATCGTCTCCTCTGAAGCGACGATGCCGATGCAACATGGATCTTCCGTCGTCCAACTGGATGACGACTCGCTTCTCGTCTCCTGGTATTCGGCAACCAATGAAGCCGCACGTGACAGCCGGATTTTTTATCGGCGCTCAACTTCGGATGGCTCGAACTGGGGCCCGACTCAAATTGCTGTCTCACCGGGAGAGCGCGCCCGCGAATCCTGGTTTGCGAACAAAGCCGTCGGAAACAGTGTTTTGTTTCAAGATAAAGAAAATGTTCTTTGGCTTTTCTATGCCGCCGTTGAAGCCGGTGGCTGGAGCGGCGCGCACGTCGATTACAAGACTTCGCGCGATCGCGGGCGCACCTGGTCGGAGTCCCATCGGCTAACGAGTGGGCTTGGCGATTTGCCCCGCAACAAACCCGTAGAGTTGGCCGGATGCGAGATTCTCCTACCGCTCTCGCATTCCGGCTTTCGAAAGTATGCTTACGGGGCGCGCTTGGAAACATGCGCGAAACTTTTGCAACCGAGCTATCCGATCATCGATGGATCGAAATTTAGCCATCCCGCCTTTGTTGCTTTTGGTTCCAATCGCGTTCTCGCCTTCGTGCGTGCTCGCGGCGGCGGAATGTTGCAAAGCACGTTTTTTGATCCTGACAAGAATGAATGGAGCATTCCGCAACCAACGAATTTACCCAACTCCGATTCAGCGATCGATGCGGTTCGGCTTGAAGATGGTCGGGTTCTACTCGCCTATAATGATCATGGCACGATTCGTAATCCCCTGAGCATTGCAATCTCAGATGATCCAGACAGTGGACGTGCGGAAGCACGTCTCTCCGCTGGAGCAGCGTTTCGAAAGCTACGCGATATCGAAAACGAACCCGGTCAGGATTTCTCCTATCCTTCGTTAGTTCGAGCGCGAGATGGAACGTTTTATCTGACCTATACCTGGCGTTATCGCTCCGCCATCAAGTGCGTGCATTTCGACGGTAATTGGCTTGGCCTAAATCCTGTTAGTGTTGGCCGATAAAAACGTGACGAAAGGCGGAATAGTAATCGAAAGCTTTCGATCGCTAAGAGCGACTGGCTCCCCGGTGAGTAAGTTCTGCAATTCCGATCCGCTACTTTGCGGATGTAGATATCTGCTTCTTCACCGAGCTGGATAGCTTCTAGCGGTTCTTGTTTGCCGTTTCATGATAAGGTAAACCCAATTCGTAAAGCGGTAGTTCGTCGCGAATGGCGTTATAGACGGCATTATTGTCGACCTGGCTTGCGAGTTTCATGGCGCGGCGCGCGGTTTGTAGTGCCTCGTCAAAGCGTCCTGCTTCGGCATATGCGGCGGCCAGCGTGTGAAGAATCGCTGCATTGTTATTGCCTGCGAGCGCAGTCGCTCGCTCGGCTAATTGAACGGCGCGTTTACCATCGCGCACGGAATTGTCCGTCGCAGTCGCAAGCACCCAGGCGAGGCTATTTAGTGCGCTGACTTTCTCTGGGGCGAGTTGAAGCGCACGGTTAAGTTCCGAGACAGCTTCGCCGGTCCGTCCGTTCTTCATCAAAGCAAGGGCGAGAGTGACATGGGTAGCGGCATCATTTGGTTGTAAACTCTTGGCAGTTTCGAGGTTTGCGATCGCCTCGGCCGTCCGGCCGCGTTGGAGGAGAAGCGAGCCAAGATTCAAGCGCGCATCGAGGTATTGCGGCCGCAAGGAAAGAGCGCGCTTGTATTCCGTTTCCGCCTCCTCGAATTGCTTGAGCTCACGCAGAGCGCTGCCGTAATTATTATGCAAGTCAGCCTGATCGGGGTGGATTTCGATCGCGCGCCGATATTCAGCGAGTGCTTCATCGAACTCTCCTTTTTCGATGTAGGCGCCGCCCAAATTGTAATGCGCTTCTACATAATCGGGCCAGATATTGATGGCACGGCGATAGTGCACAATCGCTTCCTCGAGTTGCCCCTGATTTTTCAGCGCCAGCCCGAGATTATATTCTGCCATCCAGCATTTTGGGTTTTGTGCGAGAGTGGCCTGATAAAGAGTGATGAGGTCGTGATACTTTGCGCTTTGATAAAAGGTCAGTGCGCCAAGGATCAATAAGATACCCAAGGTCGAAGCTGCTTGGATCGCTAGCCGGTGGGCCCCCACTTTTTCCACCGCCATGACAATGCCGGCGCCAGCCAGCGCCAGCGGCCCTATGCTGGCGAGATACTGGAAATGATCGCTGACGAAGCTGTAGCGAAAGAAATAAACATCAAAAAAATCGAGCACCGGAAAAAGCGTGATGACGAAATAGGCGAAAGCGAAAGCAACTGGTCGCAAGGCGGTGTTGCGTTTGATGAATAACACGGTGGCGGCGAAAAGCAGCGCGACTAACGGGATCCAGGCAAACCAACGCGATGGATCAATGTTCCAGCGAGGATAGACGAAAATTAGCGGATGCGGCCAGATGAGCTTGAGTAGATAGAACCAGATGGCATCGGCTGAAATAAGAATGCGCTGAAGAGGCGTCTGCACCCATTCCGCTCCGGTAGCGTGGGAGTGAAATTTCTGTTCCCAGATTGTCCATCCGCTCGCCAGCAGCGAAATTAGAACGAAAGGAAGAAATAAACGCAGGTCGCATTGCTTCATTCCGCCTTCGCGCCACCACAGGCACAGCATCAGCGCTACCGGCAGCATCACAGTGGAAGGTTTGCTCGTGATCGCGGCGACAAAAAAGACGATGGAGAGCCAATAGAAGACTCCATTTTGTTTGCGATCGCGTGATTGGAAAAAGGATGAAATAGCAAGCAGATAGAAGAAAGCCGACTGGGTGTTCTTCATTTCCGTAATCCATGCGACCGATTGTACGAGTACCGGATGCAATGCCCACATTGCCGCACCCAGCCAGGTGCCGCGCACTCGCAATTGGACAAGGACACGCCAAAGCAGCAGCACCGATGCCGCATGAAATGCGACGTTGAGGATGTGATAGGGCAGGGGAATTAGCCCGACAAAATGATGAAGAATCCAGAACGTCGTAAGGACAAGCGGGTAATAAACCGCGTTCGCGCTTGTCCAGATGTCGGCCAGACCAAGCGGTCCGACGATGCAGGGATTTTGCGTCAGATGCGATTCGTCGTCCCAAATGAAACCGGCGGCGCCCACGCGCGCGTAGGCCAGGAAAATCAGAAGCACGAGCAGAATCGCGCCAACCAGACGCACCCACCATTGGACAACACGCCTTCCATCGAACGTCATCGTCTCATTGATCGCGTTGCCGCCGCGCTCTTGTCAACGCGATGTTCGGATTCAACGGTCTACGAAAAAAATTCAAAATGCGAGGCTACAGATGCTCCAAGAGTCGGGCGTGGTGAAAGGGAAGTTCATAAAGGCTGGCGCAAAGCCAAAAGTTGAAGCGCCGGTAACTAAGGAATTTCACACCTTCTAAATCATCCTGGAAACTGGCAGTTTCTAGGATATTCCGAAGCAAAGTATTTTGCTCGACCTTCTTGGGACGAATCGGGTATTAATACCTTGAAAGGCTCCGCCCCATGAAAACATTTCAAGTCTTGGTCATTCTCGCCGCGCTTTGCATCTGCCAATCAGCGAATTCCCAAACACCATCTGACATTCAAGTTTTGCACGCAACATATGGTGCCAGGGGTCAACAAATCGATGTAACAACAAAAGTTCAATCACTCGTGCAAAGCGGCCAAACGAACGTCCGCGTAGGCACTCATCTTTTCGGAAAAGACCCTGTTTTCGGACAAACCAAAACCCTGTACGTCCTGTTCTCTTCAAATGGTGTTCAGTACGATACCGACATTCGAGAAGGCAGGCAGCTTTCGTTCTCGAATGCTCATCAACTGAATGTCGCTCCGCGAGCACCTGCCGCACCAATTTCCCCAGGCTCAACAGTTCAAGGAGGTGCGCCTTCGCCGCCACCCCCACCCGAACAGCACCGTCTTGCACCTGAAGGTACCCTTTATTTAATGGAGCGCGTAGTCGTGAAAAGCGATTCCGGCGTAAGCGGTTTTGCGCCGGGTACGCGTGTTAAGCTTATTGAAGATCGCGGGGAAAAACTATTCGTGAAAAATGATGACAACATCAAATTTGAAGCGCCGAGTGACAAAGTAACGAATGATCTCGACCTTGCAGTTCTGGTTGCTAGGCAAGACGCGCAATCACAGCAAGCCCTTGCGCAAGACATGAAAGAACGAATGGACGCTTATCGAGCCGGGAAGGAGAAGGAGATTCCGCTTTACGATCAGCAGCAGCGCGAAGTTGAAGCTAGGAGAGAGGCGGCAGCAAACGCTGCTAAAGGGAACAACCCGCTTGATCGAGAAGCCTACCATGAAAAGGTTTCTTACCCCTGGTGGTGGCACCGGCACCCGTATATCTACGTTCGCAGCTCAAGCAAACATTAGCTCCATAGCAGTCGCGCTCTCGCTCGCGGGCCGAGCTTTGTCTCATTCGATCGACCATGCGTTGTATGACTGAGATTTCGAAAATCCAAACTTTTGAAGTTTCCGAGAAGCGGCTGACGCAGTGGAAGTCCGGGCAGCTAGTGCGAGATTGGGCTGCACAGTTCCCGAAGCTTTTCGATGAACTGGATGTAAGCCATGCGGTCAGTGTATGTGGCAAGGGCAAGCTCTTTTGGGAGTGGCTTGCTACGATTTTGTTGCATCAGGCTACCGGCTATTTTTCGCTGGTTACGAAGTATGAGACGACAAGCCATAAACGGAAGCGGAGAGTTCTTGAGCACCTGTTTGATCAAGATGTATGCCATTACTTAACGCGCCGAGCCAGTCGCGCTTTGGCTCCGGATTTGTTAATGTACGCGGCGGTTCACTCGGATTGTTTCTTCTGTGAAGTGAAAGGGCCGGGTGACCAGTCTCAACTTGAGGAGATGAGACGATTCACTGAGGTTGCTGTCAAGACCGGCAAGTCGATTGAAATGATTCAATTCCGATGGAGATCGAACCGTTGAGACTCGCATTTGGTGGTAATCAATCCATCAAAAAGATAAGGGGTATTAATTAGATTTTTAGTCGCTCCCTTATTGGCTTTGGCGGATTCGTATAGCGAAAAAGCGACCTGTCATTGCGGGCCGGTATCATCGAGTGCTTTCTCCAAATCTTGGTCGCGCTCTTGTTTCTGCTCCAAAACTCTATCGACTTGCTTTTGCAACTCCTTGCCATCATAGCCAACCGCACTAGCCGCTCGGAGAGCCTTGGTTTGAGAGTGAGCGCTAGGCGTCTGGTTGATTGTCGATTGCTGAGGAGTTTGCGATTGATTTCGATCACAACCAGCTAGCGCAAGTGAAACGAAAATAGCGACAATTGTTGATCGGTATGTTGAAATCTGCATTGGGTCAGCGACGATTCTTTGACGATCCGTGAGACTGCGCTGCTTCTGTTTCAACAACGATGGTCTTTATGAAGTTCTGGGCCTCTGTCAGATTGCTTCTGTAGCCGAAAGGTAAATGCTCGTCGCTTTTACTATTTCTTGGGCTTACGAGGGGAATCGATTTAAAACGCTGCACGGTCATTGATTATTTCACCCACGTAGCAAGGCTGGCAATCGTAAACTTTGCTCGAATCGTAGCCGGAGCTAGACAACCGCTTGAAATCCCTTTCGCTCTGCTTAAAAGCCCCAAAATTATTTTCAGTTAATCAATACATCAAAAGTAAGGGCATTAATAAATTATTTTAATGCTTAGGCACGGGTAGCGGTTTGGCTGCATCGCTTGAGTAGGTGACGGTCGCTATCAAAGCGCCGGACCGTTCACCAGAGGATAATATAGGCAAGATTAAGACAGCTTCTTGTGAAGTACGCATTTCGCGAATGTCGATTTCTCTTTGCCGTCCTAGAGTCGGACTGCGCAACGTTTCCCATGTTATCCATCGTGCGAGAACTTTGGGATTTCTCGGCCTTCGATCTCCAATAATTTCAAGACGCTATTTTCGCGTCTTGCCACTCAATCCCAATTTCCCTAATGGCATGATCAATTTCGCGCGCAGCCGCTTCTATTTCTTTAATTCGGTTTTTTTGTTCCGCCGCTTTTTTCGCCTCTGTCAAATTATGTTTGGCGTCCTTTAGCCCGGCGACCGCACTGTAAGCCTTTGGCAGGAGTAGGGCAGCGTACGGTGATGGAGTTAATGCGTCATAGTGATATGCGTTTAACGGCAAAAACATACACCGATGCAAATATGCTCTCGGTGTCGGATGCCGTCGCACTGCTCTCTACTTTCGCGGCAAAAAACGAAGACCCACAAATAAACCCACAAAAATCAGCCACGGAGAGTCGCGCCACGTTTACGTCTGTCGCGATAAACGGCAATAAACCGAAATTGCTAACCGCTGGAGAACAGGCCGTTAGTCCCTCAGAGACTGCCTCTGTCTCAAACAGTCCGAAGTGGCAGAAAATGCGCGATGCAGGGTTCGAACCTGCGACTTCTTGCGTGTGAAGCAAGCGCTCTACCACTGAGCTAATCGCGCCAATTTCCAGTCAGAGATTAGCATAAAATTGGATCGTCAAAGACCGAAACTTCATAGGGCGGCAGGCAGGACTGCCTCCCCTACGATCTCAGAAACTTGCCGAATGAAACAGCCACCGGCCGGTTTGGCGCACAGGCTTAAAGCCTATGTTACTGACGGAGTGCGGGGCGATGCAGAAATGTGAGCAGCCGATAGGCAAGATCAGAAGGCCCGTCACATTAAAAATTCGCGCAGGTAGTTTGTCTGGTCGCATTGAATTCAACTTCTCCAAGCTATATTATCCCCGGTGTTTCGGCGAAGCGTGATCATAGCCACTTGTTTGCTTCTCGTAGCCTTCATTGGCTGGCTTGACTACCTTTCGGGTTTCGAAAACTCGCTTCTCATCTTTTACCTGGCACCCATCGCTATTGGAACGTGGTTTCTCGGTATTTGGTTCGGCATAGCCATTGCCATCTTCTGCGTCATTGCGACTGTACTGGCAGACCTCGCTGCTGGCGTTCCCCGCGTCCCCGTTTGGAACTGTGGGACCGCTTTCGTGGCCTACCTTGTTTTTATTTTTCTTCTCCGCCGATGGCATTCGTTGCTCAATGAAATGCATCTGCGGGTAAAAGAACGTACTGCCGATTTGCAACGCGAGCTCGCTCGAAGACAGCAATTAGAGAAGGAGATTTCAGTGGTAGCCGAAGAGGAGCGCAGTCGGGTAGGACGTGAACTACACGACAGCCTCGGACAACATCTTGCGGGGACAGGATTACTGGCGGAGACTATCGCGAACCAGCTGAAGAAGGAGAATAGTTCTATCCAACCTACTGCCAGAAAGGTGGTAAGACTGATCGACCAGGGGATTGACCTTACCCGAAAAATTGCCCGTGGCCTGTATTCCTCGGAGTTAGATGGCGATGGCCTCTTTTCTGCGCTGGAATCGCTCTCCCGGTCAGTCGCGAGTAATCAAGTAAAGTGCGAGTTCGAGCACAGCGGTAAGCCGCCTCGTTCCAAGGAGCTGGCGACACAAGTTTATTGGGTGGCGCGCGAAGCCGTAACCAATGCGCTCAAGCATGGCCAGCCGCAGCATGTCCGAATCCACCTCCAGACTACTGAAGATTATCTCCGGCTAAAGGTCGAAGATGATGGTCGTGGTTTATCTCAAAGTACGATGAAGGACGGCATCGGTTTAAGAGTGATGGCTCAGCGGGCGGAACTTGCGGGCGGAACATTGCGAGTAGAAAATGCAGCGCACGGAACCGTCGTGCATTGCGAGATACCGCTTACGGAAAACTAATCTGAGAGCGGCTGAAGGAAGTCTGTCAGCGGAGCCAAGCTGAACGCCGAATTTCCGTAGCATTGCCCGACGGCTTCCGGCGCGGGAGCCAGGAGCGGATCCCCTATGTCGGACGATGCCTCACAAAAGGACCACGGAAGTAGATATCGTCTATTGCAAGTATTCGACTTCTGCTTCATAACTACTTAAGTGGAAAAGAAAAATCGGTCCCGCGTCTTTATTGTGGACGATCATCCAGTCGTACGCGACGGGCTTAAAAATTTGATCGAGCAGGAAGAAGACCTGATGGTTTGCGGGGAAGCGGCGGATGCAGCGACTGCCCTTAAGACAATTCCCCAAACATCTCCTGACGTTGCTTTGGTCGACCTCTCCTTAGAACATAGCTCCGGGCTAGAGCTGGTAAAGGACATCAGGGATCAGTATCAAGAACTGCCGGTCATTGTCCTTTCAATGCACGATGAGCTGGTTTATGGCGAACGAGCGGTTCGTTCCGGAGCGCGCGGTTATTTAATGAAAGGCGAAAGTTCGCAGAGGGTAGTCTCAGCCATTCGCTGTGTGCTTCAGGGTGAAGTATTCCTAAGCGAGCGCTTAATGGCGCAGATCGCGTCGCGACTGAGCCATGCAAAAACAACGCGGCCACCGATTGAACGGCTGAGTGATCGCGAGCTGGAGGTATTTCAAATGCTTGGGCAAGGAACGAGCACTACAGCCATTGCGGAGAAGCTCAATCTTTCGGTTAAAACCGTGCAAATGTATGTTGCCCGAGCGAAGGAGAAATTTGGAGTAACAAGTGCGCGCGAACTCATGCGCGAAGCTGTTCGCTGGGATGAAGCTCAGGTGAGGTGATGGGTAGGCATGGCCGCGCTAAAAGCGGCAGAAGACTGGGCGCAATCCAAAAGCTGGTGCCCGCTCGCGGTGCCTTCGAAATTCGCGGAGCGTCTTGGAGCGCGCCGGCCCTGTAGCGCTTTTGCTCTCGATTGTGTGCGCCGAGCTTCAATTGTCGCGTCGCTTTAAATAAGAGGAACAAAGTCTTGGCAAAAAATCGGGTCGCGCTCTCTTTCAAAAGAGCGCGACCCGGGGGAATGAAAGCTACGACTAGTTAGTCGTTCGTCTTGGAGGCGCGGTCGCCTTCTTTAATTGCATCCGCTTCGCTCATATATTTACCCTGCTTGGTTTTGCCGTAGAAGCGTGAGCCTTCTTTATGATAGATGTGGCTTTCGGTATTCACCCATACCATTCCGTGACCACCGCCTGGCGCCGGTGTAGCATTAGCCTCGGCGGAACCTGTGGTGGTAGCTGCTGCCGGACTAGCTGTTGGTTTCGGCTTGAATAGTGAGCCGATCTTCGAAAACGGCTTGGCTGGAGACGCTGACGCTGCCGGCGTAGCTGTGGGTGACGCGCCTGCTTTTTTGCTGCGAGCGTGACGTTCCGCTGGCGAGGCTGAAGCCGCGGGGCTTGCGCTTGGTGCCGGCGACGCCTCAGCTTTCTTGCGTCCGCGCGTTTTGGCCGGCGATGCCGATGCCTCGGGACTTCCAGCTGGCGCAGCCGCGGTCTCGGCTTTCTTGCGTCCGCGTGTCTTCGCCGGAGAAGCCGAAGCTTCGGGGCTGGTAGCTGTCGCCGGCGAAGTCTCAGCCTTTTTGTGACCGCGCTTCTTCGCGGGTGAAGCGGATGCTTCGGGGCTGGCGCTGGGCGGTGAAGTCGGGCTTTGTGCTCCGACCAGGGAAACGCCCGCAAAGATAATTATCGATACAAGCAGAGCACGTTTCGTAGTCATGAAAGGAGGCTAGAGGCGCGGCCGGACTTTCGTCAACGCTAATGTGACGAATCAGCGTAATGAAGTTGCCGATGCCGGCGATCTGCTTTTTAGCAACAAAGCGGCGACAAGGCCGACCCAGAGAAAGCCGATAATTTCAATAGACATGTAGGCAGCGGTATAATTGGAAGGGAAGCCATACCAGTTCCAGTAGGGAATGTTCGTGGTGATTGCCGCAAGAATTCCGGCGACGAGGACGAACCCGACCCGGCCGCCGAAACTTTCGATCCTGGTTTGAGTAAGAAGGAAAACAACAAGGATGGCTTCGAGAAGTTCGGTGGCAAACTCGATGCCCAACAACCTGCCGAATGAAAACTCTCGGGCTGGATGATAAAGCAACATTCCTGACGGACCGCTGGCGGCTTTTTCCATGGCGCGTTTCATCGCGTCGGTCTTCTCCTGCCGCGTTGCGTTCGGCCCCGCCCTGTGTCCCGGGAAGTGGTAAAGGCCGCCAGCGTGACCAAGGTTAGTTTTTAAAGCATCGAGCATCGGCGCTTCATCGCTGAACTCATGCATGCCCGTTTCGCCGAGCGGTAGCAAATCATGTGCGACAAAGCTCCAGATGAACATTGCAATTCCACCAAGAATAGCTGCGAAAAAAGCACGCGTCGTCATAATAACTGTGCGGATTGCCAGTTTCTCAAATCAATTGCAAGTCCAATTTACCACTCAAACGCGGATTACGCCAACAGCTCGAAGTCCTCAAACCGGATTTTGACCGAGGGGATATAAGGCTCGGACCGTGGGTTTGGGACTAACGAGAAATTGGACAGGTCAAAGTGTGGTTGGGTACGTTTCGGGCAGCTCACCGCGGTCCCATTGAGAGCTTCGTTCCAGGGGCTCTAGCGCCTTGGTTTCATCGATGTGGATCATGATATCGAATTGCGCGGGCAATCGTACTTCGAAGTAATGACTGAGACGCTCGGTCTGTGGTCGGTAAATCACGCCGATGGCGCGTTGCAACCGCTCCCTTTGCAACAAGTCGTTAGCCCTGTTGCGCTCGCGAAGGTCAAGCCAGAAACTCGGCTGATCCGTAGCGTGAAATAGTTCCTCGTAACTGCCGGCCAGGGCTGGCCGAACACGTTTGCGCTCAGCAAGCGCGCCCCAGTCCGAAGCCGCCGTAACCGTTCCATGATATGTGCTGAAGCCAATGGCGAAGGCGCGCTCGCCCAAGCGTTCCCGGAGGAGCTGGCCGATGTTAAGCTCGCCACGCGCGTGCATTTCTGTGGCCCGAGCATCGCCCAGATGAGAGTTGTGCGCCCAGACCGCAACTTTCGCTTGGCCGCTATCGAGGTAACTAAATAGCTCACTTAACGTTTCGAACATGTGTTGGTCACGCAAGTTCCATGAACTGGCGCGGCCGTGAAACATCGCGCGATAATAGCGTTCCGCGTTCATGACCAGCCGCGCATTCTGCTCCGCGGAAAAGAATTCTTCCTCGCCGATGTGTCCGTCGCGCCGGATGAACTCGGCATGTTTTCGTCGTAATTCCGTTAGCTCTGCCACGACATCGTCTTCGCATGGCTCCGCTCCGCCGGCGACAGTGGCGAGGCCATAGTGCTGCGGATCTTCGCCAAAGTGATCGAAACAAGCGTAGCGCTGACGCGCACGGCGGGCCGCAGCCGGATCGACCTTGTCGAGATAATTGAGCACCGCTTCGATGGAAGTATGCATGCTGTAGAGATCGAGTCCGTAAAAGCCGGCGAGATTGTCTTTATTGTGCGCATTCCATTGCCGCAGCCATTCGACAAAATCCACGACTACAATGTTACGCCACATCCATGAAGGAAAACGGCGAAAATCGTTGAGAGCCTCAGTGGCCCGCTTGTCATCACTGCGTTCGGTGACAAAGCGGTGAACACGAAAACTGTCCGGCCAATCCGCTTCCAACGCGACGGCGCGAAATCCTTTTTCTTCAATTAATCGGCGGGTTAAGGCAGCGCGGATCGCGTAAAACTCATGCGTTCCATGTGAAGCTTCGCCGATGAGGACGCATTGTGCCTCTCCAGCCATTCCTACCAGCGAGCCGTAGTCCGCATTGGTGGTAAGAGCGCGTGCGGCGTCGGCAATTACGGCGGCCTCGTTATCGAGCGATCTTTTCATGTGAAACGAACCTATACTTGCTTTGCGCTTACGAGAAAGGTCGCGCGCATGTCGTCCGAGGGAAACATAGGCTTGGAGCCTGTATGCCCAACGAACTTTGACCCTGTTGTGCGTTTCCGAGGAAAACAGGCAGAAAACAGGCAGGAATGCCTGTTTGGCGCACAGACTTGGAAATCTGTATTCCTTCGCAAGCGGTCCGGGTAATGCGCGGTTTAGAATCTTGCTTCGTTTTTGCCGTCATGGGTCCGACTTAGCTCGCCACAGGTTTCGCGTATTTGACGGACCTTATGTTGGGCTCGCAGGAGCTCGCCCCTACACTTCAGAAAAAGAGACCCGGGCTGGGCCGTCGCGGTGAAACGCTTCGACGTTGTCGGGATAACGAATTGGCCTACGCTAACGATATGCGGCTCTCTTTAAGCATTAATTCACTCCGGCTCATTGCCTGGATCGCCGTCCTTCCTGTGGCTTCGGCAGCGCAGACGCCAATGAAGGCGATCGTGATTCATTCTTCCGGGGGACCGGAAGTATTGAAGTATGAAGATGTGCCGCGGCCACAGGCGAAAGATGACGACATTCTTATTCGGGTGATGGCTGCGGCGGTTAATCCGGTTGACGTCTTCATTCGGGAAGGTCGGATTACCCATTTTCCTCTTATTCCCGGCATGGATGTAGCGGGCGTAGTAGAGGAAACTGGAAACAAGGTCACGAAGTTTAAGCGAGGTGACGCCATCTACGCCTATCTCAGTTTTGAAGAGCAGGGAGGTTATGCCGAGTTTGCGGTGACGAAACAAGATCATGCTGCGCTCAAGCCCAAATCGGTCGATTTCGAACACGCGGCAGCCGTTCCACTCGCGGCAACGACGGCGTGGCAGGCGCTGATCGAGAAGGCCGGACTGAGCGCGGGACAAACGGTTCTGATTCACGGCGGCTCCGGCGGGGTAGGGACGTTTGCTGTGCAAATCGCCAAAGCGCGCGGCGCCAAAGTTATCGCTACAGCGTCTACCGCAAACCAGGACCTCCTTAAGAAGCTTGGGGTAGACCAACCGATCGATTACACCACCACGAAGTTTGAGGACGTAGTTAAGAATGTCGATTTTGTTCTCAACGCTGTGCGCGGCGATACTCTGGCGCGATCTTATGGTGTAGTGAAAAAAGGTGGCATCATAGTCTCAATTACCGGGGAGCCCGATCCTGCCGAGCTCGAGAAACATGGCATCAGGGGCACAGGGCTTGGTGCACATCCAGACGCAAAGGTGTTGGAAGAGCTGGCCAAGTTAATCGATACTGGGAAGATTACGCCAATCGTTTCCGCGGTCATGCCCCTGGTCGATGTGGCTAAGGCACATCAGCAAATCGCATCGCGCCATACTCGTGGCAAAGTGGTGCTAAAAGTTGCTGAGCCGCCAGGGCAGTCCCCCCGAGATTAGGGCGACATTCGCTGTAGGGGCCGGGCTCGGCCGGCTTTCGATCATGCGCGACGTTTGTATGGTTCGGCGCCCCTTCCCAGAGCTTTGCCCTCCAGGTGGAAGCGCTTCCCCGTGGGCTAATAGTTGAACGCCGCTCTCTCCTCAATACGTTCATTCATCGATGAGCTGGGAAGCGATCAATGCTACCGCGCAACTGATTAGTTCCTTCGCGGTCGTTGCGTCGTTTTGGTATCTCGCCATTCAGGTGCACCGGAGCACGCGCGTCGCCAAGCTCACTGCGCAGGATGCCGCCGCCAGTGCTCTGCGTGATGTCACTAAACAATTTAGCGAAAATGCCGAGCTCGGCCGGATTTGGCGGATCGGTTTGGAAGACATCAACGCGCTTTCACCCGATGATCGTGCCCGTTTCTACCATGTTACCTACCAGTTCTTAAAGGCGATGGAAACAATCCACCTCTATTTCATTTATGGCTTGATGGATGAACAAATCTACCGTGGCTGGTGGAATCTTTACCGGCATTATCTTGCTTCTCCCGGCCTGGAACATTATTGGACCTTGCGGCACGATCTTTTTTCCGAACGTTTCCAGCGTTTCGTTAACCAGATGGCGAAGCCGGATGATCCGATGACGGTAGCAAATCTACTCGGCACCGAAGTCAAGTCCTAGGGGCAATCATGAAGCGAGTTAACAGCTAGATGACACGTATGCAGCAATTCTAGGGCGGCCATTCTGGCCGCCCTAGAATTTTTATGCGTGGCAGGTTGTCAGGTGAGTCCTGCTACAGGCGTGTCATGCCTAGCGGCGCTGCTCGAAGCACTTCGCCGGGCACAATTCGCGGCACCGTTATTAAAGCGAATGCCAAAACCTAATCAGGTGTTGCGAATACAGCGTAACAACGTACGCGATGGAGAGAAGCAGCGCGACGGTGAGAAGGGCGCTGAGACGACGTGAACTCCAGAATGAACCAATCAGGGAGAAAGGCAACTGAATCATCCAGAAGGGAAGGAAAAGAAGCGAGTAAATTCCGATGCTGATCGCCTGCGCGCTGCGTTCCACAGTCGATCCCTCTCGCAAATGTTTCTTCGTATCGAGGATGAGTCCTCGAAAAACTCCAGCGGCTTGGGTAGCGACGCCAATGGTGACGAAAAGGACGGCAAAAAGAGCGAGGACCGACGTTAATACCGCGAGTTGGATCAGCTGTGGCAGGTAGGGGAACGGAAATGGCACCGCTTTCATTTGGCGGACGATGTTTTTAATCGGACGCAAGTACGGATTTGGCGGAATCCGAGGGACGGTAAGGGGTGCTGCGCAATGGGGACAATTCGTATCGACGCCGCCGTCTTGCGCCCGCGCTTCCATCGGCCGGCCGCAATCGATGCATTTAAAACGAACTGTGTTCTTAGGGAGAGGGCGCCCGACGGAATAAAGACGCGGACTTTGTTGTTCTTGCCAGGGGAGGCGATCGGGTGGCTGATGAATAGGGATATCATGTGAGAGTGTAGGAGAAGCGCTCATAAAAGACGGCTGCAGCATCTCGCGAGCCACAGTGTTCCTTTGCCGAGATTTTTCTTGCTCGCCTGCAGGTGAATCCGAAACTCCATTACATGTCCGCGATCTTGGAACCGGTCCGTCCGATTGAACTGAAGGAAATACGTGAAGCGCGGAAGCGAATTGCGAACATCATTCTCCGAACGCCCCTGGTTCGTCTCGAACTGGGGCCGGATTTTCCAGTTATCCACCTCAAATTGGAGAACTTGCAGCCGATTAACGCTTATAAGCTGCGCGGTGCGGCCAATGCCGTGGCGATGCTATCGGAATCGGAGCGCCGCAGCGGAGTCTGGACGATTAGCGCCGGGAACGCCGGGCAAGGTGTGGCCTACGCGGCGCGTAAGGCGGGCGTGCCATGTTCGGTCGTCGTGATAGAGACGGCACCGGCGTCGAAGGTTGAGCGAATGCGCGCACTTGGTGCCAAACTCATTCCGGTGCCGTTCGATGATGCTTGGAAGGCGATGGAAGACCGTGCCTTCGCAGGGATAGAAGGAACTTTCGTCCATCCATTCGACGATCAGAATTTCGTCACCGGTAATGCAACGCTAGGTTTGGAGATTCTGGAGGACGCGCCTGATGTCGTCGCGGTGATTGCGGCGATTGGAGGAGGGGGATTGATTACCGGTTTGGGTAGCGCAGTTAAAGCGCTGAAGCCGGAGGTGAAAGTTTGGGGCGCGGAGCCGGAAACCGCGGCGCCGGGGGCGTTGTCATTCGCGAAACAATCGCCGCAAGCCTTCACCGGGTGGAAGCAATCGTTTGTCGATGGTGCGGGTGGCAAAAGCATTTTCCCACGGATGTGGCAACGGATGCTGCCGGTCGTGGACGGTTCAATTGTCGTTAGCTTGGAAGAAACCAGGCGAGCAATGCGATTATTGGCCGAAAAGACGCGCGTGATCGCGGAAGGCGCCGGCGCCTTATCGGTAGCAGCCGCATTAAGTGGTAAAGCCGGTAAAGGACCAATCGTTGCGGTAGTATCGGGAGGTAACGTCGATCTCGATAAATTCTACGAGTTAATCAGCACCGTGTCGTCCTGAATCGCTCCGACGAGCGTCCGGTTATAGCACAGTCATCGTTGCTGTGGGGCCAGCCCCGAAAGCTTTCGGGGCTAATTTTCGACGTTTAAGGACGGCGTTACCGGTAGCACATTCGCCTTAACCTTGTCTCAGCCGTTCGCGAATTTCTCGCTCGTATTGCGGAAAATACTTTCCAATCAACGGCAGCTCGAAACTACTTAGGATGCTGGTGTTGGGTTCTCGCTCCAGCAGAAACCGAAAACTCTCCTCAATCAACTGTTCGGCCGTAACATCTTTCCCGCCCAGTCGCTGACGGTCAGCATCTCGTAATGTGACGCGATGAGTCGTCTGCGTAATGCCGCCAACCTTTACTTCATATTCGTCGCCTGAAAGGTGATGGACGTTGATCATATGCCAGCATTTCGCTTTTCGTTGCGCGGCGGGATCCCTCGACTACGCTTGAGATGACAGGGGGAAGAATGAAAGCGAAAGTATTCGGCCAGCACGATGAGGCGACCCTGCGCCAGATTCAGACTTGTATCGATGCCGGAGGCGAGCGTGGAGTGCTTTGTGCCGATGGGCACAAAGGTTATGCGCAACCCATCGGTGGAGTCATTGCTTACAAAGACAAGATTTCGTTGTCCGGCGTTGGCTTCGATATTGCCTGCGGTAACCTTGCCATTTTAAGTGACGCCAAAGGGAGCGAAGTCGGCCCAAGGATCAAATCCATCATGGACGATGTCGTACGCGATATTTCGTTCGGGATCGGGCGAAAAGCCAAAACGCGGGTGGATCATGAGTTATTCGAAGACGAGGCCTGGACGATCGCGCCCATCGGAGGATTAAAAGAAATGGCGCGGGATCAGCTCGGCACGGTCGGCGGAGGAAATCATTATGTCGATGTTTTTGCGGATGAGCAGGACCGCATCTGGGTAGGTGTGCATTTCGGGTCGCGCGGGCTTGGACACAAGACGGCGACGCATTTCTTGAAAGCGGCCGGCGGAAAAGATGGCATGGAAGTGCCTCCGACCGTAGTTCCACTGAACTCTCAGATCGGCTCCGATTATCTAACGGGAATGAGACTCGCCGGGAGGTATGCCTATGCCGGCCGCGAAGCAGTGGCGAGGCATGTTGTCCGTGAAATTCTTGGTGCGAAGATTGTGGAGGAGGTGCATAACCATCATAATTTCGCCTGGCAGGAAAAGCATGACGGCGAGGAACTTTGGGTCGTGCGCAAAGGCGCGACGCCGGCGTTTCCCGGCCAACGCGGTTTTGTCGGCGGCAGCATGGGCGATGATGCGGTCATCATTGAAGGAGTCGACTCCGGTGAATCACGTGAGGCGCTTTACTCAACTGTCCACGGGGCCGGTCGGATCATGTCGCGCACGGCGGCCAAAGGTAGATTCGAGAGGGTGGGGAGGAAGCGGATTCGCCGCGACGGTTTGGTGCGTCATGATGAGATGATGAAGTGGGTGACAAACCGCGGAGTAGAATTGCGCGGCGGAGATGTCGATGAGGCGCCGCAAGCATATCGGCGTCTCCCAGAAGTTTTGGCCGCGCACGCTGGAACAATTCGCGTTCTCCACACGTTGCGTCCGCTCGGCGTAGCGATGGCTGGACGCGATATTGTCGATCCGTTTAAGGATTAGTAATTAAGTCGGCGGATAATTTAGAACGGCGAGCGAGCAGGCGTAGCACAGCCATCTTGTCCGCAACCGCACGGACTCGCTGCGGCGATGCTGCGGGGCCAACGTCGAGAGCTTGCGGGTTTGATCCGCCGTTGTGGTTTGACCTTGTCGTATCCAATTCCGAAGGACCACAATACGCATTATGGACTATGGCGTGATGGATTATGGCGATATGAACTGACGGGCGATTGTCTGCGCGGGACTGGCCTACTGGCTTCTGGGCGCACGATGGTATTCGGCGCTATTTAGTAAGGCATGGCGGTCCGCCGTCGAGCAACACGGCGTTAAACTAGGTCAGCCGAACCAAAGCGGGATGGGAGCAAAGTTGATCGTGACCTTGGTCTGCAATTTAATCGCAGCTATCGTCTTAGCCCGCGTCATACATCAACTGCACGGGGTCGATCTGTTACGCGGCCTGAAAATCGGTGCGGGCGTTGGCGTTGGGTTTTGTGCAACCGCATTGACCATGACTTACCTCTGGCAATCGCCGCCACGGAGCCTCTGGGCGATCGATACAGGTTATCACATTGTCGGCTGCATTATTATGGGCGCCATTTTGTCGGTGTGGCGCTAGTCTTCTGACGGTGATTGGCGTCGGCGGTCACAATCCTGTGTGCTGACTGCGCAACAATTTTTCCCCCGCGTTGTTATATCGAGGAGAATTGCTAAAGTTTCAATATTGAAAGAGTTCTTCCTTGCATTGTCATTTTTGGCGGTCGGGTCGATTGCCGTTGCCCAACAAAGTCAGCCTCTGATAATGCCGCCGGTCGATCGGGCAAAACTTCCGCCCAATCTGCGCAATCTTCCACTCCACCGCTTGTCCTCCGGTGGGCTGATGTTGCTCAACCGTGATAACAATCTCGTCCTTCCGCCGCG
>QHPP01000065.1 GCA_003219125.1 Verrucomicrobiota bacterium
CTGCCACCCACCCAATTCAAACAAGAGGATTCCGGCCGGTTCTTCACCGCGCTGATGCCGCAGATCGCCAGCATCCCCGGCGTGGAATCATCCGGGGCGACCACGTCGCTTCCAGCATCGGGAAACATCGGGGTGAGCGCGCTTGTTCTCGAAGGGGAACCTGAGCCGCAACAATTGCAAAATGCGCGAATGGCGCATGGCCTTTCCATCACGCCTGGCTACCTTGCCACCTGCCACATTCCGCTTTTGCGCGGGCGCGATTTTACGGTTGCCGATAACAAAGACAGCCAGCGCGTGGTCTTGATCGACGACGCAGCCGCGCGCAAATGGTTCCCGAGTACCGATCCAATTGGCCATCAACTGGCCCTTCTTGAAAAACTCGGCGAGCCGCCGAAGTGGGCCACCATTGTCGGAATCGTGCGCAACGTCATCTACGATCGATTGGCGGAGCGGCGCGAATTCCCCTGCGTTTACGTCGCGCAATATCAGAACCCGGACTGGTTCATGTCGGTAATGCTGCGGACAAAACCTGATCCTGCGGCGTTTGGCAATCTTGCGCGCTCCGCAGTGCTGGCGGTAAACAAGGAAATTCCAATCTACAAAGTGAAAACGATGGATCAGGTGGTGACGGAATCATTTTGGGAACGCAGATTTTTCGGAACGCTCTTTACCGTCTTCGCGGGCTTGGCTCTTTTTCTTGCCGCCATCGGATTGTATGGCGTGATGGCTTATTCCGTTCGTCAGCGCACCCAGGAGATTGGGGTGCGCATGGCCCTCGGGGCCCAGGCCGCGGACGTTCTCCGACTTGTAACGGGTCATGGTGTTCGGCTAATTGCGGCTGGTCTCGCCATCGGTGTCGTCTTTGCTTTTTTTCTAACGAGACTTTTGCAAGGGAATCTGGAAGGCGTTTCCGTGCACGATCCTCTGAGCTTCGGAATCGTCTCCGGGGTTTTGCTGATTGTCGGTTTGCTGGCGTGTTATCTCCCCGCACGCACCGCCACCCACCTCGATCCCGTGGAAGCCCTGCGTTACGAATAGATCGACATGCAAACCTTATGGAACGATCTCCGTTACGGCGCCCGCATTTTACTTAAACGGCCTACACTTAGCGCGATCGCGATCATCGCGCTTGCCCTAAGCATTGGGGCGAACACCGCGATCTTCAGCGCTATCAACACCCTTCTGCTTCGACCACTGCCGGTAAAAGATATCGATCGGCTAGTCTTCAGTATCGCGTTGCGGGAAGGTTTCGATCCTTTTGGATCGTCATTTCTCGAGTACGCCGCTTATCGGGATCGAAGTCACTCTTTCGTCAGCAGCGGCGTGGCGACGCAACGTTCCTTCAATTTGATTGGGCAAGGCGAACCGGAACATGTGCGCGGTGCCACCGTAATGGCGGATTATCTGACGACTTTGGGAGTCAAACCGGTGCTTGGTCGAGTGTTTTCAGCTGAAGAAGATCATCCGGGTGGGCCGCCGACGGCTCTTATCAGTTATGCGCTTTGGCAGAGACGTTTTGGCGGGAGCCCCATCGTGCTTGGTCAATCGCTGAATCTCGATGGGCGCAGTTACAACATTCTCGGCGTGATGCCGGCCGGATTCGACCTGCCCGCAGCCGCCGAAATCTGGATTCCGCTGCAGGCCAACATTGACAACCTGCCGTTGACCGAACGGGCAGCGACAAACAACGAAATCGTCGCACGCCTGAGACCGGGGGTGAGTTTGCCCCAGGCCGATGCAGAATTGAAAGCGATTGATCGTCAACTGGAGCAGGAATATCCCGATTTTCGTCGCGGCTGGAGCGTGAAAGTGATCTCGCTCCGTCAGGAACTGCTGGGCGATCTGGAAGGCCGCGTCCACAGAGCATTGTTTACCCTCATGTTGGGGGTTGGGTTCCTTTTGCTCATCTGTTGCGCCAACGTGGCGAATCTGCAATTGGCGCGCGGAATCTCTCGTGAGCGCGAGCTCGCACTCCGTCGCGCGCTCGGCGCTGGTCGGTGGCGTCTCGTCAGGCAACTTCTCACCGAAAGCATCCTGCTGGCCTTGCTTGGTGGTGCGGCTGGATTGGTTCTCGCGAATTGGCTGCTGCCGATTCTGGCTGCGCTTAATCCGATTCGTGGAATTTCTTTCGCCGCATTTTTTCACAACTTCGAGCTCGACCAACATGTGCTGGTTTTCGCACTGTTTATTACTCTACTCACCGGTGTCATATTCGGACTACTCCCTGCGCTGAAAGGCGCCGGCGCGAATGAGCTGATGCCGCGCATCAAACAGGGCGACCAACGCAGTGGTGGCACCGTGTCCGGCCGGCGCTGGTTTAATGCATTGATCGTGAGTGAGATTGCGATCGCGCTGACCTTACTGGTTTGCGGTGGATTGATGGTGCGAAGTTTCCATCGGCTGCAATACGTCGACCTGGGATTCAAGCCCGACAATCTCCTGACCATGAAAATGGTCCTGCCGGATCCAAAATACTCGTCATATCGCACGCGTGTCGGGTTTGCCAATCAAGTGCTCGAGCGCATCCGCAATCTATCTGGGGTAATCGCAGCCGGAACCACAACAAACATTCCGCTTGAGCGAGAAATTGCGATCGACGCAATCTTTAATGTCGAGGGGCGACCGCCGGCGAACCCAAATGAGGTGCCGATTACTTCGCATCGCGTTGTCAGCCCGGACTATCTCGGGACGCTTGGTGTTACCTTGGTCAAGGGACGGTTGATCGACAAAAACGATCGCGCCGAAAGTCCGCCAGTGGTGGTTGTCAGTCAGGAATTCGCGCGGCAAGCCTGGCCGGGAGAAGACGCCATTGGCAAGCGAGTGCGGCGCGTTCGTGCCGGACAAACCTTTCCCTGGATGACCGTGGTCGGCGTCGTCAAAGACGTAAAGGAGGATCTGTTCAATTACCGTATCAATCGCCCGGTTTGGTACGTGCCTTACGCGCAGGTCGAAAACAATTTTCCAGTCAATCTCGTTGTCCGGGCGAGTGCCGATCCCACAACCTTAATCGGGGCGGTCCGCGACATTATTCGTGGCGTCGATCCGGATCAGCCGATCTCAAAGATCATGACGATGAACGCGAATCTAAGCGGCGTTCTCGTTACCGAACGTTTCGGCGCGGTCTTGATGGGCACGCTCGCGCTAACGGGATTATTGCTCGCAGCCATCGGGCTCTACGGCGTCATGGCCTATTCAGTAAGCCATCGGACGGGTGAAATCGGCCTGCGGGTGGCGCTGGGCGCACAACCGAAACATATCCTTGAGCTGATTATGGGTCACGGCATGAAGCTGACTTTGCTAGGTGTGGCCATCGGATTAGTTCTCGCCTGGTGTACAACACGGCTGCTTGTTAGTTTGCTTTTCGAGTTAAGCGCGACAGACGCTGCTACATTCAGCGTCATTTCTCTTCTTCTTGGGTTGACTGGGTTACTTGCCTGTTATTTACCGGCACGCGCTGCCATGCGGCTCAATCCGGTAGAGGCTCTCCATTACGAATAAGGAACTAGGATGCTAAATGATCTGCGATTTGCTTTTCGGTTGCTGCTGAAGAACCCGGCATTTACCGCCGTGGCCGTCGTCGCAATTGCCCTTGGGATCGGCGCCAACACTGCTGTCCTAAGTCTCGTTAATGCGCTGCTGATTCGTCCACTGCCTTATCGCGATCCGGCGCGCATCGTGTTGATGCTCGAGCACTTTCGCGCACAACATCTCGACGCCATCCCCGTTTCCGCGCCGGAATTCGTGGATTATCAAACGAACTGCCGCAGTTTTGACAAGATGGCGGTGTTTCAGCCGGGCACATTCAATTTTGCCGGCGGTGATCGCCCTGAACGCATTTTCGGCGCGGTCGGGTCAGCGGATCTTTTCAACGTTCTTGGCGTAGCGCCAATTCGCGGACGCGTCTTCGTGCCGGCTGATTGCACCGCTGGACACGACGATGTGCTGATCATCAGTGAACGACTGTGGAAGCGCCGGTTTAGTGCCGATCCGCAAATTATTGGAAGCAAGATTGTCGCAAACGGTCGGAGCTTCACCATCGTCGGCGTGATGCCGGCGAGTTTCGAATTTCCGATTCCACTTTTCGGAATTCAAGGTGCGCAGTTTGGCGAACCGGCCGATGTCTGGCAGCCGCTCGCTTTCACCGCGCAGGAATTGAAAATTCGTTACTCGCGCGGCTACGCCATCGTCGCGCGCCTGGCTCAAGGTGTTTCTGCAAAACAAGCGCAGGCCGAGCTCGATACCGTCACGGCAACGATGCGAAAGAATTATCCGGACAATTATCCGAAGGATGACAGCTTTGGAATCACTGCCTTCCCGCTTAACGAAGTCGTGCTTGGGCCAATGAAACCGTTGCTCCTGATTTTACTGGCCGCGGTTTTTCTGGTGCTCCTGATCGCGTGCGC
>QHPP01000066.1 GCA_003219125.1 Verrucomicrobiota bacterium
TCGCAAAATAATTTCATCACGAAGTTCGGCTGGAACGATTTTGCGACGCCGACACTGGAACGCCGGAAAAAGGAGCTGGGTATTTCTGATCGCGCCGACATTCAAACCATGGGCGAATCTCTTCGATTTTGAAGAAGGGCGGAGGAAGTAGTCGCTGTGACCAGTGATCAGTGATCCGTGAGAAGTCGATTAGCGCTTTCGCTTGCGGGTGCGCGCAGCTTTCTTCGCAGCGCGGGAACGACTTGCTTTCGTACGTCGCCCGGCAGCGGAACGCGCCTGTCGTGACAAAGCCCGGTGGGATGCGGTCCGGCGCGACTCGCGCTTCAGCGCTCCTTTCACCGCGCGCGAACGTGTCCGCGACGGTTTACGCCGCGATTTTCCTTTTCGCACATCGCGCGCCGCTTGTTTTTTCGTTCTGACTGAGCCTCTTTTCGGCGGCGGCAATTTTACTCCCGCCCGTCGCGCTTTGGATAAGCCTATCGCGATGGCCTGCTGCGGAGAACGCGCGCCATGTTCCCCCTCGCGGATGTGCTCCATCTCTTCCCTCACAAATTCGCCCGCCTGCGTCGATGGCGATTTTCCTTCGCGCTCGTCTTCTCGAGCTCGTTCAATTGTTTCTTGTTCTGGCATAGCAAAATAGTTTCGCCGGAGAAGATTTGGCTGGCCGTATGTCGGCTGAATTGGGATATTGGCGTTATACTGCTTTGGGACAAACTGGAAGTTTGTCGGCCGAGTCAGGCAGGATGCCTGACTTCCAAGTCTTGATTAACCCGGAAATAGCCGCATTTTATTTTCGTTCGATGTTCGAAGGGACGAGGGGTTTGAACACGCTGCCGCAGAAGCTAAGACAGTTTCTTCTCGATCAGCCCGAGACTACACAGGATCTGCACGTTGTCTCGGTGATCTTGAAGGATGGTCGTGTCTTTGAAGATGTCGCGATCTCGCATTGCTCCCTGGTAGCGGCGGTACGCGGCCATGCCCACGTCCCGTTCGACGCCAAAGACATATCAGAATTACGCGTCACTCATCGGCGTTGGGGTTTCGGGCAACAGGCGAAACCCTCGTAGGAGCGATGGAGAGACGACCGCCGTGTCGTCCCAAATTTAGGGACGCGACGGCGCGCGTCCCTCCAATTCGGAGATGAAATTTGCCGTCACGCCAACTCGCGCGAGACTCGGAAATGCGTCCCACTCCCACCCTGGGCAAAGCTCCCGCGTTTTTCCTCGGCCTCATTGCTGCGATCGCCGCAACTTCGCCGGCTTTGACTCAAGCCGCGCAACCCGAAGCCAGCTCAACACCGTCGGCCAGTCCGAGTGCGACGCAGATCGTTTTCTCGGAGAAAACGCTGGTTGATTTAAAACAACTGCGACAAGGGGCGTTGGCGAGCGATTATGCGCTCAAACAAGTTGCCCATTTGGCGAACAACATCGGGCCGCGACTGACGGGCTCCATCCAGGCGGCCAACGCGGTCGAGTACGTGGCCGGCGAAATGAAAGCGCTTGGCTGCGACGTGCAGCTGGAAAAAGTAATGGTGCCCCATTGGGTGCGCGGAATCGAAACGGCGGAGCTCACGCAATTTCCCGGACAAGCTCCCGGGACCGCGCAAAAAATAGTGCTCTGCGCTCTCGGCGGAAGCGTCGCGACTCTGCCGGAGGGAATCAATGCCGATACCATCTGCGTGCGCGACTTTGAGGAATTGAAATCGGTGCCGCGCGAGAAAGTAAACGGGAAAATTGTGCTATTTAATCATTCGTTCGACAAACAAATGGCAACGCAAGGTCGCGGCGGCGATGCCTACGGGCAGGCGGTGGTTTATCGAAGTGACGGTCCGGTTGCGGCGGCGAAACTTGGCGCGGTCGCCTGTTTGATTCGTTCGGTCGGTGGAGCGGACTATCGTATTCCGCATACCGGTCAGACGAATTACAAGGATGGCGTTCCGAAGATTCCAGCGGCGGCGGTTACGTCGGAAGATGCCGATTTAATCGCCTACCTGGCGGCGCAGGGAGAGACGCGCATGCATCTTGTTCTCACTCCCCAAACGCTCCCCGACGTCGAAAGCGCGAATGTTATCGCCGATATCAAGGGCGGCGAGCATCCCGAGCAAATCGTGATCGTCTCAGGTCATCTCGATTCTTGGGACCTGGCGACCGGCGCAATCGATGATGGCGCAGGCGTGGCGGTGGCGATGGAAACGGCACACTTGATCGAACAACTTCATCTCAAACCGAAACGAACCATCCGCATGATTGCGTGGATGAATGAAGAGAACGGCAGCCGGGGATCGAAGCAGTACGAGAAGGATCACGCCAGTGAATTCGCGAATCATTTTGCCGTTAACGAGACCGATGGCGGCGCGGGTCATCCGATCGGGCTCAACTTGAAAACGACACCGGAGGTCAAGAAAATGTTCGAGCCGATCGCGAAGATTTTGGAGGAGATTGGCGCTGGGAGTTTAAGTTTATCGGAGCATGTCGGCGCCGATACCGAGCCGATGGAAAAAGCGGGCGTCCCGGCCTTCAGTCCAATGCAAGACAGCCGCTTTTATTTTAATTATCATCACACTCCCGCCGACACGCTGGACAAAATTGTTCCGCGCGAATTGCAGGAGAATGCCGCGGTGGTGACGGTCGCCGCTTACGCCTTTGCCAACGCAGAGCAGTCGCTGCCGCGATGAGCGGGAAACCGCACCTACCGGTCATCCCGAGCGTAAGTCGAGGGAACCCGCCGCGAATCGTGAAGCTGACGCGTTCGCTTTTCAAATAAGGGCAACTAGCTTCCGTCTCGCTCATGGAACCAACTCCACCGCCGCCGCCCATGCCGCAACCCGAATTGGTTCGGGCGTAATTGGAAGTGGGTTGTGCCGGTCGGTTGTCTTTTGCCCATGCTTTTCGTGGGCGGATGCGCGCTCATGGTTTTCTTTTTTGCAACCAGCATGATGAAACAATCCGAGGCTTACAAAATTGCGCTGGCCCGCGCGCAAGCCAACTCGGCTGTGATCGAAGCGATCGGCTCACCGATTTCGCAAAAAGGCATCGTCTCGGGCAATAGCAACGTAAATGGAGCAACCGGCGAAGCGAATTTATCCATTCCGTTGAGCGGGCCGAAAGGGAAAGCTACGCTCTATGTCGAAGCAAAGAAATCGACGGATATCTGGCTGTTTCAAACGATGGTCGTGAAAATTGAAAAAACAGGCGAACGCATTGATTTGAATAGCCTGCCTCTGCGCGCGAGAAGCGCGTCTTCTCCGTCGCCTCCCTAAATCGCAATGACAAATCTTCTCGCGGCGTTGCGTTCACCCGCCGCGCAACGTCTGGGGAGCGCACGCGCCCTCGCGTGCTCATTGCGGCGCCTCGCCGCCATGCTGGCGGAAGTTAGCCATCCTGGCTGACTCGGAGGATAAGCTTCCAGCTTGTCCTTTCTTTTATGCGACCGCCTGGAAGGCGGTCGGCCGAGTCAGGCTGGAAGCCTAACTTCCAACGCACGCAAGACGCGCTCGCTTCCCGGATTTTGCTGTCGATCTGCGCAACGGTAGGTTATCGCCAGATGGCCTTTACCCAGGAACAAATCAAAAACGCACTGAAGTCGGTAAAGTATCCCGGATTCAGCCGGGACATTGTCTCGTTCGGGTTGATCAAACAAATTGTTTCAACGGACGCCGAAACCCGCGTTCAACTTGTGCTGACGACGAACGACCCGGCCGTGCCGCGTGCAATCAAAGCAGAAGCTGAAAATGTCCTACGCGGACTCGGGGTGCTTCAACCGAAAGTATTGATCGACATTCACGCGCCGCCGGCCGGTGCGGGCAGTTCTGGGGTTGGCGCAACTCGGATTCCGGGAATCAAACATATCATCGCCATCGCCAGCGGAAAGGGCGGGGTGGGAAAATCGACCGTGGCTGCAAACCTCGCGGTCGCATTCCAGAATGCCGGGTCGCGCGTCGGTGTTTGCGATTGCGACATCTACGGCCCGAGCATTTCGCTCATGTTCGGTTCACGCGAGCAACCGATGGCGACGGAAGAAAATCGCATTCTGCCGATCGAACAATACGGATTGAAATTAATGTCGATGGGATTTCTGCTCGACG
>QHPP01000067.1 GCA_003219125.1 Verrucomicrobiota bacterium
GAGATTCGTCAAAGTTTTCTCGATTTCTTTCGCGAAAAGCAGCACTTGATTGTGCCCTCATCGTCGCTGATGCCGGACGCACCCAATCTGCTTTTCACCAATGCCGGCATGAACCAGTTTGTGCCGATTTTTCTCGGCCAACAAAAGCCGCCGTGGAAGCCGCCGCGCGTGGCCGACACGCAGAAATGCATTCGCGCCGGAGGGAAACATAACGACCTCGAAGACGTCGGGCTGGACACCTATCACCACACCTTTTTTGAGATGCTGGGCAATTGGAGCTTCGGTGATTATTTCAAGAAAGAAGCGATCGAGTGGGCGTGGCAACTCGTGGTCGAACGTTGGAAACTTCCGCCGCAGCGTCTTTACGCCACCGTTTACAAACCCGGGCCGGGCGAGCCGAGCGAGTTCGATCAGGAAGCGTACGATCACTGGGAAAGATTATTTCGTGAGGCCGATCTCGATCCGGCCATCCACATCGTAAACGGAAACAAGAAAGACAATTTCTGGATGATGGGCGATACCGGGCCGTGCGGGCCTTGTTCGGAATTGCACGTTGATCTAACTCCGGACGGCGACACGCGCGGCGCGCTCGTGAACAAAGACGACCCGCGCTGCATCGAGATTTGGAATTTGGTTTTCATCCAATTCAATGCCAACGCCGACGGAACGTTCTCACCGCTGCCGCAACGTCATGTCGATACCGGATTAGGTTTGGAGCGTACTACTGCAATCATTCAAGGCACAAAAAACTCCACCGAGTTCTCCGGCACAGTCTCGAACTACGAGACCGACATCTTTCGTCCGATCTTCGACGAGTTGGAAAAACTCAGCGGCAAGAAATACGGATCGACTCTTCCGAAACATGGAACTGCCGGTGAAAGCGATCATGAAAAGACCGACATCGCCTTTCGGGTTATCGCCGATCACATCCGTGCCCTTAGCTTCGCGATCGCCGACGGAATTATTCCGTCGAACGAAGGACGCGGTTACGTTTTGCGTCGCATCCTGCGTCGCGCGGTCCGCTACGGGCGCACCCTCGGCTTTCACGATCCTTTTTTCTTCAAACTGGCCGATATCGTCGCGAAAACGATGGGCGATGTTTTTCCTGAAGTCCGCGCAAAACAAGAGACGATTCAGGAGACAATCCTTCGCGAAGAAGAAGCGTTTAACAAAACATTGGATAGGGGGATCAAACTTTTCGAGAACGACGTCCTTGAAAGAGCGCTAGCGGTAGCTGCGCACGCCGACGGGTTGCTTATCATGGCAAGCTCGCAGGCTTGGTGGGGTGAAAAGCCGGAGGAACAGGAAATCCATAATATGCGTTTTTTCCGCGGCGATCGGCACATCGCGGAATTTTCATTCGATCAACTTCGTGCAGGTGCTTGGAAACAGCTCATCAAAACAACTCCGATGGTTTCTGGAGAAGATGCTTTCAAACTCTATGACACCTACGGTTTTCCGCTTGATCTCACCGAGCTGATGGCCCGCGAGCGCGGACTTACCGTCGATATTGCGGGTTTCGAAAAACTGATGGAGGAGCAACGCGCGCGCGCGCGCGCTGCGCGGAAAACTGAAACAATTCGGGCGGAGGACACAGCCTTAGGTGCTCTTAAGCAAACGGAGTTCGTCGGCTACACGAATGATTTCGCTGATGCTAAAATTATCGCGACCCGACATGAGTCGGCAGGTGACTTCGTCGTGGTTGATCGTTCTCCCCTCTACGCTGAAATGGGCGGTCAGGTCGGAGATAAAGGAGTATTTCGCCTCCCGAATCAAACTGCATCTATCGTAAACACCGTTAGTCGCAACGGCGTCTTTTTTCTTAAGTTACCACCGGGGCTGGATGCCGGAAGCTTGCCAACTAAGCAGCCTGGGCGTTTGGAGGTGGACATTCCACGTCGTCGCGCCATTGAGCGTCATCATACGGTCACCCATCTTTTACATTGGGCGTTACACGAGATCGTCAGCAAAGATGCGACGCAAAAGGGAAGTTATGTCGGGCCAGAGAAACTAACTTTCGACTTCAGCAGCACGTCGCTGACGCTGCAGCAAAAGCGGGACGTTGAGAATTTGGTGAACGAAAAGATTAAAGAGAACGCGCCGGTTTCGTGGATTGAGATCCCTTATGCGGAAGCGAAGAAGCGTTCCGACATTCAGCAATTCTTTGGAGACAAGTACGGCGAGCTCGTTCGCGTTGTTCAAATCGGCGGCGAAGCAAAAGCGTTGAACGGCTACTCCATGGAGTTGTGCGGCGGAACACACGTGCGCGCGACCGGCGAGATTGAGTCATTCCGCATCGTCAGGGAAGAAGCAATCGCGGCGGGCGTTCGGCGGATTGAAGCTGTCTCCGGAGATGCGGCGCGGCAGTGGGCGAAAGAAGAGGCTGAGCGCCAGCAGAAAAAATTTGAAATGCTCACGCGCAAGAAATCCGACGTGGCCGCGTTGCCGGTGTTTGAAGAGGATGCGGAGACCCACGCGATGCTTGACAAGATCGACATGCGCGCGGCGCATCTCGAAAAGCTCGAGGCTGATGTTCGGGAATGGGAAAAGAAAGGGACGAAGGCGAGCGAAGCGCAATTGAAGAGTCGCGCGGCTGAGATCGCGAAGGAACTGGCGACAAGGCATGCTGCGAAAGGCAGAGTCGTTGCCGAAGTGAAGGATGCCGACGCTAAATTGCTTCAAGCCGTGGCCGGTGCGCTCAAATCAAAAATCAAAGGACCGATTTTTTTGGCCGGTGCGGCGAACGGCCGTGTCGCGCTCCTTGCCGTTGTGCCCAAAGAGCTCAGCTCAAAATTTCAGGCGAACAAATTGATTCAGGAAATCGCACCGATCGTTGGCGGCAAAGGCGGCGGGCGACCGGAAAGTGCGCAGGGGTCAGGGACCGATGTTAGCAAGATCGACATGGCGCTCGTGGAAGCGGAGCGGTTGATTACGGCAACGCAATTGTAATGAAGAACGTAACGGCGAGCGCGACGGTGAGGACAATGAAGTAAGCAAACCCGCCGAGAAAAAATTTAAAGACGGTGAAGAACCAGCCCTGTCGATAAACGCGGCGGATGGACAGGAAAATTTGGGTCGCGAAGGCGATCCAGAGCGCTGCGATGATCCAGCCGGCGAAAGTGCCGGGGATCGATCGATTCAAGCCGATGGTAATCAGCACGATCAACATGATCGCGAGATAAGCGAAGCTGTGAATATGCAGGGCGTAAACGAGATGATCGATGTAAAAGATGTGTTTGCGCACGTAAAGCACCTTGAGCACGAACGCGAAGAGCGGGATGCAGCAGAGCATCATGTAGGGGAGGTTGCTGAACAGCGTTGCAATAAAGAGGGCCATCTTGCTGCCGTGCTCGCCCATTTTTTCTTTGGCCCTTTGTTCCAGCCACTTCTCGAATTTGTCAGAAGGCGGTTTGTCAAATTGCACCAATGGTCCGAAATCGCCGGACGGAGACGGTGACGCAAGCGACGTCGGTGGTGAGACGATCGCCGTCGGTCGCGGCGAAACGGCAGCTTCCGGTGATGGCGACGTTTGTGCTTCCGGTTGTGTCATGCCCTTCGCCTCGAGCGCGCCCCGGACGCGGGCCTTCACTGCCGGCGGTATGTCAGGATCGTTGAGATCTGCGGCAATATCGGCGCGGTCCTCGGCGGAGAGTTTGCTCGGATCGGCATGAATCGATTTCGCCCAGTAGTTGACGACAAAGAAAAAGAGAATGCTGACGAGTAGATAAAGTCGCAAGGGATGCACGTAACGCACACGGCGACCAGCCAGGAATTGGTTAGTCAAATGCCAGGGACGCGCAATCAGCCATCCGATCGTTGCAAAAAACTTCGAGTCCCAATTCAGGAAGGAATCGAGAACATCGACAATAATGTGGCGAAAGGAGCGGCGGTAATCGATGGCAGCTTGTCCGCATTGAGCGCAGAAAGGCCCGGCCATCGGCGCCCCGCAATTTTCACAATAGGGCAAAGCTGGCGGTTGCAGCTTGTGTCGTCGCGAGAAAAATCTACGGCGGGGCGGCTCCAGCGCCGCGGTCACGGCGGCTTCTCCCAGCACGATGCGAGACTGATCGTCCATTGGCGTAACCTAGAAAGATCACCGGTGACGTCGACTCCGAATCGGGGGTCGCGTCGCGCCTCATCCAAAAAATGAATCTCGCCGCCCGCTTGAACGAGTTAAGATTTCAGTGTTGCACCTGCAACATGCAGATGTTGACGCG
>QHPP01000072.1 GCA_003219125.1 Verrucomicrobiota bacterium
GGCCAGCATCAACCGGTTTAACATTGTCTAAGCTTATAGCACAAGACACGCCCCCACGCTATTTGTTCGGCAGGCCGGCTCGGACCGAGGAATCTCTGACTTATTGCGGTCGAAATTAGAGATGTCTCAACTGCGCTCGACATGACAAAAAGGGCACCCCGACAACTGGAAGCAGCTAATCGCCGCTGCTGGAGTTCACGTCTACAATAGGTAAAGCTTTATGAATTCTACCGCATCCACAATTGGCCAAATCGACACTGCCGCCATGATGGCGAATAGAATCGATTCCACGACCAAAAACGGATATGTTCGGTCCCGAAATAATCGCGGCTGGAGCGATGCCGTAGTAATGCGGTCTTTCTGAAGCGACAAACAGTGATGATGTTTGGTGAGATCATAACGAGCAAAACTCCGGCGCGTTTTTTCGCCTGTCATGTCACGAAGGGTGAAAAGCAGGTGACGATTACGTAACTATTCGCAAGGTAATGAACAATTGTTGGCTTCAATTGTCAGGCGATCGAGATCGCGCTAATGGACTAAAACATCCGGGATCAGCGATCCCAGCTACAACAGGCAGCGGGATATTGTAGCCGTCATCGCTTACCGCTCGGAGTCATGATGCCGACGTCGGTTCAAAAGGCGAAGCGCACTGAGGATCGGACTCAGCGCGCTTTTTGATTATCTAGCCTGCTGCGGGAGTTATTTGATGGGAACAAACCCGACTTGCTCGACTATTTTCTGCCCATCCGGGGCGACGGTGAAATCGATAAAATCCTTAACTACTCCGATTGGGTTGCCATTAGTATAGAAAAAGGTAGGCCGAGCGTAGGGATAGCTTTTTGCCAGGACACTTTCTTTCGAAGGAGTGGCTCCGTCGATTGGCACTACCTTGATCCCGCTGGCTTTGGTATAAGCTAGGCCGACGTAGCCCACGCCATTTGGATTCTTGCCGACTTCCTGCGCAATTTGCTCGTTGCCTGCGAGCTTTTGCGAATCCTGCGCGTAGTCGCGCTTCTTCATCGCCAGTTCTTTAAACTCCGCGTAAGTGCCCGAAGAGGTATTCCGGGTATAAACCGAGATCTTTCCGCCGCTGCCGCCAACGGCACTCCAGTCGGTAATTTCGCCGGTAAAGATTTGTTCCACCTGCTTTTTTGTAAGGCTCTTGATCGAACTAGCGGTGTTGACGATGACCGCGATTCCATCATAAGCCACCACAGTTTCTTTCAGCTCGACGCCTTTGGTCTTGCCGTTGGCGATCTCTTCCGGTTTGGCTGGCCTGCTCGCCATTCCAATCGCTGCTGTCTTGTCAATCAACGCAGCAAAACCGGTGGCCGAACCTTCCGCCGCAATATCAAAGGTAGTTCCTGGATGCTGGGACTTAAATTGTTCCGCCAGCTGCGGAACCAACTTTGCTCCCAGCGTATCGGAGCCCTTAATTACGATCGTGTCAGCCCGGGCAATGGTTAGGCTGGAGATGGCTACTAAGGCAGTAACTAATAACTTTTTCATATGCTCTGGGTTACTTGATTGGCACAAAGCCGACCTGATTAACGATTTTCTGTCCGACCGAACTCAAAGTGAAATCAACGAATGTCTTTGCGATGCCACCTGGTTCGCCATTAGTATAATAAAAGGTCGGCCGCCAATAGGGGTATGAGTGGTTTTGCACGCTCTGGATCGACGGGGCCGCGCCATCGATTGAGACCACTTTCACTCCACCAGCCTTGGTATAGGCCATGCCCACATAGCCGATACCGGCAGGATTCCGACCTACTTCCGACGCGATCTGCTCGTTGCCGGCCATTTTTTGCGATCCCGGAGCATAATCACGCTTCTTCATCGCAAGTTCCTTGAAGTCTGAGTAGGTGCCCGAGGAGGTATTACGAGTGTAGACGGATATCTTGCCGCCCGACCCGCCAACAGCGCTCCAATCCGTCACTTCGCCAGTAAAAATTTGCTCCACCTGCTTTTTGGTGAGCGATTTGACCGGATTGCCAGCATTAACGATCACGGCGATACCGTCGTAGGCAACGATAGTTGGCTTCATATTGATGCCTTTGGCGGAGGCGGCGCCGATTTCGGATGACTTGGCGCGGCGGCTCGACATTCCGATCTGCGCAGTGCCGTCTATGATCGCTGCGATTCCAGTAGTGGAACCTTCCGCCGCGATGTCGAAGGTAGTGCCGGGATGCTGCGCTTTAAATTGTTCAGCCAGCTGCGGCACCAGTTTCGCGCCGAGGGTATCGGAACCTTTAATGACGAGGCGGTCCGCGTAAGCGGAACCCATCAGCGAGAGAATGGAAATTAGACTTAGGTAAATACGTTTCATTTTAGCTAATAGTTAATCTGGTTAGAACTTCACGTTAAGGTCTGCCTGAAAGATCTGATATTTATCAAGTGGATTGATGGCAATGTCGTGGAAACCTCCGGTGCCGAGCGCATCGTCCACGCGCCAGCCATAACCATAGGAGAGGTTAAAGATGACCGCGTCGCTTAATGCGTAGCCAGCCTGAACCACCACCCCTTCCATGTTTACACGACTATCGAAGAAGTCCGAATCAATGAGGTTGGGATCGAGGGAGTATTGTTCGTTATGCATCCAAAAAGCCTGCAGTTGCCAGTCGTGTTTGGCTTTGAGCTGGCCGATCCCTGCTCCGGCCAGATAGGCATAACGCTGATTACCTTTGTTGGGAAAGCCAGCAGCCGCAGCGCGTTCATCCGCTTCGAAGTTAACGGCGAAGTCGCTGAAAATTCGCACCGGTAATTCGCCGATCTTAAAGCCGAACTCGGCCGGAATTTCCAGAACAAGCAAGCTATTGATACCGGTTTGATTGAGGGCCAGCGAAGCCGAATTCGTCACAAGTGGGCTGCCGCCGACGAAATGGGCATTAAACGTGTCGCCATTTCCGGTATAATTATAAAGAACCGGAGCTAACTGGAAGTAGAGGTTCTTGGGGAAATTGAATCGGGCCCCGACCTGCCACGCCATTAACCAGGCATCAGTGTTGGGATTTAACCTTCCGCCTGTACTACTTCGCCCGCCGAGAGGATTCTCAGGATTGGAATCGTCGTAAACAAATTGCGCGAAATTCGCGAAGACATCGATCTTGAGTTTCCAAGGTTCAGCCGCCGGCTTGGCAATGGCGAGAGTTTTATTGTCCTTGGAATAGGATTGCTCCGCTTGAGCCAGGCCGCTTCCGCCAAAGCTAAAGGTGAAAGAATGTTTCCACTGTTCAGCCGCCCCCTCTGGATTAATATCAGCGTCCCATACCATCAAGGTCGTTACGATCGGGTTTGGCATTCGGCCGCCGGTAAGAGTGACATCGCGAAAGCCCTTGTAGCCAAGGTAGGCCTGCCCAATGAAAAGGCCGTCATCATCCTTGGCGAACGGGCCGTTCGGCACCGCTGGAGTTCCACTGGTGCCATCATTGCCAAAGGTGACGTTCGTGGAATTGCGCTTGTTGCTCGTCTCTAAGCGAATGCCAAAAAACCAATCATCCGCCAGTGTTCCGCGCAGGCCGATCCGCAGGCGATAACGTTCACGTTCGCGTTCCTGCCAGTCATTTAAGCCAGCTACGCCTGCCCCCGGCTCTCCTACCGGCGTATTTCCGGCTGTTCGACCGCCGCGATATTCATAACGAACGCGCATGTCGCCATAGAGTTCCAGCTCGGTAATTGGCACGGACAATTTCAACTTGCCGGCCGAAGTCGTTGCGGTCTCTTTCGTCAGCTCGGCGCGAACTTCTTCCGCCTCCTGGTCGGTAATGATTTTTTTGCGGACAAGCAGATCGAGCAATGCCCCGGCATCCTGTGCCCTGGCCGCGACGCCACCGAAAATGAAAGAAGCGGCTACCACTATATACATGAATCGTTTAAACATCGTTTCTCCTTGGGTTAAGTCAGTGCTCGTGACGCGCCCGGACGCGCGGCCGATGGAGTTTTCTTACTCCGCCAGTTCACACGAACGGGCCGAACCTAAGAAGTGGTTGTTACAAGCCGATGGCGGTCTCGTTACAATTGCGTGAACTCGGCGGTAGCTGCCGGTTGTCGTAGCACAGCTGTCTTGGCTAGTATGTTTTTAGCGCCAAAGGCGCCGTATCACCCGAAGCCTGGGGTATCGCCCCAGGTAGCTATAATGGCAAACCACCAGCGCTGAAAGCGCGATTCATTTCGTCGCCTTGAGTCACGCCTTCAGCGCTCGTTTAGAATCCAATCACGGTTACCTGGGGCGATGCCCCAGGCTGCCATGAGACGCGCCTTTGGCGCTGAGTGCGTACGATGGCGGTGCTACGAGCGGAATCGCGGAGCTCGCCCTTCCATCCGCTTTTAGGCTATGGCGATTTCGGCGGTGTCGCGGTCGCCGTCGCCGCGGGAGAAGGAGCGGCGCTTTGTTGTGGCGTGACACCAGTTCCGAGATCGGAAGGTTGCGCCGTTGCAGAAGGAGAAACGTTCGCGGCACTCTCTGCCCCACTCGCTGCCGAGGTGTTGCCAGGCGAACCGGTGGCGGGAGGTGGCGACGCAGCTGGGGCCGCGGTCGGCATTGCCATCAGTTCACGGCGCAAACTACTGTCGCTGGAACTGCGTTGTGCGTAAAGAATTCCCAGAACAAAGGTCAGAACGAAAAAAATTCCGGCCAGCCAGCCGGTAAATTTCGTCAGCACGTTGGTTGTTTGCGCACCGAAAATATTCTCCGTGACCCCGCCACCAAAGGCCGCGCCAAGACCTTCGCTTTTCGGCCGCTGCATCAGAATGACCAGCGTCATCAGTACCGCTACCAGCATGTCGATAGTGAGGAGAACGTTGATGAGAATGTTCATCTTTCGGGAGCGGACAATATCGGCAGATCGCGCCGTTTGTAAACGCCGAACGCGCTGCCCTCTCGTCCTGAGCTCCGGATGCGTTCAGAGCGCGCCAAACTTGACGGCTTTAAGCCGTCAAGTTTTGGAGGGCTCTTCTCGAGTAAGATCAGCATTAGAACTTAAGGTTACAATGCTTTGTAATCGACTGTGATGGTGCGAAAAGTGTGCGGCGGTTTTTCGGCTGAAAAATAAAAGAGCTCGAGCATGGTCGTGCCCACCATCCATTGGTAACCAACCAGGGTCTGGACAATGTCCGTATCGGTGTCGCGCGAGCGCGACACTAATTTGCCAACCCCATACTTGCCGTCGAAATAGCGTCGCACTGTTCCCATCTGCTCATTGTAGCGCTCGATTGACCAGTCCGGATACTCGTACTGCAGTTCTACCTCGATCAGCTTGTCGTTCTTGAAGGTGAAAAGAGTTCGTTGCAATCCCGGATGAATCAAACCTTCCACTGTCCAAATCGACCGGCTTCCATCCTGTTTCCGGTCGACGATTTTCGCCTTCGCTCCGCTGAGGACTGCTTCGACCCGCCGCGGCGGATCGCCCCAGCGAAAACCAAATGGCGGCAGTAGTTCATTCATCGCCCGAGCTGGCGCAGTTGCGGCAAGAAGGAGGAACAGGCTGGAAACCAGAATGCGAATCATTCGTTGACGAAATTGTAAACGGTATATTGGCGGACAAGCGGCCGGAGCATGGCATCGATGGCCTGTTCACGCTGCTGGTCACGCTCGAATTTCGAGAATGCTTCGCGATCGCGGAAGGTCATGATCACACCGAGATCGAAGGATCGTTCCACATCGGGCCGATCCACCGGCAAGGGCCGGCCGAATCGCACGTCATTTACGCCGCGAGCACGGCGGAGTGTGCGCAAGGCACGCCGGAGAAAATTCTGATCGTCAACATTGCCCGGACGTTTCAACCAAAACAGTATCACATGCGTGACCTGGCCGGAGCGGGTGGCGGCAGCCTGTGCGCCGGTCGACGCAAAAGAGAGTGCGATGCAGGTCAGAAACATCGCGACGCGCAGGCGGAAGACGATCAGGAAATTCATTTGCGGGACCAGTATCGTCGCTCAAAACCAGCTGCCCGGCATCAAAATTGAATTGATGTTTTGAGAGGTTTCGGCGGAAGGATTTTGACTACGAGGGAAAAATCGGCGCTGTTCAACCGATTTTTTTCAGTCAAGAAATTTTTGTGCGGCGTTCAAAAATAAAGTTCAGAATTTTTCTTGTCGGTTTTTTGTAGCGTTTCTAATCTCACGCCGCTGGCAGGGAGCAAGGGAATCGTCAGGTGTGAATAAAGTGTGAACAGAATTCAGCAATTTCGTAACATTCGAAACCGCTCTCCCGGCGTTTCGCCGGAGTCGCCGCCCGATTACGAGGTAACGTTGAGGGGACGGCCTTGCGCTGCCGCTGCGGTAATTTTCAATTTTCCCTCGGAAAAATGTGATTTTTGTCCGGCAACAGTGCGATTTTTCCATTGGCACGACCAAAATAATTTTCATATTTTCGGAGACCTTTATCAACGCTCTCCTCTGGGCTGCTTCCCTGCGGAAGGCGCTTTTGGCTGTTAACAAGTTTGTATGGACGAGAGGTGCAAAGCCCTTTGGGAGAAATTGTCGGCTGCGCTCAAACCGCAAGTGAGCGCCGACACCTTCAAACGCTGGTTCTCCGCAGTCGAATTAACGAAGGCGACCGATGACGAGCTGACCTTTCACGTTCCGAACAACATTTATCAATTCTGGATCGAAAGTAATCACATGACGGCGTTGCAATCCGCCATCACCGATGCTGTTGGCGCCCCGCGGACGGTCCGTTTCCTCACCGCGGAATCGGACGATGATAACGACTTTTCCGCGCCGGAAGCTCGCAAGACGAACGGCTCCGGTCACAGCAAGACCGTCGGGCTGGGGCTTAGCCTCAATCCGCGAAACACGTTTGAGTCATTCGTCGTCGGCCCGAACAATCAGATAGCGCATGCCGCCTGTCTGGCCGTGGCGCAAGCGCCCGCGCGCACCTACAATCCGCTCTTCATTTATGGCGGCGTTGGGCTGGGCAAGACCCATCTCATGCAGGCCATCGGCCAATATCTTTGGGCCAAGAAGAAGACCTCCAAAGTGATGTATCTCTCGAGCGAACTCTTCATCAACGAATTTATTGACGCGATTCAGCACAATACTCTGGTGAAATTCCGCAAGCGCTACCGTCAGGCCGATCTGCTTCTGATCGACGACATTCAATTTCTCGCCGGCAAGGAGCGGTCGCAGGAGGAATTTTTTCACACCTTTAATACTCTCTTCGACGGTCACAAACAGATCGTGCTCTCGAGCGATCGTCCGGCCTCGGAGATCGCCAATCTCGAACACCGTTTGGTTTCGCGTTTCGAGTGGGGCCTGACCGCCGAACTGCAACCGCCCGATATCGAGACGCGTCTTGCCATTCTGCGGAAGAAAGCGCGTGCCTTGGAGATCAAATTGCACGATGACGTTTATCAATTCCTCGCGACGCGCATTCGCAGCAACGTGCGCCGTCTGGAGGGCGCGCTGATGCGCGTGGCTTCTTTTGCGTCACTCAGCGGCAAAGAGCTGACCCAGGAAACGATCGAGCATTTGTTGAAAGACATTTTACTGGAGGAGCGGCGACAGACGGTCACGATCGAGCAAATCCAGCGCAAGGTGGCGGAACACTTCGACGTGCGTTTGGCGGACATGACGAGCAAGCGCCGGCCGGCCAGCATCGCTTTCCCGCGGCAGGTAGCGATGTATCTGGCGCGAGAATTAACCAAGGCGTCACTCAATGAAATTGGCGACGCGTTTGGCGGCCGCGATCACGGCACGGTCCTGCATGCCTGCAAGCTGGTGAAGAAGCGGATGCACGAGCAGGATAACATTCGTCAGACCATCTCTTTCATTGACAGCGCGCTCCAGCGCTGATTGAGAAAGAGAATGCGGTTGCCGGATCAAATCCGAAGCCTTACATCTTAGGCTTTCCGAATGAAATTCAGCGCCACGAAAGAGAAATTACTCGAAGGATTGCAACAGGTGCAGAACGTCGTCAGCACCCGGACCACCCTGCCAATTCTTTCTAACGTTTTGTTGCAGGCGAAAGAGGGAGCGGTGCATCTCACCACCACCGACCTGGATGTCGGCGTGCGGGGAAGTTTTGAAGCCAATGTGGACAAGACCGGCGCGACCACCCTGCCGGCGCGACGCTTGTTCACCATCATTCGGGAATTACCCTCTAGCGAAATTTCCGTCGAGGTCGATGGCAAAAACGCCGCTTCGATTCGCAGCGGACAAAGCTTTTTCAAGATCCTCGGTCTGCCGGAAGAGGAATTTCCGCCGTTGCCAAAGTTTGAAAACGCAAAAGTGGTGACGATGCGGCAGAAAGATTTGCACGATGGCCTGCGCAAAACCGCTTACGCAATCTCGACGGACGAGACGCGGTATGTGCTCAACGGCGTTCTCTTCAGCTTCAAGGAAAACAAACTCACCCTCGTGGCGACGGATGGGCGCCGGCTCGCCATGCTCGATATCGAACTGGAATTTCCCCGGAGTCACGAAGCCGACATCATCGTTCCGACGAAGGCGGTAACGGAACTGCAACGCCTGCTGAAGGACGATGGAGAGGTGAAGATCAGTGTGGGCAGCGGCCAAATCGCCTTCGATCTCAACAACACCTTGTTGGTCTCAAAATTAATCGAAGGCAATTATCCAAACTACAAGCAGGTGATTCCGTCGGAAGCCAAGGAGCGCGTCACACTCGAGCGCGAGACCTTTCTCAATTCCCTCCGGCGGGTATCACTGCTGGCGAGCGACAAATCGAATTCGATCAAACTCAATTTCAGCAAGAACAACATCGAGATCACCGCCAACACGCCGGAAGTGGGGGAAGCCAAAGAGTCGTTGCCGGTCGCTTACAAGGGCCGGGATTTTTCTATCGCCTTCAATCCGGAATTCTTGATGGCGCCGCTGCGCAACTTGACCGAGGACGAAGTCTTCTTCGATCTCATCGACGAAATGAGTCCGGGAGTTTTGAAAATTCAGACACCGTTTCTCTACGTGCTGATGCCGATGCGCGTTAGTTCTTGATCCACGTCGGGGCGCGTGCTCGTAGCGCTCCCTTTGTCATGTCGAGCGACGTCGAGACATCTCTAATCATTCGTAGGAGAGGGAAGTTAGAGATTCCTCGGTCCGAGCCGGACTGGCGTATTCGCTCGGAATGACAAAAAGTGCGTTCGAACGAGCAAGAGCAAGCTTTCGTTGGCACGCGGACCCTTACAGACTGATCGCGTTGCAGACCGTGGCGATGTCAAGCTGAGTCAGATCGCAATTGGGCGCGAGTAAAACGCGTACATCTTTATTTTGTGGCGCCCAGACTTTCGGATCGGTCGGGCCAAATAAAAGAAAGCAGCGCGCCCCGGCGGCAGCAGCGAGATGAGAAATTCCGGAATCGTGCCCGATAAAAGTCGATTGCTCCAGCACTGCGGCGAGTTGCGGTAACGGCGACTGGTGCGCAAACCGGACTTGCGCTTCGCGTTCAAACAATGTCCTCAACCGTGCCATCTCATTCTCATCCGCTTCGCCAGAGACGAAGATGATCGTGCGAAACAAGGCCTCCGCGTTTAACGAAGCCTTTGCCAATTCGATCCAGTTTTCGATCGGCCAATTTTTCTTTTCGCTTCCGCTGGCGGGATGAAGCGCCAAAATTGGCGGCTCACAATCCTCCAGAAATCGATGCGCAAATTCTCGATCTTTATCTGATGGAAAAACTTTCGCGGCCAGATCGGTGACATTAATTCCAACCTCTTGCAGCGGCTGGGCGAGTTGGCGTGCCGCAGGCGTGCCAGGAATGATCCTGGCGGGGCCGCGCAAAAATTTTTGCGCGCCGGATCGTCGCAAATTGTTTTCGAAAATTTGATCCGGATCGTAGAGGTAGCTGAGGATCAAATCGAAGCCGCCGAAATAATCGCGCAGATCGAGCGGAAGCTCCGCGTCTCGCGCGAAGAAGCGTGAGAGCGCAGCATATTCAATCGATCGAACAGCATCGGCATAAAATCGTCTATCCGCCACGGTCGCGATATGCGGATAACCAAGGATCTCGATTCGCGCTCGCGGATGGGCATGGCGCAGCGCTTTCAGGGCCGGCAAAGTCAGAATGAAATCGCCAAGCGCGCCGCCGCGAATGACAAGAATTTGTTTAATAACGGAGGAATGCGAGAGCGATTAGCGTCGCGCCGTAGGCAAAACCAGAAACGCTTACGACACGCCATCGCGCGGTGGTTTGGCTAAACCAGTTGATTTGATCGCGCAATTTGTAGGGGACCATTACCCATATCAGACCCAGCACCACCAGGAGGTAGGCGAGCACGCTCAGAACAAGGCGGCTAGATTCGTAGTGGAAAAAAGCGGCGTCGAGCAGCGGCTCTGCCACCAGCAGCGCCAGAATACCCAGGGCGCGGACGGCGAGAAATTCATCGACGTAACGCAAGGTCAGAAGAAATCCGATCGGCAGCGCGAACAGGAAGGGCCGGCGAAAAGCGGAAAACTCACCCATTTCCATGGTGGAGACGAGCCAGAAGCTCCAGACCAAGCCAATCGCCAGCAGGACGATACCAGCGCCGCGAGATCGTGGAAATCTGGCCAGCATGCTGCGCGCCGAAGCTTCCATTGCGAATCCGATTGCACCGAGCAGGCAAAGGATTGCACCGGCAACGAGCGCGGCCATTTGCAGCGAGAAATGATAAATCATCGCATCAATCGATCGGTTGTCCGTAAAGGCTGAAGCCGTTGGCGCGTTCAATTGCGACATCAAAAATTTTGCCGATGCGATTTTCTTCTGCCTCGAAAACGACGACCTTGTTAGTTCTGGTGCGGCCCATCAAACGCGCCGGATTCGTCTTGCTTTCGCCTTCACACAAGACTTCGACGCGGGTGCCGACCAGTCTTTCGTTCCCGCGCCGGGTGGAGGCATTGATAATTCCGAGCAGGTCCTGATTGCGCGCCTCTTTTACGGATTCCTCGATCTGATCGGGCATGCCGGCGGCGGGCGTCTCGCGTCGCGGCGAATAGCGAAAGATGAAGGCGTTGTCGAATTGCATTTGCTCGACCAGGTCGCGGGTCGCTTTGTAATCGGAATGGGTCTCGCCAGGAAAGCCGACGATGATGTCGGTGGTGACCGCAATGCCTGGTCTGGCCGCGCGAATTTTGCCGACCAGCTCTGCATATTTCTCTGCGGTGTAAGTCCGGTGCATCGCTTTGAGAATTCGATTTGAGCCCGATTGCAGTGGCAGGTGCACGTGCTCGGCCAGTTTGGGCAGCTGCGCGATTGCGTTGATCAGGTCATCACGAAAGCCCATTGGGTGCGGTGAGGTAAACCGTAAACGCTCGAGACCATCGATCGCACTAATCGCTTCGAGTAATTGCACAAAGGGACTTATGGTTTTGCCGCGGCCGGCGACCGCGGCTACAGAAGGGAATTCGTGACGCCCATACAGATTCACGATTTGGCCGAGAAGTGTCACTTCCTTGACCCCTCGGGCGACGAGGGCGCGAACTTCGGATACAATTTCCGAAATGGTGCGGCTGCGCTCGGCGCCGCGCGTGCGTGGCACAATGCAAAAGGTGCAATGCATGTTGCAGCCTTGCATGATCGAGACGAACGCCGTTGCCTGTTTCGGCGCGAGGGACTGATCTCGAATGGTCGATTGCGAACCGACTTCTTCTTCCACATCGACGATCGAAAACCGCAGATCATCCATTCGATTCAGGCTGCGTTCAGCAACCGCGGCGAGAGCAGAACGTTTTCGCGCGACCAAGCCGTCCACGTAATCAGCCACGCGGTGAAATTTCTGCGTGCCAACCACAAGATCGAGATGCGGGATTTCTTTCAACAGCTCCGCGCCCCGCGCCTGAGCCATGCAACCGAGAAATCCAAAGACCGTTTCCGGCCGGCTTTTTGCCATGCGGCTGAGCATTCCCATTTTGCCAAGCGCCTTTTGCTCGGCCATGTCACGCACACTACAGGTATTGAGCAGAACAACATCGGCGTCCGTTTCGCAACTGACCCGCTCGTAACCGCGGGCAATGAGCGAATGCGCGACCTGCTCGGAATCGCGCTCGTTCATCTGGCAGCCGTAAGTCTTGATGAAAAATTTCGGCACGGCTCGCGAACGATACACAGGGGCGGCGGAAGCGCTACGCCATTAGGGTGGCGTGGCGAACCGGCCGGGAAATGGATTCGCTTTCAAGCGACGGCGCACTTCATCGCTGGTCCACGGGTCGGATCCGACTTCGTTGAACAGCGCGGTGCCGATGACCCCGACGTTGCGAGTGTTGTGATATTTCTCGGCGGCGTAAGATTCGCGCACCGGCCCGAAGCGAAAGGCCGCCACTGCTTCGGTACTTTGCCGAAATCCTTCGACCACAAGTTTGCGATGGGGATTAACGATGTAACCGCGTTTGCGAAATGAAGCGGGCCGACCATCGATGACATCCAGGCCATCGACCGAGAGAACAATCTCAAGACGAAAGTCGCTTCGGTTCCGCACAATGATGCAATAACGGTGGCCTTCTTCGCCAACGACGAACCAGCGGTCGCCAACAATCAAGCCGGGCAATATTCGCCCGCTTTGGTCTCGCAACTCAATCGTGACCAACGCCGCGGCTGGCTCACCTAAAATCGGGACGCTGCGCTGCGACGCGACTGTGCCCGTCATCGCGCGAATTCCAGCCTCGTCATTGTAATA
>QHPP01000073.1 GCA_003219125.1 Verrucomicrobiota bacterium
TCCCCCAGACTTGCGTCCACTAGTTCCGCTGGAAGGCGGACGTTTTGCAACCAGCGATCTGAACGATCTCTATCGCCGCGTCATTAACCGCAACAATCGCTTGAAGAATTTGCTTCAACTCAAAACCCCCGACGTCATCATTCGCAACGAGAAGCGGATGCTCCAGGAAGCGGTCGATGCGCTATTCGACAATGGTCGCCACGGTCGCGCGGTCACAGGAGCAGGCAATCGTCCGCTTAAGTCACTTTCCGACATGCTAAAGGGCAAGGGCGGACGATTCCGTCAAAACTTGCTCGGCAAGCGCGTCGATTACTCAGGCCGCTCCGTCATCGTGATTGGACCGGAGTTAAAACTGCATCAATGCGGTTTGCCCAAAAAAATGGCGCTCGTTTTGTTTGAGCCATTCATCATCCGGCGGCTAAAAGATCTGGGCTACGTCCATACCGTGCGCAGCGCCAAGAAAATGATTGAGCGCCAGACGCCGGAAGTTTGGGACATTCTTGATGAAGTTACGCGAGGGCATCCGGTCCTGCTCAATCGCGCCCCGACCTTGCATCGACTCTCGATCCAAGCGTTTGAGCCGCAGTTGATCGAAGGCGAAGCGATTCGCATTCACCCGCTGGTTTGTACCGCTTACAATGCCGACTTCGATGGCGATCAGATGGCCGTGCATGTGCCATTGTCGGTCGAGGCGCAGATGGAAGCGCGCATGTTAATGCTGGCGCCGAACAACATTTTCTCGCCTTCGAGTGGCAAACCAATCACGACTCCATCGCAGGACATTACCCTCGGTTGTTATTACCTTACACAAAATCCGCGGCGCGCTGCCGGCGGCGATGGCGAGGCGCGTTTGCCATTATTTGCCGATGCGATCGAAGTCGAATTTGCGATGGCGGAGGGGTCGGTCAAAACGCATGACCGCATTCGATTCAAAAATCCCGATTTCGGGCGTGATACCATTTATGGCGACAAGACCGTACGTGTTATCGAGACCACCGCTGGCCGCGTCCTCTTTAATCAGATTTGGCCGAAGGACATTGGTTTTTTCAATCGGGCCGCGGGCAAGAAGCAATTGAGCGACATTATTTGGCGTTGTTACCAGGTGGCGGGTCAGGAAGGAACGGTTGAGACCCTTGATAAACTCAAGGAACTCGGCTTCCGCGAGGCGACCAAAGCTGGTGTCTCGATTGGAATTTCGGACATGATCATTCCGAAAGAAAAGCAAATCGAACTCGATAACGCGTACAAACAAATCAAAACGGTCGAGCAACAGTATCGCAAAGGCATTATCACTGACGGCGAGCGTTATAATAAGATCATCGACATCTGGACGCACGCCGGTGATGAAATTTCAAACGTCATGTTCCGCACCCTCGAACACAACGATGGACGGAAGGAATTGAACCCGGTTTACCTGATGGTTGATTCCGGGGCGCGCGGCAATCGCCAGCAGGTGCGTCAGCTCGCCGGGATGCGTGGTTTGATGGCGAAGCCGAGCGGCGAAATTATCGAGCGCCCGATCACTTCCAATTTCCGCGAGGGTTTAACTGTGCTCGAATACTTCATCTCGACCCACGGCGCGCGAAAAGGTCTGGCCGATACCGCGCTGAAAACAGCCGACTCCGGCTACTTGACCCGCAAACTGGTCGATGCCGCGCAGGACGTCATCATTAATGAAGATGATTGCGGCACAGTGAACGGGATCACCGTTCGTTCCATTTACGAGGGCGATGAAGAAGTAGTCGATCTGGCCCAGCGCATCATTGGACGGGTCAGTTGCCAGACCATTGTCGATCCCGTCGATAAAAAGAAGAAGCTGGTGAAAGCGAATCAGCTTATCGACGAACAGATCGCGGCGAGTTTGCAGCGCGCCGGCGTGGAAGAATTGAAAATTCGTTCGGTCCTGACCTGCGAGTGTGGGCGCGGGGTTTGTGCGATGTGCTACGGGCGCAATCTGGCCACTGGTCAGTTCGTGAAATTGGGTGAAGCGGTTGGTATTATCGCGGCGCAATCGATTGGCGAGCCTGGCACGCAATTAACGATGCGGACGTTCCATATCGGTGGAACGGCGAGCCAAACCTTCAAGCAACCGATCATTAAGGCGAAGAATGATGGTCACCTTCAGTTCAACGATCTACGCACGGTGCAGGCGCTGGACGGCAGTTGGATCGTGCTGAATAAAAACGGCAGCATCGGCGTGCACAATGCCGAAGGACGCGAGCTCGAACGTTACAACGTCGTGATTGGCTCGGTTATTTCCAAACCAGACGGCGCCGAAGTGAAAAAAGGTGAGACCTTCGTGCAATGGGATCCCTACAACGTCCCGATTCTTACCGATAAAGGCGGCAAAATTGAGTTTCGAGACATGATTGCTGGCGTCACAATTAAACGCGACGTCGATGAAGCGACTGGTCTCATGGGCACGGTCATTATCGAACACAAGGAAGATTTGCATCCGCAGATCGTGATTGTGGGCGAGAAGAAGGAAGTGCTCGCCAGTTACTCGATTCCGGCGGGAGCGCACGTGATTGTCGAGGAAGGGCAGAAGATTCGCGCGGGCGCGTTGCTCGCGAAAACTCCGCGTAAAGTAGCGAAGACGAAAGACATCACCGGCGGTCTCCCGCGAGTCGCGGAACTTTTCGAAGCCCGCCGCCCCAAAGATGCGGCTGAGATCGCGAAGATTGATGGCGTTGTCGAAATGGGCGGGACCGTCCGCGGGAAGCGCCGTCTCATTTTGAAGGATGTTGAAAGCGGTGCAGAGGAGGAGCATCTGATTCCGCTAACCAAACACATCATCGTTTTTAAGGGCGATTTCGTGAAGAAAGGTCAGCAAATGACTGAAGGGCCGGTCGTGCCGCACGAAATTCTGGAAGTGTGCGGGCCGCAGGATTTACAGGAACACCTCGTGAACGAAGTGCAGGAAGTTTATCGGCTGCAAGGTGTGGAGATTAACGACAAACACATCGAGATCATCGTGCGCCAGATGTTGCGCAAGGTGAAAATTACCGATCCGGGGGACACCACTTTGCTCTGGGGCGATCAGGTCGATAAGCTCGAATTCGAGGACGAGAACAAACGGGTGGTCGAGCAGGGTGGCAAACCGGCGGAGGCCGTGCCCGTCTTACTTGGAATCACCAAGGCTTCACTCGAAACCGACAGCTTCATCTCGGCGGCATCCTTCCAGGATACAACGCGGGTCCTGACCGAAGCAGCAACGCTCGGGAAGGTCGATCGTCTGCGCGGGTTCAAGGAAAACGTGATCATGGGTCACCTGATTCCGGCCGGCACCGGGTTCGCGAAGCATCGCGAGATTCGGCTGATCGAAAAAGGCGAACCGGTGGGCGCGCCGGTGATGGAGGAATCCGAACCGCAGCCAGCGATCGGGTAATCGCCGGAGTCATGGAGTAGAGGAGTGCTGGAGTAATGGGTTTTCTTCGCGGGGCCCGTCACTCCATTACTCCAACACTCCATTTCTCCATCTTCCGTTGATGTCCATCGCGACCAAGACCGGCGACAAAGGCGAGACCTCGCTCATGTATGGGCGACGCGTGCCGAAAACGGACCATCGCGTCGATGCCTATGGTTGCGTTGATGAATTGAATAGCGCGCTCGGATTAGCCCGCGCCGCAACCGACGACGAATTCATTAAAAAAGAAATCCTTCGAGCGCAAAAGGAACTAATCACAGTCATGGGCGAACTCGCGACTGCCCCGGAAGATTTGGAACGCTACCGCAAAGACGGATTCGAAGTCACCAAAGGCACCATGGTCGATCGCGTAACTGCCTTCATCGACGAGCTGGAGAAGGACAAATCACTTTATCCAAAAGACTGGGTTATCCCAGGTGCCTCGGCCGCTTCGGCCGCGCTGGATAACGCGCGCACCACTTGCCGCCGCGCCGAGCGTCGCGTCGCCGCCCTAGTAAACGACGACAAGGATTTCAATATCGAAATTCTCCGCTATCTCAACCGCTTGTCCGATCTCTGCTGGTTGCTGGCCCGAAAAATTGAGCAGGCGAATGGCGTTGAATAAAGCGAATATCTGTTTGCCTTCGAGGCAGCCTTACGGCATCTTCCACGTCCGCTCGCCCGTCGGCGGGCGTGTTAATTTTCCCTATGGCAGATACGACTGAACTTGTGCCGGAACTTTTGGAGGCCGGCGTGCATTTTGGGCACCAGACCAAGCGCTGGAATCCGAAAATGCGGCCCTACATTTTCGAGCAGAAAAACCAGATTTACATCATCAATCTTGATGAAACGGTAAAACAATTGCAGCGTGCGACGCAGTTTCTGCAAGAAGTGACGCGGCGCGGCGGGAAAATCTTGTTTGTGGGCTGCAAGAAACAAGCGCAACAGGCGGTGAAAGAAGCCGCCCTGGCCTGCGGGCAATTTTATGTCAACCAGCGCTGGCTGGGCGGAACGTTGACCAATCTGGCGACCATTCGCAAAAGCATCGGGCGCTTGAAATATATCGAGGAGATCGAGCAATCGCCCGCGTTCAAAAAGATGGGGAAACAGGAGATTGCGGCGCTCAATCGCGAAGGTGCCAAACTGCGCCGAAACCTCGACGGCATTCTGGAAATGGTGCAACTGCCAGATGCGCTCGTCGTGGTTGATACCACCCGGGAGCAGAACGCGGTCAATGAAGCGCGCCGGCTCAATATTCCGACAGTCGCGATCGTCGATACTAACGCCGATCCGGAAATCATCGATTATCCCATCGCGGGCAATGACGATGCCATTCGCGCCATCCGCGTGATTTTGCAAAAACTGGTTGATGCAATCGTGTCAGCCAGCGGCGACTCGCCGGTCGCGGCCCAGGCCGAGATGGCGGGGGTTTCCGCCTGAGGCGGACGTGAATCGAAGCGAAGTTCCGTGAACGTAATTCGTAACTGCTCTGTCAATTTAACGACTTAACGTTTTAACCATTTAACGTGTCAATCATGCAAATCGATCCAAAAACCGTTAAGGAACTTCGCGACCGAACCAATGCGGGGATGATGGATTGCAAGCGCGCCTTGACCGAAGCGAGCGGCGACCTGGCGAAAGCGGAAGTCATTTTGCGGACGAAAGGCATCGCGAGCGCGAGCAAGAAAGCGTCGCGGGTAACCAAGGAAGGAATTGTTGCATCCTACATTCACTTGCAGGGGAAGGTTGGGGTATTGGTGGAAGTAAATTGCGAAACCGATTTCGTGGCCAAGAACGAGAATTTCCGTGCCTTCGTGAAGGACATCACCTTGCACATCGCCGCGGCGCATCCGCTCTACGTCAGTCGTGATGATGTGCCTGGCGCGTTGATCGAAGCCGAGCGCGAAATTTATAAGGCCCAGGTCAAAGGCAAACCGGAAGCGGTGATGAACAAAATCGTCGACGGCAAACTGGAGAAATTTTACAGCACGGTTTGTTTGCTGGAGCAGGGATTCATCAAGAATCCAGATCAGACGATCAGGGAATTGCTCAGCGCCAAGATCGCGGAACTAGGGGAGAACATTGTTATTCGCCGTTTCACTCGTTACCTCGTCGGCGAAGCACTGGCACACGATGCCGCGGTAGCGCCAGCGAGCGATCAGGGAACTCCCTAACAGCGGATTAAAAATCCGCTCGGTGCACAGGCAGGATGCCTATGTTCCGAGGGCCGCGCGCCGGCATCGAAATTCGTTTCATCCGCGTCATCCCTGGTTAAATTAATCTGTGATGGGACTCGGCGAGTACAAGCGGAAGCGTGATTTCAAGAAAACGGCGGAGCCGGCGGGTGCGGCCGAAGCGCGCGCTCGGAAATCACGCGTCAATCGATTCATCATTCAAAAACATGATGCCAGCCGTTTGCACTACGATTTCCGGCTGGAAATGGACGGCGTTTTAAAATCATGGGCGGTGCCCAAAGGGTTACCGTGGGCACAGGCAGAAAGACATCTCGCGGTTGAAGTGGAAGATCATCCGATCGATTACGCCGATTTTGAGGGCGTCATTCCCCAAGGCCAATATGGCGGCGGCACGGTAATGGTTTGGGACCGCGGCACCTATGAACTAACGCCGCCGGGCGATCCGGTGGAGGCAGTGGGTAAAGGTAAACTGCACGTCATTTTACGCGGCGAAAAAGCGAAGGGGGAATGGGCGCTTATTCGCATCCGCTCGGACGAGGGTAAGAACCAATGGCTTTTGATGAAGACCGCTGGCGGCATCAAACCCATTTCAAAGAAGCGCGACGATCAATCGGTTAAGACTGGTCGGACAATGAAACAAATCGCCTCGGCGCGAGATGCGGAATGGCAATCCAATCGCGTCGATAAAAAAGATTCGTTCAAAGCACGTATTGCAAAAGCGGCGAGAAACACATCGCTTAAAAAAAAAGACGAAAGTAAAATTGTAGGGCAAGCGCGTCGCTTGCCGAAATCAAGAATCGGCAGCCGAGGCGGCGATTCGGCAGGTTCTCACTCTGACCCGCTCGGGAATCTGCAAGATCTTCCGAAAGCAAAACCGCGCTTCATCGAGCCGATGAAGCCCAAGTTGGTGGAAGACCCACCCACCACGGGCGATTGGATTTACGAATTGAAATTCGATGGCATTCGTGCGCTGGCGATCAAAAACGGACGCGCGATGCAATTGATTTCGCGCAACGAAAAGAAGCTGAACGATCGTTTCCCTGAGATCGCCCGTGCTGTTGCGGATTTTGAAGCCGATGAATGCGTGGTCGATGGGGAAGTCGTCGCGATAGATGAAGAAGGTCGTTCGTCGTTTCAACTTTTGCAGCGGGCAGAGCTGGACGGCAAAGACGCGCCGCTGGCATTTTACGTGTTCGATCTCTTGCAGTTGAATGGCCGCAGTTTGACAGGTCTGCCGCTGACTCTGCGGAAAGAAGTACTGGCACGGTTACTCCCGCCTTCGGCCGATATCATTCGCTTCTCGGGAGCGCTTGGCACTGACGCAGAAGCATTGTTGCCGGAAATTAAGCGACGCGGTCTGGAAGGCCTCATCGGCAAGCAACGCGATTCCGTTTACGAACCCGGCCGCCGGAGCGGGGCTTGGATCAAATTGAAATGCGTGAACGAGCAGGAATTCGTCATCGGTGGCTACACACCGCCGGCAGGCGCGCGCAAGCATTTCGGCGCGTTGCTGGTCGGTTATTACGATAAGGGGCGATTGCTTTTTGCCGGCAAAGTCGGTACCGGTTTCGACTCCAAATTGCTCAGCACTTTGCACAAACAAATGCGTGCGGAAGAACGGAGGACTTGTCCTTTTGCTGATCTCCCCTCGAAACAAAACGGCGAATGGGTGCAGGGAATCACGCCTGGCGAAATGCGAAAATACACCTGGGTAAACCCGAAGTTTGTTTGCCAGGTCAAATTCGCCGAGTGGACGCGTGATGGAAAATTGCGCCAGCCGGTTTTTCTGGGATTGCGTCAGGACAAAGATCCGCGCGAAGTGATTCGGGAGAAGTAACCGCAAATCCTTCTCGCCAATACTGAACGCGATTTCAAGCCCGAAAACTTGACGGCTTAAAGCCGTCGAGTTCATCTACGGCGAATCCTATTGTTTGGAGGTTATCTCACGACAAAAAACTACGCACGATGGCTCGCAAACTAAGGACGCCCTTTCCTAGACACCGCACCCTGTTGAGAACGCCCACAACTTGACGGCTTAAAGCCGTCAAGTTTATCGACGACAAAACGGTAATCGCGAAGACGTAAATTTGCAGGGGCGTCGGCGCTGCTTGCGACGCCCCAGCCGAGCGGCGGCGGGAGGAGCCTAAATTTTGGGGCACGACGGCGCGTGTCCCTCTACAACCGGCAAGATGCCCGTTGGCCCCATAGCTAGGATGGCTGTGCTACAAGCGCTGCCAGCCGTGCAACATTACTCCACTACTCCGCCGGCTTACATCGCCCGTGTGGTCACGACCAGCTTATCATTTTGCAATGACGCCATTTTGATGTGCTTCCAAAGATTGTTAGCGTCGGCGTGCTTGCCCGATTCCCGGTGGAAACTTTCGTTGAAACTGCGATTGAACGATCGCATAAAGTCGCTGGTCAGGATCGCCCTTGGAAATTGGTGGCCATTGGCTTCGACTGAACGGATGTCGAAGCTAAAATTCTCGTCCACATAGCTGAAACCGAACTGAATATTTCCGTTGAACCAGCGGCCCTTAAGTCGTTTCCAACGCATCGAATCGAGTGGTGCGCTCACATCGAGCGAAGCAATGGAGTTGGCAATGGCTACCCGCGCGTGGCCGGCCGCTCCGCGGAACTCTGGTTCATTTGCAATCAGAGTGTTGACCTCATTGGCATTGAACTCAATTGTAGCTTCCTGATGGTTCCTCGCCGCGCTGCGAAGCGTGTCCAATTTGGCTTTCGCCACTTGTAGTTCCGCCGGCGTTGCCGGTCGTACCTGGACTTGGACTGGCTCAGTTGATGTGAAAACGTGGATGGCGCGGTTCAGCACAAAAAGGCTGCCACCGACAAGAACGGCCACCAGAACTAGGCCAACGACGATCAGAGTCAGGCAGCCTTTAGCGAAACAACCCATCCCGCGTGGCGCGGGTGGTGGCGTTTGCATGATAGGAGGTGCTTCCATTGGCGGCGACAACTAGCGCGGCAATAAGAGCTTTGAAAGAAATTTCTTGCCTGAGAAGAGCATTGTCGCGTCGGCCTTGCGCCCGTAGATTGAAAAGATGAAAGCCAAAGTGGTAGTGATGCCGAAAGCCGCCGTTCTCGATCCACAGGGCGCGGCCGTGCGGGAAGCAATGCAGCATCTCGGGATGCGCGAGGTGAAAAATGTCCGGATTGGCAAATACCTGGAGATTGACCTTGAGCGCGATGGCGCCGACGTGGAGGCGCGTTTGCACAAACTCTGTCGCGATTTGCTTTCGAATCCGGTCATCGAAGACTATCAGTTGGTGAAAGAATGAAAGCACTGCGTTATTTTTTCTGCGTGATTTTCCCGCCGCTGGCGGTGTTGCTAACCGGGCGGATTGCCAGTTTCTTCCTCAGCTTGCTGCTGACCTTGCTCGGATGGATTCCGGGAGTGATTCACGCCTGTCTGGTCGTAAATGATTATCACGAAGAACAACGAGCCACCCGCCTTGCTCATGCTTAGATGAAATTCGCCGTCATCCAGTTTCCCGGCTCTAATTGCGATCAGGATTGCCTTCGTGCCATCAATGGGCTCGAGGGGTTGAGCGCAGAATATGTCTGGCACAAAGCGACTTCGCTGGCTGCTTTTGATGCCATCGTCTTGCCGGGCGGTTTTGCCTACGGCGATTATTTGCGTTGCGGTGCCATCGCGCGTTTTTCCCCGATTATGAACGAGGTCGTGCGCGCGGCGAAGGAAGGCCGTCTCGTGCTCGGTACCTGCAACGGATTTCAAGTGTTATGCGAAGCGGAATTGTTGCCGGGAGCGCTCGTGCGCAACCGCGGATTGCGGTTCGTTTGCGACATGGTGCGGCTGCGGATCGAAGTGCCTGACTCCGCTTTTACGCGCGGTTGCGCGCAGGGAACGATCCTGCGAATGCCGATTGCCCACGGCGAAGGCTGTTATTTTGCCGACGCCAACACATTGCGCGAATTGAATGCGAACGGACAGGTGGTGTTGCGTTATTGCGATGTGACTGGTGCGACCAGTCCGGAATCGAATCCGAACGGGTCGATTGAAAACATTGCCGGCATTTGTAATAGCGAAGGAAACGTTTTTGGTTTGATGCCGCATCCTGACCGCGCTTGTGATACCCGCCTCGGCAGCGCGGATGGTGCCAGGATTTTCCTTTCCATGGCTGAGGCCATTCTGGCCGGGCGCTCAAAAGCCGCGGCGTGAGTCTGTTCCTAACGGGAACTGGTACCGGCGTCGGCAAAACCTTCGTCGCCGTTGAGCTATTGCACTGGTTGCGCTCGCACGGGATTCGTGCCGCCGGAATGAAGCCAATCTGCTGCGGCGATCGCGAAGATGCGCGTCGATTGCTTGCCGCGAGCGCGGAAGGAATTTCGATCGAGGAATTGAATCCAGTCTGGCTGCAATCACCGGTCGCGCCGTCCGTCGCAGCTCAAATCGAGCAAGCCGAAATTGATTTGAGGAAAATTCTGAACTGTTTTCGCAATTTGTCGAAGCGATTCGATACCGTAATCGTGGAAGGCGTTGGCGGATGGCTGGTGCCGATCACCGCGGATCTTTTTGTCAGCGATTTCGCAAAACAGCTCGATCTGCCGGTGGCGATTGTGGCGGAGAACCGGCTCGGATGTTTGAATCATGTCCTGCTCACGCTTGAAAGTGTGCAACGGCGCGGACTTGTTTGCGCGGGTGTGATTTTGAATCATACGAATGGACCGACGGATCTGGCGCAAAGCACAAATGAAACGGAACTTCGTCGCCTGTTATCAGGCATAAATCTGGTCGTCATGGATGAAAAAGTGGAGCCGAATTTGGCGGAAATCTTTGCCAAAACCGAGCGACCCGATGTGTTCAGAAAATTAACACAAACGTAAAAATTCTGACGCTCTTCAGACGTGCCGGCTGACTCTTCCCTCGTAAAAAAGGGTGGCACCTGCATTGCTGGGAAAACCAGCACAACCAACCTCACTATGTTGCTGCAAAAAACGCTTCACATGGGCCAGTCGTTGCCGGACTGCAAGAACCGGCTGGCCAATATCCATTCCTACCGGCGCCAGTTCGTGATGGTGACCAGGGCGATCGTTACCTCATCCAAGACAGTCGATTTTTCGTTCCGCGGTCCGCTTGGCTTTGAAGGGCACACCATTTTACTCGCGCTTGAAAGTGATTCGCCGGATGAAGTTGCTTTCGAATCCGTCGGCGGCAATCTCGACCTGATGGGAATTGTCGATTTTACCGAGGTACGTCCGAATTGCACTGAAATTACGCTCGCGGTGCATTACGAGATTAAGAACAAACTTTTCGCGTGGCTGGATCGTCGATTGCATTTCGTGGATGCATTTGTGAACTCCGAGCTGCGCAGCGTCCGAGCACACTTTGAGGGAATCGCAGCGCCGTATTCCGAGCCGGCAAGTATCTTGCCCATGTTCGAAACGGCAACTGCGTAGGGCAGGCGGAAAGGGCGCGGTCGGGACGCCGCGCCTTTTTCCTGTACTGATGCCGCCAGTCACCTTGGTCCGTGGTGCCAGGCGTATTGCATGTACTTTTTTTCGTTACAAAGCACCGGGATCACCGATCCCGGCGAGAAAGGCTCTGTCATTCTGAGCGACGCACAGCGAAGTCGAAGGATCTCTAACGATTTGCAATTATTTCTCGAAGAATGATTAGAGATTTTTGCTCACGCGATCCGCACCGCGTGCGTTTTATCGAGGCGCAAGATCTGATTAACCGACAAACTGATTTGCTCGGTTGGGTCGCGCAGCTTGGCGCCATCTAATTGGACGCTGCCCTGTTTGATTAAGCGACTAGCTTCGGCCCGCGACTTGTTAATTCCGTATGCCGCGAAACCTTTAACGACAATTGTAACCAGGTCATCGGACTGAGATGGCAGAATCGGAAGCTCGGTCTCGGACAACCGTTTTTCGCTGAAACGCCTTGTCCATTCCTCCTGTGCCTTGTTAGCCGCATCGCGGGAGTGATAGGTGGCAACAATTTCCGCAGCGAGCTCTTTCTTTGCTTCGAGCGGATGCTGATTCTTCGAAAGCTCGCGTGAGAGGAGCAACAAATAATATCGCGCCATCAATTCATCGGAAATGCTCATCAATTTTCCGAAAATCTCGGCCGGCGGATCATTCAACGCGACATAGTTGCCAAGGCTTTTGCTCATTTTTTGTTTCCCATCGAGTCCCTCCAGAATGGGCGTGAGCAAGACGATCTGCTGTGGCTGCCCGTTTTGTTTTTGCAGATCGCGCCCGAGTAAAATATTGAATAGTTGATCAGTGCCGCCCAATTCCACGTCGGCCTTCACCATCACCGAATCGTAGGCTTGCATGATCGGGTATTGAATTTCGTGCGCGTGAATTGGCTGCTCACTTTTTATCCGCACGCGAAAGTCTTCGCGTTGCAGCAACTGCTGCAAAGTCACATCGCTGTTGAGCCGGATTACATCTTCGAACGATAGTTTCCCAAGCCAGGAGCCGTTGTACACAATTTCGGTCCGGTTCTGGTCGAGAATCTTGAAGGCCTGTTCGCGATATGTTTTCGCATTCCGCTCAACTTCTTCGCGCGTAATTGTCGGTCGTGTGACTGAACGCCCGCTCGGATCTCCGATCAACGCAGTGAAATCGCCGATGATCAGGATCGCTTGATGTCCGAGTTCCTGAAAATCGCGTAGCTTACGTAGGACAACGGTGTGCCCAAGATGGATATCCGCGCTGGTGGGATCGACGCCGAGCTTTACCCGCAGCGGGCGATTTGCGCGCAATTTCTCCGCCAGTTCCACTTCGCTGATGATTTGCGCGGCGCCGCGGGTGAGTCGTGCAAGCTGATCGCGCATATCATGCGCACTAAAAACAGCGCGCGTGCGGAAACAACCTACTTGTTTTTGTTCAGCAACTCGCGCACTTCATCGATCGTGAGTGCCCGGTCCTGCGCGCGCAACGCTTTCTGACTTTTGCCCTGTCCGAGGAACGGCCGGTTGCCGGCAAAATCGCGCGCGGCGTATTTTTTCGTCGAGTAAGCGCTGGCGGAAATATCGCGGGCCTGTTTGGTCTGATAGTTTCGCGTCGGCGGCAAAGTCCGCACCGTCGCGGCTTGGGTCGAATAGTTACGCGTGCGAAATGAAGCCGTCGGCGCGCTCCGACTGGCCACGAAAGTCTTGCCGAGGTTTTTTTCCGAAACGTAAAAGGACTTAGTCGCGGCGGATCGGGTGGGGGCCTCCAATCCACCTGTGAACTTTTTGTTTTGGTCGGAATTCGCCAGCTTCGTGTTTGGGCTCAAGAGGCGGTCAACCAGTTTGCGTTCCTGTTCCTGGGCATAACTCACCGTTGCCAAAGCAAGCAAAGCCAGGACGAACAAGCTGGGTCGCATCGTCCCAGCCTGCAAAATCCGAATCGATTTGTAAAGAAAAACCCCGTCTACCTTGCCTAAAGCGGCATAACCTGATTCGCTGACTTTTGCGCGGGCGAACGTATCTTCCCGGAGATGGATCTGCTTTCTCGCGACGACCAGGCGCTGATGCGCGAAGCCTTGCGTCTGGCGACCAAAGCCGCGGCCAGCGACGAAGTGCCGATCGGCGCGGTGATCGCGAAGAACGGACGCATCATTGGCCGCGGATATAATCAAGTGGAAATGTTGAAGGACCCGACTGCGCATGCCGAGATTCTGGCGATCACGCAAGCAGCTGCAACGGTCGGCGATTGGCGTTTAAATGAGTGCGACATGTTTGTGACAAAGGAGCCATGCCCGATGTGCGCGGGAGCAGCTGTCCATGCGCGATTGCGGCGGGTGGTTTTTGGATGCGAAGATTTACGCAATGGCGCCGCCGGTGGCCTGATTAACCTTCTACAAATGCCGCAACTAAATCATCGCTGCGACATCAACAGCGGCGTGCTCGCACACGAGTGCAGCGAATTGCTTCAGGAATTTTTTCGGGGGAAACGGGGAAGCAATCAACAAATTACAAATTAATAGTTAAAAATTCGAGCTACGTTGTAATTTAGTTTGCGACGGTCGATAGAGCGTTGGGTCCGCGGTCGCCGGTACGTGTTTAGGGTTGCTGCGCTTATATCCCATTTCATTCACACCTCGCTTCAGCGAGGTGCATGGCCAAGTCTGCTACTCGAACGCTTTAGCGGTTTACTCGTTCACCGACAAAAAACCGCTGAAGCGATTGGGGTCTCTCAGGCGTCATTAACACCCAGCTAAAGCAGGGCGTTACTGAGAGGGTCGGTCGCCGCCTAAACACATGCGGTCGGCCGGGCGCGGCTCGCCTTCGGCATTGGGTCAGCTTCTTGGAGCCGCGGCCATCGACGGCGACTATGGGGGCATTTCACCGGCACAAAATCGTCGTTAGTAATCGAAACTTAGGCCATTTCGGCATGAGATTGGCTGTAAAATGGAGAGATGAAAACCCCACCCGTTGCTCCTGTTGCGCCATCGCATCCCGATTGGCTAAATGATTGCTCGTTCCAGTCGCGCCAGGATTCCCCCGGGCTGATGCCTGGAATCCTGAGTCATCACCTCAAAAAACCGGCGAATCCGACGAGCCTTCAGCGCAACTTTTCGTCCGCAAGCGGCGTCACGGATTTGAGCGACCACGGCCTTGTCCCAATCACCAACCAGGAGTCCGGGCCGGTGGTCGCACCGCAGAGCACCAGCAAGTTGCCCACAGCGCGGAATAGTGAAGTTTTGTCCGAGCTGCGAACTTTGCGTCAATTATCCGCCGGCGTTTTTGACCCGCAGACAAGCCGTGATTTTCTTCCCGAGAGCATTCTTTTCGGCCTGATCGGCGTTCTTTGTGCGGCCTGGCCCATCATTTCGATGTTTTCAACCATGGCGGCGCGGCACTGAAACAGCATCCCGCCCGGGAATCTCTTCTCGACTGCAGCAAACTGTTACTTGGGCAGACTGGCCCTGGGTTCTCCTTTGGGGTCGAAGAATACCAGCGTCCCACCTTTTTCGTTGCTGGTTAACGCCGCCGCCTGTTCTCCCTCTTTACCGAGAACTGCGATTACACCGCGATTCTCGTCACATCCCATATATGCCATCTGGTAGCCCGCTTTCCCCTTGATCGAAACAATTCCCTCGCCGTCAACTGTTGCGATTTCAGCCACCGGCCTCCCCTGCGCATCTGCCACGACAAATGTCCCACCCTGGTCTTTCCCCAACATCAGTACATTCGTTTGCCCGGCGGAATTTTGCGCGCTCACAATCCCACCCAGCTCGTGCGCCTTCAGTCCGGCCCGGGGTTTTCCATCAGCGGATGCGACAAAAATTTCGCCGGCACCCTCTTTGGTCTCGCCGATCGACACCACCACCTCCTGGTCCTTGTTCCAAATCTCAAAACGCGCGCTCCCCTCATCGTCCACCTGAAAAAGCCCGCGGGCGCGCCCTTCGTTGTCGTTCAAGTAGATGCAGGCATAGCCTTCTTCGGCTTTGAGCAGGATAGGCATTTTGTCGCTGCTATGCCGGATCGAAATCACTTCGGCATCGAGCAGTAAAAACGGCGGGCGCGGCTGCTCCGGCAGCTTCTCCTCCTGGCCGATCACGCGCAAAACATGATCAAGATCGCGCCGAAGCCGCGCCACCTCTCTCCTTAATTGATTAAGTTCGTCTGACATAACTGTAAAGCGTGGCATTTCCCCGCCGCGCCAACCCCATCCTACTTCGGACAAATTTCTCGACAAGCTTCCTGATTATGACTGGCTGCCTCGCTAGGATTCGAACCTAGACAAAGAGATCCAGAATCTCTGGTGCTACCGTTACACCACGAGGCAATCGAAGCGCAAAGTAACCCCTAAAGTCCATCTCTTTCAACCGGGCCGGGGTTGTTGCGCACTGGATGGACGAAACGCGCCGTCGCTTGACTGGGAGCGGCGGCCGCGAAGCCGCCGAGTCTGTGTGTTGCCTGGCGCGGGCGACTTGGCAGTCGCCCCTTCCAGTTAGGATTTGCCCACGCGGGGCTGCACTCTAGCTCAAAATCACCTCGCTGCCTTCGCGGGCAGCTTCCAGCGCAATCGCCCACGCCGCGATCTGTTCTGCAAGCGTTTATGTTGCGGGCGGGGGCAGTTAACATTTGAGTATTGCACCTGCAACACTCAAATGTTAAGTCAGGCTGAAAGTCGCCTTTTCCAGTCAACTCAATCAGCCGCGGTTCTTGCCTCTGGCAGGTCAGCTCAGAATCACTTCGCTGCCTTCACGGGCAGCTTCCACTGCGATCGATTTGCCCACCTGCGCGATCTGCATCCGGGCTTTGTCCACGATCTTGTCCACCATTTCGTCGTCGTGATTGGGATCGTGGTGGAACAACAAGAGCCGTTTTACGTCGGCATCGGCCGCGAGTGAAACCACGCTGCTCACCGAGCCATGTCCCCAGCCAACGTGCCGCAGATATTCCTCATCGGTGTACTGCGCATCGACAATCAGCAGGTCTGCTCCGCGCAAGAATTCGATCAGATCGGCGCGCTCTTCCGCGGGCGATTTGAATTTGCGCGTGGTATTTTCGACACCGCGATTTCGCAATTGCACATCGAGTTGCTCGAAAGGTTCGTTATCCGGCATGTAAACAACCGAGCCGGCTGGGGTGTAAATGCGATAACCGGCGCAAACCCCCGGATGATTCAAGAATTTGGAGCGGATCCGAAGCCGCCCGATCTCAAAATCCATTTCCTTGAGCTCCTCGATTTCAATTTTACCCGGCAACTCCGCCATGGTGACGGGAAAAAACGGCGTCTCCATCTGGCCGGCGAGGATTTCGCCCAAGCGCGTGCGAGTGCCGTCATAACCGAAAACCTTGAGCTGATTTTTCCCGCTGTAGGCCGGCAGAAAGAAGGGAAGCCCCTGGATGTGGTCCCAGTGCGTGTGCGAAATAAGGATTGCCAGCCGGATCGGATCGGAACCGAACTCGCGCTGGAGCGATTGGCCGAGAAGTCGAATTCCCGAACCGGCATCGAGAACGATGATCTCGCCTTCGGCTCGCACCTCGACGCAACTGGTATTACCGCCGTAGCGGACCGTGCCCGGACCTGGTGTCGGAATCGAACCACGAACGCCCCAGAAAATTACCCTAGTCTTGGAGGCGCGCACCTTACTCATCGAAGATTGGAATGATTGTGACACGCAAATAATGAGCGACCAAGAATTTTTGCACAGTCCGATTCATGGTTCACTCTTAGCGGTGATTTTTAAAGCGCATCGCGGTTGTTGGGTTTTGTTAGTGGCGGGATGGACCTGGGCGATCTGGAGTTGCGCGGAATACTGGCGCGCAAATCCCAATTATTCCTACGGCTGGATCGTTCCCATGCTGGGAGTGGCTTACGCCGCGCGCAGATTAACCCTCGCGCACAGCGAAAATATCGCACGTCCAATATTGGCAGTCCCTTTTTGGTTAATTGTTTTTTTTGGAATTGTCGCGACCGCGATATTCTTCGGGCTCGAATTCGCGCGCGAGCAAGTCTGGCATCCGATCATTGTCATTTGGACGATCGCATTCGTTCCAATTATTTTCACGCTCCTCGTTTGCTGGCTTGCCGGCGGAAAAACTCTGCTGCGCGCGGAATTGTTTCCGATCTTGTTTTTCCTTACCGCTGTTCCGTGGCCGCCGCGCTTCGAGCAGCCAATAACGGCGGGACTGATGCAAGGAGTTGCCGCCGCAACCACCGCATTATTGCACTGGTTTGGAATTCCGGCGCAAACCGGTGGCGGAGCAATCACGCTTCGCACTGGTGTTGTCGGTATAAGCGAAGCCTGTAGTGGGATGCGCTCATTGCAGGCTGGAATCATGTTCGGTCTCGCCATGGGCGAGTGGTTTTTGCTGGGTGCACTCCGGCGTATCGCGCTCTTGCTCATCGCGATGGTTCTTGCCCTTTGCACCAATCTCATTCGTACTCTTGCGCTCTCCTTGCAGGGAGAATGGCACGGGCTCGACGCAGTCGAAAAAATTCATGATCTCACCGGCACTCTTGCCGTCACTGCTCTGGTGGTCGCGATTTGGATTTGTGCGTGCGCTCTGCGTTCGCGCCACGATGCCAGCGCGCATTTCGGTTTCGAAAACTTGCATGCTCGCCTGCGCGCAATTGGTGCCACGATTCCAACGACCTTGCAGAGTGCTGCTCTGGTCATCCTCATCGTCGGGGTTTTCGGAATCGCTATCGCCCGAATCGTATCGGCGAAAATCGAAACGCGCGATCAGACTCAGACAGCGCCATTTTTCTCGGTGCGGGAAGGCCCGTCGCTAACGCGAGTGCGCTTGCCGCGCGATGTTTGGAACGAACTGCACCCGACCAGTGGCGAATATGTTCGGATACATGATCCGCGACTCGGTGCCGGTGAGACCTTTCATTTTTTTTGGAAACCGTCGCCGTGGAACCGATTCGTCCTCGTTCATCGGCCCGACATCTGCATGCCTGGCATTGGCTGGGAGAGCGTCGGTCCGCCTCAGTCGATCATTATCGATTTTTCCGGACGCCAGACGCAGTTTTATCTTTTTCGATTTCAGCGCGGCGACATCCAGGCGCTCGAGCTGTGGGGCGTTTGGCGAAATGGAGACGCCGTCCCGCTCGACTATCAGCCCGATCAAGTTCGGCGCACTGCCGCTGCGCCGCCGGCGTTGCATCTCGAAGGCAAACGCCGCTCTGCCACTGAAATTGTCGCCTGTGTCGTCGGCGGCGACGCCAATCACCCGCCGAACGCGGAACAAGCAATCGCGATTGTAAAAAGCGTCTTCCAATATCAACCAGCCGGCTGACTTAGTGTGCGCGGCTGAAGGCTCAGCTTGCTCGCCGCTGGCGACGATAGGACAGGGTCAGTCCGATCACACCAAAACCAACGACGCCAATCATCGGCAGCAGCGCGGACATTTCCGGGATCGGCACCGCGACATTGCCAATGTTGTCAATCTTCGTGCCGGCCTGGTCGCCCGAATTCTTGGTTGCCTCGGACGCAAATTCACCGCTCGTCGGCAAATTCGTGTGCGAGATAGCAGAGAATATCCCAAGCGACTGGGGTCCGATCAGGGTGCTGCCGGTATAGGTCCAGGTGAGATTGAACAAGTTTGGATTATCGATTGGCGTCACTTTGCCGGGAGTGGTTCCGATCAGCGCCGCGCTAAACGTCCAGCCTCCGGGTTGGGTATTCCCCCCTGGCACGTATCCGGCAAAATCGTAAATCGTGAAAAAGTCGTGGCTCATTACATTCTCGTCCTGGGTCAGGGTCGCACTGTAATTCCAACTAAAGTTTCCCGCGCCCGCCGGTGTAATGTCGGTTGCGGTGGTGATGGAAGGAATAATGTCGGCCCGAGCTGCCAGCGCGAGAATCGCAGCCGCAAAAAATCCTAATAAATACAATTTCCTCATTACCCCGGAACGCGTTGTATCCTGTTCAGTTTTTTGTCGTCGAGTCAATAGGAATTTTTTCTTTGCGGGTTCCCTAGATGTACGACGGATTGTATGGGGTGGCGATTTTGGAATTCGTGTTTGAATGTCACGGCGCAAATGAATGAAGAGAGCGGCAGACGACGCCATTTCTACCGCGCCACCAAAAGGCGCCGGATCTTTGGGATCGCGTTCATTGCGCTATTGCTGGCAGCCCTGCTCGCATTGCGGCCGGCCTATCATTGGTTGAAAACAAAGCGCGCCGACTCTCTTGCTGCAAAAGCCGAGCGATTTGTGCAGGAGGAGAATTTTCTGGAAGCGGCCAATACCTATCGCGCCGCATTGCAACTCGATCCTCTTGGCTACAACCCGCTGCAAGGCGCCGCCCGGCTGGCGACGCGATTGAATCACGACGAAGCACTCGGACTTTGGGATCAAGTGGTCAGGCTTCCCCAGGCGACCAGTGAGGACCGCGAAGAGCGTGCCGCTGTGCTGCTCCAAGCCGGTAAATTTCCCGCCGCGGCGTTGGCGATTGATGAATTGCTCAAACAAAATCCTGACACCAATGCGTTGGTGCTTGCTTCACGTTACTCGGAGCGTACCGGCAATAGTGCGAAAGCGCTCGAGTACGCCCGCATTGCGATGAAAAGAGCGCCGCAGGATGAAATCGCGCAAGCACGGCTGGCCGAAGTTTTGGCCGCGTCACTCAAGGCGGATGAACGGGCCGAAGCGCGTGAGATTCTGTGGGCGGTCGCGGCAAAAAATGGCGCGGATAGGAAATCGGCGATCGAATCGCTCGCCCGCGCGCCGGATCTATCCAGAGATGAGCAAACGAAAATTCTCGATCAACTCCACACCCTCGACCCCTTTACCGTAACGGACGCGCTCCTGGCCGCGGATTTACGTTTAAAAATGCAGCCGGAAAATACTGCGCTGATCATTGACGAGATCATCGCCCGTTGGGGAACGAAAGCGAAACTTGAAATTGCGCAATGGCTGATCGCCCACCAGCAGTTTGATAGCGTCCTGACTTTGGTGGGTCCAGGGGAACGGCGCCCCCAACTTCTGCTGGCACGACTCGACGCGCTGGCGGCGGAGCAACGCTGGGGTGAGATCGAGACAACGCTTTCGCGCAAAGATCTGAGTTTCGATTCGGTCGTCGTCGAAGCTTTCCGCGCCCGCTTGGCCGCGGCCCGGCCCCTTTCTCTCAATGCCGAAGTGCATTGGAACAAAGCTATCACGCTGGCTGGCAATGATTCATCTAAGTTGCGTTGGCTCGGCGCCTTTGCAGAGCAGTGCGGCGCCGATGAGATCGCTTTGCGCACATTCCAGCGACTCGAGCGCTCACCCGCGGACACAAGTTTGGCGCTTGCCGGCCAGCAACGTCTTGCCACCAAAATGCATGATATTTCCGCCGCTCGCACCACCGCGGAGAAAACGCTCGCCTTGCACGCCGCCGATCCGAACGCTCAGAATCGTGTCGCCTATTACAATTTGTTGCTTGAGAAAGATGTGAGCGCGAACGCCACCAAAGCGAAGGAACTGGTGGCAAAATATCCCGATCGACTCGAATTCCGGGTAACAGCTGCGCTGGCTCTATTGCGGCAACACGATCCCGGGTCCGCGCTCGCGCAGTTCCAGGGACCACCCATCGAGTGGGCGAAAACGCCGCCGTCGTGGCGCGCTGTTTATGCCGCGGCGTTGATAGCAAACGACGAAGACGCGCGTGCCAACGAATTGCTCAAATCCATTCTGCTCGATCGTTTGTCGCCTGAAGAAGCCGCGCTCATCCAACGGAAATAATCGGTTGAAGCCGCTTCGCTGTGCGAAGCGTCGGGTCTCGCTACAATAAACTCGAACCAAACGCGCCCGGCTTGCCCTTCTTCCAGCGCAATTCCGGATTAAGATTGATTTCATCCGGCCGCACATCGAACCCGACCGAGCGTAGCAAATAGGAAACGCCCTC
>QHPP01000074.1 GCA_003219125.1 Verrucomicrobiota bacterium
TTCACCGGATGAGTTTCGCGGAACATTTCCCGGACTGGCATATCAGTTGGGGAATTTCGCGGCTGCCTATGCCGCGCAACAACAGGCCTGGCTAGCCGACCATTTTCGAGACGCGACTGGAAATCCCAATTACGCCCTGACCATGGCGCTGGTGGAATGCTTCGTTTTTCTCGCGATCATCCTGCTGGCCGCAATCGGTCCGGAAAAACGAGGCCGGGAATTCTAAAACGCCATTCTGGCCAAATTCCAAATCTCAATCCCCAAATCCCAGGGAAACCTCAAATTTCAATCTCCAAAAAGGACCGCGTCACGCGGTGGATATTTTGAGATTGCTGATTGAGATTTTCTTGGAGCGTGGGACTTGGATTTTGGGATTTCCGGACCGGTAGTCTCTAGGGTCCGTGCCCGCTCAGTGTCGGTGGCGCCAGCCCCGGGCCTTCTCCGGGCGGGGCGAGTACCGGTTTCCGTCTTTGCTCCTGGGGTTGCGCTTCCCGATTTACGACCGCGGCCGCCGGAGCACGATGATAAGCGCCCACACCGTAACGCTGCTCCACAATCGCTTGCGCAATTTTATCAGCCAACAGCTCGCGATATTCTCCGTTCCGCGCTTCGCGACCTTCCGATCGATTGCTCAGATAACCACATTCTACCAGCACCGCCGGATACAGTGCTTTACGCACCACCCGAAAATCGGCAGTGTGCACGCCGCGATCAACAGCTCCTTTTAGCGAGCAAAGCTTGCTCTGGATGTTTTGTGCCAACTCAGCCGCGTGTGGTGAACGATAGTAAGTCTCAAACCCTTTCACGCCACGCCGTCGCGAGTCGTTGAAATGAATACTGACGAAAATTGAGTTCGGCGTGCCGTTCTCAATATCAACGCGCGTGTCTAGTGGAATGAAAACATCGCCTGTTCTTGTCATGACGACATTTAATTGGGAGTCGCGCAGTTTGTGGCTCAGCCGGGTGGCGACATCGAGCGTCACTACTTTTTCCGGCGGGCCGGATCGACGATAAGCTCCGCTGTCTCGCCCGCCATGTCCGGCATCGACGACAACGCTGGTAAAGGTGTGGCTGGTATTCTTGAGTTGCTGCGGCGGCGGCACGGTTTTGCAGCCTGCCAGAAAAAGCGCACAAAGCGCGACGCCTCTGCCCCAGATCGAACGCGACATTGCGACTGATAAACGATTCGAATCGTGCTGACAAATTTTCAGGGCAAAACGGGAAAGCGGGTTGCCATGGTGCAAAAACCGCTTGTTTTTAGCGTGACCAGATTTAAAGGCGTTCCTCACGTTTATGCGACTTAAATTAGTAGCAGCTCCTGTGCTCCTGGCGCTGGCATTAGCGGCCTGTAACAAAAAACAAAAAGCCCAAACTATTGGCGAGGGATCGACCCCAGCCGGCGCCGCCTCGGCTGCGCCGGGCGCCGGCTCTCCGCTGCCGACCGTAGCCGCAATTACGGCCCCAACTCCGCCAGTAAAGGTGGCGGTCGATCAGACGGCGCAGGTTATCGTTTACGGCTATCACCGCTTCGTCAATCAGGTGCGCCGGCCGGATACCGAAATCACGCCTCAAATGTTTGAACAACAAATGCAGGAGCTGAAAAATCGCGGCATCACTGTAATCGGGATGCAGGATTTTCTGGCCTGGAAGCGCGGCGAAAAAAATATTCCGCCGCGTTGCGCGATTATCACTTTCGATGACGGATGGAAATCGCAATACGATGTGGCCTGGCCAATCATGAAAAAATTCGGCTACCCTTTTACGCTCTTTATTTACACCGAAGGCGTCCGTGGTGGGCATTTTGGCGGTGGCGAAGCCGTTACCTGGGAACAGCTCGCGGAAATGCGCGATGCTGGAGTTGACATTCAGGCGCATTCGGAAACGCACCAGGACTTGCGCAAACCTTATGACAAGGTAGCGAAGAAAAAGCTCAGCCCACCCGAATACGAGCAGTGGCTGCAAAATGAAGTAGGCCGATGCAAAGAAACGCTGGAACAACGGCTCGGCATCAAGGTGAATTGCTTTGCCGTTCCTTACGGATTCTATAATCAGCACATCAAAGATGTGGCCAAGGGCGTCGGCTACGAAGCAGTTTTTACCGTTTATGGTCAGCCGATCACGTTTCGGTCGACCATAGATTCGCTGGGGCGTTACTTGATTGAAGGAAACAAGCCGAAGGTCTTTGTTGATGCCATTTCCATGATTGCGACTTCCAGCGGAGGCGGCGCGCCCGTCGCCGAGGTTGGATCATCGAACCTTGCAAGCAAACCGGCGGACGGTGAGACCACCCGCAATCCGTTGCCATTAATCAGTGCGAATCTTTCCGCTTTTGGCGCGATCGATCCGGGGAGTGTAACGATGCGGGTGAGTGGATTAGGCGTCGTTCCGGCGTCCTTCGATCCGAAAACAAACACCGTTTCCTACCAGGTAACGAAAAAATTGCGCGATAAATGCAGTGTTATTGTCGAGGCAAAATCGGGCGGAAAAAAAGTGGAAGCGCACTGGACTTTCGCGGTTGAAGAAGGCGGCGTTTCGCCAGCTGTCTCGGCTTCGCCCACACCGAAGAAGTAGCGAGACATGATAATTCCGGGTAGTGCACGCGTCTCGCGTGTTGGCGATGGCGTCTCGCCATCGCGGACTTCGTCGAAAGATTGTTTGGGCGAGACGCCCAAAGTGCGAGCCGGACTGGCATTAACACGCGAGACGCGTGCGCTACCCGGAATCTGCGTCGTAATTTGACCCCATGTTTTCTCAATTAGGCGATAAGCTTCAGGACATTTTCAAGGACCTGCGCGGTCACGGCACGATCAGCGAGTCGAACGTTAATGATGCCTTGCGCCACGTCCGTCTTGCGTTGCTCGAAGCCGATGTCGATTTCCAAGTCGCGAAAAACTTCGTCGCGCGGGTCAAAGAAAAAGCGTTGGGCGAAGAAGTGTTGCGTAGCATCACGCCTGGCCAACAAATCGTTAAAATATTTCACGAGGAACTGACAGTGTTACTTGGCGGCAATGCTGCCCCGCTGAATCTGGAAAAACCGGCGCGCATTTTGATGGTGGGTTTGAATGGCGCGGGGAAAACCACCTCAGCGGCGAAGCTGGCGCGTTTGTTGAAGAAACAGGGGCATTCTCCTCGTTTGGTCGCGATGGATTTGCAACGTCCGGCTGCGATCGAGCAACTGGCCACCCTTGGCCGGCAAATCGATGTCCCGGTCTTTACTCCAGCACCTAACGAGAAAGATGTGTTGCGCGCCGCCGCCGCCGCTGTAGCCGTAGTTGCCGGACGCGGCGCTAGTGAGAATGTCGGCGACCGCGGCTACAGCATCGATATTTTCGACACCGCCGGGCGTCAGGAAATCGATCAGCCCCTCATCGAAGAATTGAAGCGGCTGCGCGAATTTTTACAGCCCCAGGAAATTTTGCTCGTGGCCGATGCTGCCACGGGCCAGCAAGCGGTCAGCGTCGCGACACATTTCAATGACGCTCTTCAAATCACCGGGATTGTGTTGACCAAACTCGACGGCGACGCGCGCGGGGGCGCAGCGCTTTCGATGCGTGAAGTGACGCAACGCCCAATCAAATTCGCCGGAATCGGCGAAAAGCTCGACCAATTCGAAACCTTCGTGCCGGATCGGCTGGCGGGTCGCATTCTGGGGATGGGCGATATCGTTGGTTTGGTCGAGAAAGCGGCCGAAGCGGTGGACGAAGAAGAAGCAGAGCGGCTGGAGCGAAAGTTGCGCACCGCGAAATTCGATTTCAACGATTTCCTCGCGCAATTCAAAATGATGCGCAAGCTTGGCCCGCTCGAGAATATCCTTGGCATGTTACCGGGAGTGAGTAATGTGCCCGGCCTTTCGGTCGACGACAGGCAGCTCCGGCGCATCGAAGCCATTGTGCTTTCGATGACACCGCAGGAGCGCACCCGGCCCGACATATTAAATGCGCGGCGTCGTCAGCGGATCGCCCGCGGGAGCGGGCGGACTGTCACCGAAGTGAACGATCTGCTTCAGCGTTTTAATCAAATGCGGAAGCTAATGAAGAACACCGGCAAGATGAAAAAAATGATGGCGCAGATGGCGCGAATGCAAAAATAAGATATGGCAGTTTCAATTCGACTCCGCAGAGAGGGGGCACTCAATCGCCCTTATTATAAAGTGGTCGTGACCGATAAACGCAGTCCGCGCGATGGAAAGTTTCTCGAGCTCGTCGGCACTTACGATCCGAAAAAACAAGGGCACAACAGTTCGCTCAAGCTCGATCGTATTGAGCACTGGCTCGCGCGCGGCGCCCAGCCATCGGACACTGTCCGCAGCCTGATTAAGAAAAATAAAAAGCAGGCGGTGAGTGCGCCTGCTCTGTAACGGCGGTCTATGACCGCAGCTCGCGGAATTCCCCGACGAGGCAATCATCACGGAAATTCCGTCGGGTAGAACGACCATTTTCCGCCTGCAACTGCGGCAAAGTGATGTTGGCCGCATCATCGGCCGGAATGGTCAAACCATTCAGTCGATTAGGGCGCTACTCTCCAGCGCCGCCGCCCGCCACAATCAACGCGCCACGCTCGAAATCGTTGAGTAGGTCCATCATCCCGAGCGTTAGTCGAGGGATCCTGTCGCGAAGCTTTAAGGTAACTTCAACGGGATCCCTCGACTTGCGCTCGGGCTGACCGGATATTTGTGCCAATGCGCATCGACATCATCACGCTTTTCCCGGAAATTTGCCGAGCGCCGCTGAACGAAAGCATGATGAAACGCGCGCAAGAGAATGGCGCGCTCGAGTTGCACGTTCACAATCTGCGCGATTGGACGAGCGACAAGCATCATGTGGTGGATGACGCGCCTTTTGGCGGAGGGCAGGGGATGGTGATGAAACCGGAGCCGATTTTCGCCGCAGTAGAAGATCTGCGAAATCAAACGTCAAACGTCAAACATCAAACGTCTAAGGTCATTTTAATGTCGCCCGCCGGGCGACGGTTTGATCAATCACTGGCGACAGAGCTATCACAGGAATCGCATCTGATCGTCATTTGTGGCCATTACGAAGGCGTCGATCATCGAGTCGTTGAACATTTGATCGATGAGGAAATTTCCATCGGAGACTATGTCTTACTAATCCCCGATGTTCTCGGCGACGAACAATCCGCCCACGACGACAGTTTTCACGAAGGACTGCTGGAGGCGCCGCAATACACGCGCCCGGGGGAATTTCGTGATTGGAAGGTTCCGGAAATCTTGCTCAGTGGAAATCACGCCCAGATCGCAGCGTGGAGAAAACAGCAAGCGAAGAAACGCACGCGCGAAAATCGCCCGGACTTGTTGCGCGACTGAATACAGGCTAATTAACTTTGCCTAAAATCACGCAGGCATTGATTCCGCCAAAGCCAAACGAATTGCTCATGATGTAGTTCAACTCTGCGGCCCGACCATGATTTGGTACAACATCGAGGTCACAAGACGGATCGGGATTCTGATAGTTGATCGTTGGTGGAATCCATTGCCGATCCAGCGCCAACGCGCAGAGGGCGGCTTCGATTGCGCCGGTCGCGCCCAGCGGATGGGCATAGTACCCTTTTGTGCCGCTCACCGGAATCCTTTTCGCTCGTTCGCCGAAAACTTCCTTAATCGACATCGTTTCGGTATTGTCGTTTAGCTGCGTCGAACTCGCGTGGGCATTGATGTAATCGATCTGCTCGCGGTCAAGTTGTGCGTCCGCCAGAGCTTCGTGCATTGCGCGAATGCACGATTCGCCAGTGGGCAAGGGCGAAGTCATGTGGAAGGCGTCATTGTTCAGGCTGTAGCCGAGCACTTCCGCATAAATGCGAGCGTCACGGGCTCGTGCGTGTTCAAATTCTTCGATAATCAGCGACCCGGCACCTTCTCCCATGACGAAGCCATCACGCAGACGATCAAATGGCCGGCACGCCAGAGCGGGGTCGCCAGCCCAGCGGCTCATGGTCTTAATAAGATCGAATGCGCCAAAGGAAAGCGTGGCCAGTGCCGCTTCCGCTCCACCCGCCAGGATCACATCGGCGAAATCGTCGCGGATATAGCGCAAGGCTTCGCCAACCGCGACGGAGCCACTGGCGCAACTGTTTGAATTAGTGGTGCCAACCCCGCGAAACCCAAATTCAATTGCGATATTGGAATGGGCGGAGCCGCCGAAGACTTGAAGGGCCAGAGTTGGATTCACTCCGCGCGTTCCTTTTTTCAGAAAGCGAATGTGCTGATCTTCAGCCTGGCAAACTCCGCCGAGCGCAGTCCCGAAACTGACGCCGACGCGGTGCTGCGGCTGGTCACGGGAATATTCCAGGCCTGCGTCATCGAGCGCGAGTTTAGCGGAAGCAACGGCGAACTGGGCGTAGCGATCCAGTCGCTTCAAACGGTGCGGCGGGAAAAATTCTTCGGGTGCCCAATTGCGAATTTCGCCGGCACAACGCGCATTAAAACCAGCGTTATCGAAAGTGGAAATGTGCGTGATTCCGCTGCGTTCCGCTAAAATTCCACGCCAGAAATTTTCCTTCCTTTGCCCAATGCAGGTGATTGGACCGAGGCCAGTAATGACGCAACGACGCCGCCCGTTTTTCCCCGAAAGCATATGGCTAGCTCCTCGATTCCAGATATGCTTTCATGCATTGAAGAGTGCGATTGGCGATGTGATGAATAAAAAAATCGCCGATGATCGGCTCGGCCAGGGCCGCGAGTGCGGGTACACGAAAATTCAGATCATGCGTGATTTCGACGAGCACACCTGCGGATGTTTCTTTGAAGGTCCAGACGACAAACATGCCTTTAGTGAAAACTTTAAGATGATGAAAACGCACTTCGAATTTTTCCCGGTCGATAACTTGCTCGGACATCCATGAAATCGGAAGGCCGGACCGGGTCGCGGCCATAATGACAAGATTACGGTTGGTGCCGCGCTCGAGATATTTGATGTAACGGTAGTGCGGCAAAATTTTTGGCCAGAGCTCAAGGTTTGCTGCGGTTTCGAAGATTTCGGCGCGCGACGCGTGCATAATGATTGAATTCGTTTTGTGCATCGCGGTTGCGTCGATACTTTTTCAAACGATAAACTTTCCCGGACTACTGACAACATGGCGCTGGAGATGCGAGCAAAGTGCGAGCGATGTGGAAGTGAACTGTCGCTGAGTGGCGAAGCTTACATCTGTTCGTACGAATGCACCTTCTGCGAAATTTGCTCGAAAGAAATGAAAAGCGTTTGTCCGAATTGCGGGGGCGAACTGGTGCGCAGACCTCGGCGGGAAGACAAAAAGTTGTAGGGCGGCCATTTTGGCCGCCCTCTGGATCAGATGAGGCTCGGACTTTGATTGCCAGTCTTCGTTTATCCCCTCTTGAGACAATCCAACTGGTCTCGGCACGCTCCTGTTAAAATCATCGGTGTGCGGCATCCGCTTCCTGAGCCAACTGGCTCATGAAGGCAAAGAACTGCGGCGACTGCCCAATGAAAAGCCCCATGTCGGTCAAAAACTTAACCACGCCCATGGCAACACCGGTCGTCTTGGTCGGTCGAATGATTGAACATCGCGGGAGATCTCGACTGAGGAACGGGCATGGCTCTGGCATGATCAGGCTCTTTTGCAGATTCTCGCCGACGTCCTCCAGATCGGGAAACGTTACCGATACTCCGGTCACCGGATCGACGGCAGTTAACGGCGGCGCATTGCCGGCTTTGTCAGACCAGGTTTGAAAGTGCATTGTTTCGGTGGGGCCGATGCTGAGCAAGATTCGCAAGACTTGCGAGTTGCTCGCCCTTAGCGCCATCGAAGGATAAAGGCTGTTGCCACCCTGTTCGATGGTCGGAAAGTGGAAGGCCGCGGTGTTGGCCATCGCCTGAACGAAGTTCGGGTCGCTCAAATCAGCATCGGTCCTGGGAATTGCCGTATGCTGTCCAACCGCCAAAGTTGGGACGGCCTGCGGAAAGACGAAGTCTGGATCAAGGTCAGGGTTATGGGTGCTGCTGCGGTACCGAGTCCACCAACTGGTGTCGAGAGTGAGCTGCGTGAGATTTGTAAGCCGCCGTTTCCCGCTAGATCCTGTCGCTGCACTGCCTGGCAGAGTGCGAAAAGGCCCCAGATTCACCGTAGCCGCGCCTTTGGAAGCGAGGTAGGCGTTGAGAAATGTGTGATGGCTGATTTCATCATCGGTGTTGTCGTGGATGTATATGGGCATGTCTTCATCCAGCACCTCAATGGCCTCGGTGTAATCTTGATTCCCAGTGCCGCCAGGAACTTCGGCATCCTGAACGCCGCCGAGTTCGTTGTATTGGATCCAAAAGTCGGCCTCGAGTATTTCTGCCGCTGCTGCGAACCGGAGCAAAGCCGCGTCCCCCGGTGAGAGACCATCCGCGGCAAAGGCAGGTGAGGCGCCGCCCAAGAGCCATCCCCCGCCGACGGTTCCTGCTCCGATGGCTAGTGATTTGCCTAAAAAGGAACGGCGACTGAGCGAACTCTTCAATGATTTAACTCGTTTGTTCTCCGGCCGATTAAGGTGCTGTTTCTGGCTAAGGTCATTCATCTGAGTTTCAGTTTTATTCATGGCGATCTCTTTCATAATTGGGGTTTGATATCAAAGCGGTGAGTGATGTCGTGGTGGATTCACTCATCGGTTTCACACTGATAGAATCGCAACGAATTGCGCCGAGCGCCGCTCTAGAAAGGTAACGCTGTTGTTACCTTGATTGCTCAGGATGTTCGTTCGCTTCGTGAATGGTGTAGCCGACGTGACGAACGGTGTGAATGAGAGGCGGTGCGTCGATTTTTTTCCGGAGACGCCCGATGAAAACCTCGACCAGCTTGGTGTCGTATTCGTGGGCGTGTTCCCAGACGCGCTCGCACAATTCCGTGCGGGTGAAGGCGCGGCCAGGCTCGCGCATCAGAACCTTCAACAACATTAGTTCGCGTGCGGACAGCTCGATTCGTCGCGCGCCGCGATACACTTCATGATTCGCCAAATCGAAAGTGAGATCGCCAACGCGCAAGTTGAGCGGCGGTTCTTCGGCAAAACGGCGGCCCAAGGCGCGGACGCGGGCAACTAATTCCTGCATGGCAAATGGCTTGGGCAAATAATCATCCGCGCCGAGTTGCAAGCCCGTGACACGATCTTTGACTTCGCCACGTGCGGTAAGCACCAAAACGCGGCTCGGAATGCGGCGCGAGCGCAGGCGACGCAAGACTTCAAATCCGTCCATTCGTGGCAGCCCGACATCGAGCACGATCAAGTCGAAAGAAGACTCCGCTGCATCGCGCAATGCGGTTTCGCCATCGTGAGTCACAACCGGATCATGGCCAGCTTCGGTCAGCGCCGACGCGATCTGTCGCGCCAGTCGGACATCGTCTTCAGCAATAAGGGTGCGCACAAATTTTAAAACTTATCGGAGCGCCCATTATGGGTTGGCTAACATTCTCATTGGCGGAATCGCGAGCAACCATGTGACATCGAGCATTCCACCATTAAGCCGTATTTCCGCTGGAAACGATACTGCAAAGGTAACAGACGCGTTACTTTTCTCGGCTTCGTTCCATTTCTAGAAGCGGACTGTGAACTGCACAGCCAGGAGGTGGTTGTCGTCGCGCGGCCCCGTCGTTTCGTGCTGAAAGCTGTATTGCAACTTGAGCTGGGTGTGCGAGGTGAAACGATATCCAATCGCAGCATCGATGCGTCCCAAATCCTGACCCCAGCGGAGGCTGCCCTTTCTGCCATCATCGACAGATCCAAAGATCTGCTGGTTCCAGCGCACCGCACCGAACAGCTGGGGTGTGAATTTATATTTCGCTTCAAAATAATAGGCGAGCGTGTCCGCGTCACCAACCCGCGGAATTTCAAAACGCGCTTCGTAGACTTCGGCCCATAATTGCAAATGATGCCAGGCGAAACTGGCGTCTTGACCGAGAACGAGTTCGCGGTAATCACCGATGTCGCGGCCGGGCGGCAAGGTCGGTTCCGCCTCCGGTCGTAAATAAACGCCGTCCGCCATGGACACGCCAAAGTTCCAAGCTTGGTTCGGGCGAAAGCCGAGGCGAGCAGCGAAGCAAGGATGTTCGAACCCAATCGCGGTCACGCTCCACGACTCGGGCCGCGAGGAGAGCGAAGCATTTTTCATTTCGCCGGCGTAATCAAACATACCGAGCCGCCCGGAAACGGAAACGCCGCTGGCGTAACTGGGCCCCCAGATTACTGGATTGAACTCGTATTTCTCGCCTTGAAATCGATAGACAAAATAGCCCGCTGATCTGGGCGCGACTTTGTCGCTGACAGCGGTAACGTTTTCATAAACCAACGGCGCATTGATGAACGGATTCTCCCACGGCAAATGGCGCGGAACCCAGTTGCCGACGACGGTAGCGAACTTACCGACTTGAAGTGTGAATCTTCCGTCCTTCCATGGGGTAAATCGGAGGGCGTATTCGTCAAGCCGGACTTTAGCGCCGTGATCACTCGGATCAAAACCTCGATCCAGACGCGACTGAACAAAAGCATAGACCTTCGGCCCAATCTGGGCGTCGAGAAAAAGTGTCAGCCGCGGGTTGAAAAGATTGTCAATATTACTATCGATGAGTCCGGGGGCCGGTTGCTGGAAATGATATCCCTCAAGATCGATCGTGCCGCTCAAGCGTAGACGCACCTCATCTTGGAACGCCGCCACACTAAGCGCGGTGTCCACCCGGTCGAGCAAGTCATCAGTATCCAGAGCGCGCGCGGTGCAGGCCAGGAAATACAGACTCAGTGCTGCAACCGATTTCATGCTACTTCTGCGGCAGCGGCCGGTGCCGGATGTAACGCGCGAAAGCGCACTTCAAACTCTGTCCAATCGTCGCCCGACCGTACCAATCGCAAACCGCCGCCGTGCAATCGGGCCAACTCCCGGGCTAAATTCAAACCCAGCCCGTGTCCCGAAACACTCAAGCGAGTTCCACCGCGGTGAAAACGCTCGAAAATGTATTTTTGCGCATCCGCCGCGATTGGCCGGCCGGTGTTGCCGATGAGAAGTACAATGTCCTCCGCCTCGCTCTCCGCCTTAACTCGCATTCGTCCACCGGGGCGATTGTATTTGCGCGCATTCTCCAGGACGTTTTGAACAATCAGCGAGGTGTAACGGTTTTCGCCCGCAACGTACAATTCCGCTGGAAAATCCTTCTCGATCTTCACATCGGGCGATTCGGGAAGCGCTCCGAGGTCATCCAGCCATTCTTCAATGAGCTCGCTCAGATTCACCGGTTTGGAGTCAATTTCAACATGGCCCGCGTCCATCCGGGCCAGCAGAAGCAAATCGTCGATTACGCCAGTCAGTCGGTAAGTCTGATGAAGAAGCCCGGAAAGCTCGTGGTAGACTTCCGGTTTGAAATCCTCACGGTTCAGCAGACTCTCAAGTCCGGCTCGCAGCACCGTGACCGGACTTTTCAATTGATGCGAGGCATCGGCCGAATAACGCGCTGATCGTTCCAATTCCTCACTGGTCGAGGCCAGCGCGGCCTCGGCTTTTCTCCGCTGTGCTCGATTCTGCTCGGAGTCGACCGCGAGCTTCTCCACCGGAACGGAGAGCCGAGCGGCGATGAAATGGCTGGCGACGAAGCCAAGAAGCAACAATAACCCGCCCGCGCCGCCGATTTGCCAGCTTAATCGACGCTGTTGCGCGATTGAATTAGCGAGCGAATAAACACAGATCTCATACGCCGGCGGGAAGAGCGATCCCGGATTGAGAGGTTTGTAAAATAAAAGCTGTTGCTCGCCATTGACTGAGACCTTAAAGCTATTTTGCGTGCCATTTGCCTTGCTGACCGCCTGAGCGATGTCGTCTTCGATTTTTAGCTGGGCAGACTTCGGAAGCGAAGGCAGGTGTAATCGCCCATTCACCCAAATGCCGCTTTTCAATCCGGTGCCTTCGCCTTTGTCTACGACCTCAAATGGTTTAAAGCCCACTACCAGCGCGGAAATAACTTCTCCCGTCTCGGTCGACAAAATCGGCAGCGCCATGACTTCATTCATAGTTCCGTCGATGGTGTCGGCTCTCTCGAGGACGTAGCCGATTTGTTGTGTGTCTGGCAATCTCTTCAGGGCCAATTGCGCTTCCGCTTCCCTGCTTAGCCGTCCTACTTCAGTTGGATTGCGTGGTGGAATGATAGCGCCCGAGCTACTGAGAAAACGGTAGAATCTCGCTTGAAGTGAGTTCGCTCCTTCGCGTCTTCCTGGCGCTGCGCCCTCCATCAAATCCCGCAATTCATCCTTCGCGGTCGGGTACAACAAGTCGAGAGCATTGTCCTCCAGCGCGGCGTGAAGCCGCGGTTTCAATACCAACTCGCGACAACGTTCGGTCAGCGCAGCATGCCGCAACGCCTGAACTTTGTGGAGCGACGAGATCTCGGCTTGAAAATTTTCCCGCAAATCTCGCTCCGCCGTTGCCGCAACGTTGCGGTGGGCAAAATAAAGTGCGAGCCCGGTCAGCACCGAAACGACCAACATCATTGCGACAAACAACTTGGTTCGGAAACGCGTTACGCTGCGTTGGTTCGGCTCGAGGGAAGAGCTCACGGGAAATCAGTCCGCAGTGTGGCGCCGCTCTTTAGCTCCACCGGTTGCTCGCGAGTAGTTTTGCTGTCGATCCATGCTTTGAGCGTGTAACGGCCCGATGGAAGTCCGCTCAATCGAAATCGTCCGCCTTCATCGGTAATGACAAAGTAGGGCGTGTTTAAGACCAGAATAAGTCCACGCATGTGTTCGTGAATATCGCATCGAAGCGTGACCAGCCCTGGGACATCAAAAAGCACGGAAGGAATTGGCCGTTCTTCCGGACGATAGCGGCCGAGATCGAATCGTTTGGTGGGGGAATAAGAGAAAATGTTGTGGTAGGTGTCGTCCAGGTTCGGAAATTCGACCGCTGTGCCAACTTGCACCGGGAGAAGCGGTGGAAGAAACGTCAGATCTTTTTGTGCGACCTGTTTAGTCGGACGGAAAGTCGGCGCTGGAAAAGAACCATCAAGGTAAACCACCGCCAAGGGAGGCCTGGTCGCGAGAACGCCACCGTTGGTTACGATCTCGTAGCGCTTGGCCATGACCGGCGACGGCGCATGCGATTTGGGCAGATTAACCCGCCCTTCCACGATTGCGTCCGCGAGAACGGCAATCGGGGAAAGGATCCAGATCGCGCTAATCGAAATGAGTAGGGGGAAACGCATTCGCCAATCTAGCAATCGTTACCGCGGACGGAAAGTGCGCTTCGTCATCCCGAGCGGCGGAACACAGGGCTGGGCCCTGTGCGCCCAGCGGAGATTTTCTCCGCTGCTTTTCAGTTCGAGCGGAGTAGAACTCCGCTGGGCGCACAGACCTGAGGTCTATGTTCCTCGTGCTGGCATAGTCAGGTCGAAGGGTCTCGTTGAAGTTACCTTAACCCTCTCGCACCGGGATCCTCCCAGCCTTCGCATAAAGCTACGGCGCGGCAGGCGACTTCACTCCGGGATGGCGGGCGATTCGATACGTCAGAAAACATTCGTCGCCGACGACCCTCATTTCCTTCAACAAACATCGAATGCTGCGCGGCAGAAAATCGAGGCTCACGCCAGTGAGAGTCGGTGCATTTTTTCCACCAAAGAGAAATGGCGCGATTGTTAGATTAAGTTGATCGACTAACCCTTGCTCGAGCAATGAGCGAAACAGCGCCGGCCCGCCTTCGCAGGCAACGTATTTCACTTTGAAATCGTAACGCAATTCCTGCAGCGCCCAGCGCAGATCAACACCACGGGCCTGACTCAGATAAAGGGTCGCCTTCTCTTGCAACTGTGCCCGCGTTTTGAGCGGCATTCGAGTGGTGGAGAAAATAATGATGGGCGCAAAATCAGTTTCGAAAATCTTCAGTTTTGGATTGATCCGGCCTCTATTCGAAACAATGACACGGATCGGATACGGCGATTGTCCGCGCGCGATTCGCTCCTTGCGTAAATCTTCCCGCGGAATCCCCAGCCGCACGTTGTCATTTTCGATAGTGCCGTGACCGACGAGAACGGCATCACCGCGCGCGCGTTGTCTAATGAGATGCGCCTTGTCTTCACGCGAGGTGAAATCGACGGAGGCGTAGTTTTTTGTTGTCACTTTGCCATCAACCGTCATGGCAAAGGTAACAGCGACGAATGGAAGTTGAATGTGGGAGCGACCTCGGCGCCGCGACGGGTGAGATCGGGGCAATGAGGCCTCTCCAACGTTTTTATTCCGAACGACCGATTTCATGCTCAAGCGTCGCTACTTCTGTTTCCATTTCACGCATACGCACGTGACGGATCTCGCCGCTCGGTTTGTAGAAGAAGTAAACGATGCCGCCGGGCACGCAGCAGAGAAAAATAATGAGAAAACCCATCGTACCGATGAGTTTTGAAACAGCAACGGAGGCATGACAAACATTGTGCAGCATCACCTGCAAAATTTGTTCGCGCAGACCCAAGCCGGCGAAGCTAATCGGCAGCGCCGTAATCGTTCGTTCGATCGGCAGTACGGCGAAGAAGTCGATCACTTTCACGCCTTCCGGAAATGCCGAGGGCACATTGAAGGCGTAGGCCACGCAAAGAAAAGTAGTGAAGGTTGCCAAATGAGCGCCAAGCGATGCACCGAAGGCAAGGAAGGTCGCGACCCAGTGCCTCGCGTAAAGATGATAAGCCGCCGAAACCTCAATTAATTTTTCACGCCCGGGAAACTTGTGGGGCAACCAGTGAAAAAGATTGAACCCGCTGATGATGAAGCTGGTGAGGAGAGCCGTGATTGAGCTGCTCAGCAGAAACAACAAAATCCAGAGCAACCGTCGCGTCTCCGGACTTTGGGAGAGGATATCGAAACGCAGACTGACCAGGGTGACAGTGATAGCGACCAGCGCCACCAAACCAATAAGCCGGTCAAAGACCACTGCGAGCAAAGCACCCGCTTTTTTATCCGCTGTTTCTTTGAGCAGGAGATAGCTTTTAATAATATCGCCGCCGGTTCCTCCGGGAAGAAACTGATTATAAAACATGCCGATAAGAAACAATCCGGCGACCCGCGAAAAACTGAGTCGGATTTTTTGCACGCGGAGCAGAATTTGCCAGCGAAAGGCCGCAAAAATCTCAACCAAGACGTAGGCCAGGATCCCGGCCCCAACCCATCGATAATCGGCGGTCCGCAGCGCTTCTGCCATTTTGGCGCGCTGATTCGGGTCGTGAAATACCCAAATGAGCATGCCCACGGTCACAGCGATTTGAAAAAGGGTGAGGAGGATCTTTTTCATTCGCTGAAGCGTTCTTTCCAAATTGTGCGGGACTGCATGATTTCTTCTGCTGATACACGCGGACTGAGCTCCCATACAATCTGGCAATTTTGCGGCAACATGCGTGTGAGCTGCTCCAGTCGCATGTCGCCCAGAAACGGGGATTGATGATCCTGTCCCGGCCATTTCACATCCTGCATGTGACAGCCAATCGTGCGCGGAGCGATCGTTCCAAGCCATTCGACATGATCCAGAAACCCAAGATTTTCCTTAATTTGGATATGACCCATGTCGTGCCAGTAACCGACGTGGGGGGCGGCGATTTCATCGAGCAATTGCGGGATTTCGCGCTCCGATGGAATTTCTTCATATCCACGACGCCCCTCAATCCCAAGCCGGAGATTTTTCTCAGAAGCGCGTTCGACAATCGGTTTGAGGCACTCCCTCACGCGCGCGAGATGCGAAGGCGCGGCGCGTTCGCGCGTTCGCACGGCATCGATTTTTTTTCTGACGTATTTGCGCGAAAGAAGGCTGCCCTTCTGCGCCAACGCAATCAATTCATCGGTGATTGGATTCATCGCGATCGAGCCGCAATGCAGCACAACAAAAGATGCGTTCAAGCGCTCGGCAAAGTCCAGTGTCTGCAGCGTCTGTTTGACCGCGCGGTTGCGTTCGCTCTTGGTGGCGGCTGAAAATTCATAGCAATCGGGTGACGCACTCATCACTTCCACCGGTAGCGGACAGAAATTGTGCAGGCTGCTGAAACGGACTTCGCCGGCATCGAACATTTTTTGAATTCCAGGTATGAGTGAAATACGAATGCCGTGACCGAGTTCAATCAGGTTGAATCCGAGAGCCTGGATTTCGCGCAACATCTCCTCGCCGGACGTGTGACGCCCGGAATTCCAGCAGGTCGAGAATGCAATCACATTAAATGGCCGCGGCGACAGGCGGCGCAGGCGCGGGCGATGTCGGTTCGCTTAGCGCCGGTTCGGCGCATTGCCGGCGAACTCGAGCGAGAATCAATAATGTGATTGCGCCATAGCTAATCGCGGCAGTTGCCAACGCAGTTGGCATTCCGATGACATCGGAGAGGCTGGTCACGCCAAGCCCAGCGATTGGCATTAGTCCGACAAAACTCAACATAAACACGGCAGAAACACGTCCGCGCAGGTAATCGGGTGCGCGCTCCTGCACAATCGTGCTGGCCAGTCCGAAATTCGTGGCCAGGCCTAATGAATTGATGACCATCAACGCGGTCGCGAGATAAAAAGTCGGCGCTCGCGACATCCCGAATACTGCGCCAGTCACCCCCGCAGCGCACATCATCATCAGAGGAGCGCGTTTGTCGCGCGGTAATCCGATCAGGAAAAGCGAGCCGACGACGGAACCAATCGCCGAGGCACCCATCAGGTATCCGACTCGATCGGGACCAAGATGAAGCACGAGGCGGCCGTAGAGCGGCATCATCACCGTGATAATCGGGAAAATGCATACCGATTGGGTCGCGATCAGGGCTAGCATCGCCAGGCTCGGTTTATCTTTGGCGATGTAGCGAAAGCCTTCCTTGATTCCGCTGGCGCGTTTCTCTTCTTCTTCAGCGCTTCCACGGCGCCGTGGCGGCAGGGAAAGAATCGCAATGATCAAGGCGACAAACGATAAAGCGTTAACAAAAAATGCGGAAGCCATTCCCCACGCCGTGATCAGCATGCCGGAAAGAGAAAATCCAATCATCCTTGAGCCGTGGAATACCGAGCGATCGAGTGAAATTGCGCTTTGGATTTCCTCGCGCTCGACCAATTCGGGGACGAGGGCGGAAAGGGTTGGCATTTCGAACGAATTCGAAGCTCCCTGGATCGCGGCGAAAATGAAAACCTGCCAGATCGCGATGTGCCCGCTCCAGATCAACAATCCGATCGAAACAGCGGTCCCAATCTGAACGTATTGCGTAATCAGAAGAA
>QHPP01000166.1 GCA_003219125.1 Verrucomicrobiota bacterium
ACGCGGACGAGATGAATAAGCATGCCGGCAGCTTCGACTTCATTCTCGATGCCGTCTCCGCCGATCACGACATCAACGCCTATATCAATTTACTTGGCGTGAACGGCAATCTTACGTTGGTCGGCGCTCCGGCGAAACCGTTGGGGGTCGTTGCGTTCGGCCTCATTGGCCGGCGGCGCAGTCTCTCCGGCTCGATGATTGGCGGCATCGCCGAAACTCAGGAGGTGCTCGACTTTTGCGGCAAAAATAACATCACCGCTGACGTCGAAGTTATTCCGATCCAGAAAGTCAACGAAGCCTACGAAAGATTGCTCAAGTCCGATGTGAAGTACCGCTTCTCGATCGACATGGCTTCTCTCAAATCGGAGTGACGAAAACGTTGAGAGTTGATCCGCCTTCGCACGAAGCTTCGGCGTGACAAGCGGTTGAGAAGTTGAGTGACAGAGCAATCATGTAACGGAAGCGAAACTCAGTGAAACTTTGTTCTCTTTGTTTTCTTCTGTTGTTGTTTGAATCGGAGCCACGAGTTAGGAGTCAGGAGTTTGGCAAGGATGAAGAAGCGCAAACTAGGAAAAAGTAATCTCGAAGTTTCGGCCATTGGACTCGGGTGTATGGGGATGAGCTTTGGCTACGGCCCGCCTGCAGATAAGCAGGAGATGATCTTGCTCCTTCGCACGGCCGTCGAGCGCGGCGTTACTTTTTTCGACACCGCTGAAATTTACGGCCCGTTCACCAACGAAGAGCTCGTGGGCGAAGCTCTGGCTCCGGTGCGTGAACGAGTGGTGATCGCCACCAAGTTCGGATTTAAATTTGGTTCTAAAGGCGAGCAGATCGGCCTCGATAGCCGGCCAGAGCACATCAAAGAAGTTGCTGAAGCTTCGCTCAAGCGACTCAGGACCAATGTTATCGATCTGTTCTATCAACATCGTGTTGATCCCGGCGTGCCGATCGAATCAGTCGCCGGAGCGGTGAAGGAGCTGATTCAGGAAGGTAAGGTCAAGCACTTCGGCCTTTCTGAAGCCGGAGCGCAAACGATCCGTCGTGCACACGCGGTTCAGCCGGTCACTGCGGTCCAGAGCGAATACTCGCTGTGGATGAGAGACCCTGAAGCGGAAGTATTGCCGGCGCTCGAAGAACTCGGAATCGGTTTTGTTCCGTATAGCCCTTTGGGTAGGGGCTTTCTCGCGGGAAAGATCAACGAAGATACCATGTTCGACAGTTCCGATTTCCGCAACAGACTCCCTCGCTTTACGCCGGAGGCGCGCAAAGCGAATCAAGCCTTGGTTGATTTGATTGGCAAGATCGCAAAACGGAAGAAGGCGACACCTGCTCAGATTGCGCTCACCTGGTTGCTCGCGCAGAAGCCCTGGATTGTTCCGATCCCAGGCACCACCAAGTTGCATCGGCTGGAGGAAAATATCGGAGCAACCGCAATTGAACTGACCGCCGACGATCCTTGCGACATCGAAATCGCGGCTTCAAAGATTACAGTGCAAGGGGCTCGCTATCCCGAACAGCTTGAGAAGATGACAGGTCGCTGAGCGGCGAGAAGGTGACGCAGCCGCTTGCAAGCGGCTCGCACTCTTCGGCGGCATCGATCATCTTCTCCTCGTGCCGATCCCCGAAACAACATCTGCCGAAGCATACGAAAGTTACATTGGCGGCAAATGTCTACGCGCCTGTCGAGGGGAAGCGTGGCGAGACATCAAAGCGTGCATCATCGCTTCGCCGCGCATCGTCGACATGGTGCATCTTCCCGCGGTCAGCGAACCATTCATTACATGGACCATGTCGGGTGAGGCTGAGTTTCAGGAGCGGGAAGGCAACCGGCCGTGGATTACTCATCGGATCAAGAGAGGGTCTTTCTTTCTCACGACGGGAGGAGGCATTTACGACTGCCGCTGGGAAGCACTGACTCCGGAACCGTTTGAAACGATGCTCGTGTTCGTCGAGCTGCCGCTGATTCAGCGCGCCTTCGAAGAAGTTTTCGGAGCTGACGCGAAGCACGCTCGTTTGCGGGACGTCTCAGCATTCACTGATGCCGATTTGAACTGGTTGATGGAACGGCTGCACAAAGAATTGATACGCCGAAAGGCAAGTCCGCTTCTCGTCCAAAGCATCGCTCAGGTAATCGCTGTCCACCTCGCACGAAACTATGCCGACCTTGTTTCAGAGCCCCACAGCGGCAGTCCGTCTCTGCCCGGCTTCAAGCTTCGTCAAATCACGGATTGGATAAGCGAACACATGGCTGAAGAGTTCGATCTGGAACGGCTCGCATCACAAGCGAGGCTGAGCAAATTTCATTTCAATCGCCTGTTCAAGAATGCCACTGGCGTGTCGCCTTCGCAGTATCACATCAACTTGCGAATGGATGCTGCACGGCGAATGCTGCGTGAGACAAAGAAAAGCATCATCGCGGTCGCGATGGATGTGGGCTACAGCAATCCCAGCCATTTCGCGAAACTCTTCCGAAGAGAAACAGGCCTCTCGCCGAGCGATTACCGCCGGCAGCGTTGACAAGGGAATATAGGAAAAGTCGTGGGAGTTCACGGCAAGGACAGCAGCGAGCTTTACGCGAAGGCGTGATTTTCAGGTGTTTTACCCGCGACACAAGCGCTGGAAAATTTAAAAACAAAAAATCACTTGACAATTTCGCCCAAGTAGTGCATATACACACCATGCCCAAAGAACTGGATCTGTCGGCGGCGGAAAACTGCGTGTGCTTCAACTTGCGTTGGGTGACTCGGGCTGTGACGCAGTTTTATGACGCGGAAATGCGGCGGCATGGAATCCGCCCCACACAAGGGCCGATCTTGGAGTCATTGAAAACCAAGGACAGTTGGAACATGGCGGAATTGAGTGATTGGTTGGGGATGGAGCGCACGACGCTTGTGCGGAATCTCCGGCCGTTGCAGCGAGACGGTTTGGTGCGGGTCAGCGGCGGTGGGCGCGGCCGGCTTGTGGAATTGGCAATTACTGCCAAAGGCCGAAAACAGATTGAGAAACTCGCGCCGGCTTGGAAGTCTGCTCAACGCGCCGCGGTTAAAACTCTCGGTGAAAAACGTTGGTCCGCCATTTTGTCCGATCTCGAAACTGCCGCTTTGGCTCTGAACAAATAACTAAAACCCTGAATGCTCTTAAAGCCGATAAACTAAACTTAAATTGTGTATATGCACACCTCATTAAAAAATAAAATCACATTGGTCACCGGAGTTTCCTCCGGCATTGGTCGGGAAATCGCGCAGTTGCTGGCGGAGCGCGGCGCTCATCCAGACGCAGTATTGTTACACCGATTAGGTCTCAAAGCGGGCGCGTATGACGTCAGCTTTGTGAAAATAGATCGTCGCCCACTGATGACCATTGCTCTGCTTACAGGATGGCTGACGGTGGCCTTGATGGCGGGGTGTTCCAAGCCGGCCGTGAAAGATCCGCGCCTGCAGTCTCCGAGGGTAGAGGTTTTCAAGGCGAAAGCGGCTGGCTCGAATGGCAGAACCTTCACCGGGATCGTGGAAGCCCGAGTGCAAAGCGACTTGGGCTTCCGAGTCGCGGGAAAAATCCTGGAGCGATCCGTCGATGTGGGACAGCGGGTCCTGAAGGGTCAGCCCCTGATGCGGCTTGATCCCGAGGATCTCAGGCTCTCAGCCGCCGCGCAACAAGCAAACGTCGAGGCGGCTCGGGCCAAATACACACAAGCCAAGGCAGATGAAACGCGGTCAGGCATGCTGGTCAAATCCGGCGTGATATCGCCCCGGGAATATGATCAAGATCGGGCGGC
>QHPP01000075.1 GCA_003219125.1 Verrucomicrobiota bacterium
AATTCGCCAGCGCCGGAAACGAGTTGGACAAGAATTGGCGCATTTTGCTCTCTTCCTCTTTCGTAACCGCGCGCTCGGGAGAATCTGGCGACATCTCGCGTCCTTGCCCATGATTCGCGATTTTCACCACGCCGTCGCGATTGAGTGGAAAACCGTAATACCCGGTAGTCGAAATATCCGCACCAAAAATTGGAAAATGTTCCGGCGTGAAAAGTTCGGGCTTATCCGGTTTGAGATGAAATACCGGCTGTCCGCTCGCGCGAAGAAAATTGTGGGTGAATGGTAACGCGTACGGGGTCCACGCCCCAACCGCCATCACAACTGCACACGCTGCGATTTTTTCCCCATTTTCTAACGAGATCCCTTTGACGCGACCGCCCGTCTCATTCAGGTCCCGGAACTTTGAAGTTTGGCGCAATTCCACGCCACGCGACTTCGCCCGCTGGATTAGTGTGGCAACAACCCGTCCGCTTTCGGCGTATCCGGCTTCCAAATCGAGGAAACCATCGGGGTAACGTTCCGCATTCCAGGCCGGATAACGCTCGCGCAGCTGTTTTGAACTGATCCGCTCGATCCGGTGCCCACGTTGCTCGAGGAGCTTGAAACTCTCGTATTCAAAATCACCCCGCTGCATCGGGCGCTGGCGCATGAAAAGGAATCCGATCTCGTGATACAATTCGACGCCAAATTCCACGTTCCACTGCCGCCACAAGTTGATCGAGCGCTCCGCGAGTTTCGTATAATCTTCATCCGCGCCGTAGGCTGCCCGCACCGCCTTACTGATATCGGTAGAAGCGGCGAGGGGATGTGGTAACGGGCCGGGATCGATCAGGACCACTTCGTGTCCGCGTTTTCGCAATTCAATCGCAGCAACAACGCCATTAATTCCGGCACCGACAACGATTGTCCTTTGCTTCTTCATCCGACACAGAACATGCCGCTAAACACGCCAAAGAACGCAAAATAAAGCATCATGCTGCTGGCCCTTACTTTGTCATGTCGAGCGAATATGCCAGTCCGGCTCGGACCGAGACGTCTCTTGCTATTCCTCTGTTAAAAATTTGAGATTCCTCGACTGCGCTCGGAATGACAAGAAGCGCAACCGGAGATGAACGTTTATCGTAGTGACGGCTTCGCCGCTCTGTCGCATTCCATGTCTTTAGTGGACGCCAAATTCGAATATGATTTTGCCGCGGCGCTGCGCGCGGGCGGCATGCTCAACTGCCGCTTTTAATTCGCTCAGCGGGTATGTTTTTTCGACTTTCGTTTGCAGCAAACCGCGCCCGGTCATTTCGAAAATCGGGTTAAACGCTGCCATTCGCTCCGCTGGCGTGGCGTTGTCGTACCATTTGTTGATCCAAATTCCGCGGAAACGCAAATCTTTGAAAATAAGCAGCCCGTTCGGAATTTTTAACGGCTGCAAACTCATCGCGCCGAAAGTTACCAGCGTGCCGCTCGCGGCCAAACAATTCATCAGACGCAGTGCGCTTTCGCCACCGACGGCGTTCAATCCCAAATGAATCGGGGCACCCCCAGTCGCCTTCTTCACTTCATCGCGAAGATTTTCGCCATCCATCAGGACAACGTCGCCGCCCTCGGTACGTAATTCCTCGATCAGCTCTTCACGCCGAACCACGTTCACGGTTTTGTATCCGAGCGCGTGCGCGATTTGTATTACGGAGCGGCCCGCCGCCGAATTCGCGGCGTTTTGAATTACCCAATCGCTGGCCGTTAGTTCCACGTAACCGTGCAAGAGTCGCCATGCCGTCAGCGGATTGATCTTTAACATTGCCGCCTGGACGGGATCGACTTCCGGCGGAACGATCACTAGCTGTTCCGCCTCGACTGCACACGCTTCCCGCCACGTTCCAATATCGTGCGGCAAGAGCACCAGCGAACCCACGGTTAGCTTGCTAACGTTCCGCCCCGTTTCCGAAACAATTCCTGATCCCTCGAATCCTGGCACCGCTGGCACCTCGCGTTTCCCCGGATATTTTCCTTCGATTGCATTCAAATCCGCCGGATTGATTGGCGCGGCCCGCATTTCCACCACCACTTCGTCGGGTTCCGGCCTTGGCCACGGCCGAGATTCAACACGCAAAACATCCGCAGGATTTCCGTGCGCGGAGTAAACCGCTACGCTAATCGTTTCCTTCTGCATGAATGCTCATCCTACCGGTGACGCTGCCGCGAGCAATCTGCAATCCGGCGCCCGACTGGCTCTGGTCGGGCTCGCGGTCAATGTGGCGTTTGCATTCATCAAAATCGCAGCCGGCGTTTTTGGAAATGCCTACGCGCTCATCGCTGATGGTATCGAATCCGCGCTCGACGCCGCGGGCTCGATCGTCATTTGGGGCGGACTGCGATTTGCCGCGCGTCCACCGGATGCCACCCATCCGTATGGCCATGGCAAAGCGGAACCGCTCGCCGCCGTGATTGTTGCCCTTGGCGTTCTCGCGGCCGCCGTTGTTCTGGCAGTTGCGAGCGTTCGCGAAATTTTTTTGCCGCATCATGGACCCGCGCCATTCACCCTCTTCGTGCTGATCATCGCCGTCATTGTTAAGGAATCGCTGTTTCGCTCGGTCAGCCGACTCGGCCGCGCCATCGACAGCACCGCGATCACTACCGACGCCTGGCATCATCGCGTCGACGCCATTATTTCGATGGCCGCAGCCCTCGGGATATCCATTGCGCTCGTGGGCGGCGAAAAATGGCAACGCGCGGATGATTATGCCGCCTTGTTCGCCTGTGCCATCATCGCTACCACCGGGGCGCGTTTACTCGGCCCGGCTTTACGCGAAATTCTCGATACTGCGCCGCGCGGTGAAATTAGCGAGAGTATTCGGCGCGCTGCACGTTCAGTCCCTGGCGTAATCGATCTCGATAAATGTTTCGTTCGCAAAATGGGGGTCTCCTACTACGTCGATCTGCACGTGCTCGTGAATGGCAGCATTTCCGTTCACGAAGGACACAAGCTGGCGCATCGGGTAAAAGATGCGATCCGCGCCACAGATCCACGCATCGCCGACGTGCTGGTGCACATTGAACCGGCGAATCCGTAGCTGCAGCGGCGGTCTATGACCGCCGACTTCGATGTCGCTGCCGCTGCCATCACCGGCGGCAGAAATATTTGTGGAGTCTGCCGCTGGAGACAGCGGCAGCTACAATTCAGCAAGGACTGCACAAAGCGCGGCTGCCAGCTTGGTTTTCGCGCGTGCGATTTGCCTCGCAAATTGCGTCAAATGAATCACAGACGTGGGATTGCGCGCGATATAACTGAAAAGCAGGAAAAAGTTCACGCGCTGTTTTTCAATATCGAAAAGCACACTTGGAGGCATTGGAAATGGCGCGGCCGGCGAGTCGCTTACTACGCGCAACGCCAACACCGGAATTGATCTCGCTGCGCAGAGACGTGCAATCGTTTCCGTTTCCATGTCGATCGCGATCGCGACGTGTTCGCGCCCGATCTCGTATCGATCCGCCGCCGGATCAATGATCCGATCCGCAGAATGAATTTTGCCAACGACGGCACCAGGTAAAATCGCGCGCGCTTTCTTCGACAGGTCGGACGCATTATCAGCAATCACCAGATCCTCCGGATGCAGTTGATGCGTGGTCCCACCACAAAATCCGCTGGCGATTAACAATTCCGGCGTTTGGTTGCGAAGGAAATTGCCGAGACGCTCCTCGCATCTCGCCGCGCCCACGCCAGTGTGCAAAACGCAGACGTTCGACGTTCGGTGTTCGACGTTCGCCTCCGGCTTCGTAGAGCCTCCGGCTCGGAAAGATGTTCGATATTTCAGTTCGCCTCGCGCCACGGCCCCATCACGCGTAACATTTCTGAGCAAGCGAATAAACGCGCTGCTTTCTGCCGGCAGCGCGAATGTGACAACGATCATTTCGCTTCCGTTAGCGCTACGATCACGGAAATCTTCTCCGCGGAATTGCCTGCCGAGACTTCGCCACTCACTTCCTTCAATCCGGGAAGGGGGGAAAGAGCGCTTTTAAATTCAGCTGCTTTGTTCGCCGGAATCTCGACCAGCAGTTGGATCTGTCCGTTATCCGGAACGCCTTTAGTCGCCGCGCCCAGGAATTTTTTCGCAGCTTTCAGTATTCCATCGGCAACCGCATCGCTCTGCCCTCGCTCCGTCGTAATTCGCAATTCGCTAACACCAAGCGGTGGCGGCGTCAGAGTTGCGGCGGCTGCTTTTTCGAGAGATTGCCGGAGATGCTCGCGCGCCTGCTCATCCAGCAATTGCCGATTCGAGTTTTTGCTTTCGTGATGTGCGATGTAAACCAGGCCAAGCAACACGTTCATCGCCACGAGCACAGTGAAAGCGAGACCGACCTGTCGCGCCATGCGACGCCCGCGCGCAGCCGTTTCTTCCGACATCTCACTGAGAATTTCCGGCCGATCACTTTGGTTCTCACGCATGCTGGCGTGAATGCGCCGGGCCACGTCGAATTCACGGCGTGCACTAGCGTCGTTCATTAATCGCTCCTCCAGCGCCTGTCGTTCGTGATCGGGAAGTTTGCCGTCGAGATAATCGAATAGCTTATCCGGATTCATTCGCGAAAGAGTAGCACAGGTTGCTAGCGGCGCGGACGCCCCATTGAAAATGCTGAAACGCTGACGTTGAAAAGCTGAAATAACGATGCAAGAAAACACGTGTCCGTTTAGCGCTGCGGTGCGCGCTCAACTGCTGGGCCGAGCCCTAACTTCAATTACGCTTCCCGCAGGAAGGACCATCGTCGAAAGTTGTTGCCCGTCGGGAATCAACCTTCAACGTTGCTGACTGCGGTTTAGCTCAATAGTTCCTGCGGGACTTTCCCACCATTTTCCGCGAGCTTCGTTAACACTGCCTTGTGTAGCCAGATGTTCATCGAGCCGGAATCGTTCGGATCACCGCTGTAATGCAGCTCCGCAGCAAGCTGTTTTCACGCGGTAAAGCTGCTGTCCATGCCGACGAGCTTCATCAAATCCACGATCGATCTCTGCCAATCCAGTTTCTCCGGATTTTTCTTCGCTAAATCATTGAGAATGGCGGTTACATCACTACCGGCGGAGCAACGGCAGTAGCTGGTGCGGTCGGCGCTTGAGATTGCTGGGCAGCGCCTGGCGCCGACTGGGTTTGTGTTCCCGGGGCGACAGCTGGAGCCGACCTGGCATAGCTAAAAATTTTCGACATCAGATTGTTGAATAACCCCATAGTTCTGTTCCTTTCGTTGCTGTTTTAATTTACCGGACATTGCGATCGGGATTCACAAAAGTAAAGCAATGGTCAGCGTTCGTTTATCGAGCCAGGAAATATCGCTTTCACCGCGGCGCTCCCTGAATACGGTTTTGTAAAAGACATTCCAAATCCAACAATCAACCAATGGAGCAATAAAATTATGGGAGTTCTCGATTCAATACTAGGTGCAGTTAGCGGAAAAACGGATGCGTCGGGTGACGCGAATTCGCTCGTCGGAGTGCTTGGCGGTCTCTTGAACCAGAGCGGGGGATTGCAGGGACTGGCCAATAAATTCTCCCAGAGTGGCTGCGGCGGCGCATTTTCTTCTTGGGTTGGCATGGGCGAAAACCAGTCCATTTCCAGCGATCAAATTCAAAAATGTCTGGGTTCCGACCAGGTCAAAGCCCTGGCCGCAAAAATGGGGATCGATCCTGACCAGGCGTCGAACCTCCTGGCCGAATTTTTGCCTAAAGTGGTAGACAAACTAACACCGACCGGCAAAGTCGACCCGACAGCGGATCACCAGCAGGGCCTCGCCGCGCTGATTCCATCGCTTTTGCAACAGATCAGTGGTTCAGGTGCCGCGCGCACCTAATCCCGGCAAGAAAATCCCGCCGCGAAACACGCCAAAAGACGCTAAATTTCAGAGATAGGGAGGACTGGGAAAAGGACGGGTATCGGTCTGTCGAGTTCAGCGACCGGCGCTGAGGGGCCGTTCGCTGAAGCGACGATGTTGTAAACCAGTTACTCGCAAAACTGACACGCACGTGTCGGTGCGCTGCATGGGCTTTTAGACCGCTCACTTGTCAATCCCAACTGAGCAATTCGTCTCCTGCCGTCGTTCTCGTGTGTAAGCACGAGAGTCCATGAAACCGACGAATCAAAAACGTAGATATCCTCAGACAACAATTCGAGGGACTGCAACAGCGCCTGCGGGTGAAAACGTATGACGGAGTATGGCCGATACGGCCAGAGTAGTGCGCCGGGAATCCGGTCGCGCGAGTGATCATCGGCCATGACAAAAACCTCCGGATGCGGGACAACCTCGTGGCGAAATCGCTGAATGGTGATGCGTGAAGGCGAGCGCAAATGTTCCCAGAGATAGCCTTCGTAGTGAACGCCGTCTGAGAACTGCCGAGGAGATGCGATGTAACGCTGGTAATGCTCACACTGGACGTGTCAATGAACGCCTCAAGATATGCCTGCCGCCAGAGCGTCGAATCTTCTGGTGAGGGAATCTGCGGCTGAGTGTCGTCATGCACGGGATGTGTCAAGTGGTCTAACTTGTACTTTTGTTATAGGTCAGCGATGTTTCAGAAAAACTTTTGAGCGGAAGATGCGCGCGCGATTTTTCAAGAATAATTCCCGGACGTCGACGGGATAGAGTTCACCATTTTTTTGCGGATGAAATTCGAGCAACAACGTTCCGCCTGTTTTTAGTTGCTTGGCACGAACATCATCGATGAAGAATTGCCATTCTGCAGCTGACCACGTGCGCCAATTGCCATCGTGCAGACGTTCGAGGCGATGGAAGCAAGTGAGATAACTGGTGATGAGATCGAATTTTTTTTCGGGCGCAGGCAAGTGGAAGCGCGGCCGGATACAATGCACCACGCGCTTCACCTTAAGAAGTCGCAGGGTGTCACGAAAAATTGCCTGCTCATCGATGTCCAATCCAACGCCGGTGTGTCCCAGTTTTTCTGCGATATAAAGAAAGAAGCCAGGACCGCAGCCGAGATCGAGAATGTGACGGCGCGGACCACGATCAAGGGAAAGATCCTGCGCGCGTTCGACGTTGCGTGTAATCCAAAACTTGGTGTCGCCAAAGCGGTGTACCTCTTTTATTCCGCGCGGATATTTCCGGCGGAGTTTTTCCCAGGAAGCATCGGCTTCGAGTTCGCGCTGTAATCGGCGCGCATTTACCGGATGAAACGCGCGATGGATGTGCTCGCGCATGCTGCCGACAATTTCGGGATCAAGAAGCTTTCGCAGTTTATGGGCGAAGTTCATTGCTGCCGGCGTTTGCCAACAATCACCGTCATGCCGCGCGCAGTCGAGGGATCCCGTTGCGAAATCTTTAAGGTAACTTGATCGGGATCCATCAACTGGCCTCGGGATGACCACCCGGAAAAAGCGCGACCCTGGTCGCGAGTTAACAATCTGGTGTTGCAGGTGCAACACAGAAATGTTGACTCGCTGTTATCGGAGCGAACGCCGGACGCAAAGCGAGTGGAGTGGCGCTCGAGCGCATTCCGCTCGTAATTAGAAGATGGAAACTACGTTGCCGACGGTCACGAGTTCCTTCACCCGCGCGGCGTCCCAGTTTGCTGTCCGGATACAGCCGTGACTGGCAGCGCGTCCGATTGTTTCAGGCTGATTAGTGCCGTGGATGCCAACATGCGGTTTGCTTAGTGCCATCCACAAAATGCCGACCGGATTATTGGGACCGGCCGGCAAGATGAATGCGGTGTCGCTCTTGATTCCGTAATTCAAAATTCCTTCATCGTGGCGAAAGACCGGCAAGACCGCGATGCCGACAATTTTCCATACCCCGATAGGCGCGGGCAGCTTGGTTGAACCGGGAGTGATCGGAAATTCCGCGACCAGTTGATTGTTTTCGTAAATGAGAAGGAACCGTTCCTTGGTGTCGACATAAACAATACGGTTGGCGAACGCAGGATTCGGCTGCACGAAACCCTCGTGCAGATCTTCGATCTTGAACGGGACCACATTTGGCACCTTCACCGTGTCGCCAGGCTTGAGCGCATCCAGATTCATCGGCCGATTTAGGTTACGCAGGTAATCTTCCGCGGAATGGAAACGTTCCGCTACGAACTCGAGAAGCGACCCATATTTGAGTGCCTTCAACTTCGCTTGCTCGCTCGGTTTACTCGCCGTCGGTCCGACAAAATTCTCTGCTTCCGGTGGAATCGTATAATTCGTGAATGTTTCCGGCACTTGATCGAGCAGCCATTGATCGACCGTGCCGCGCAATGGCATAAGGTGAGCGCGCTTATAGGCCAACAGCGCTTTGCGAAAAAATTCGCCCATTTCTCCGTCGATTTTCCCCGGACCGAAGTCGTTATTATCGAGAAAAATTTGGAGGCGGGTGGCGGTGACTTCGTCGTAGTTGGGAAGGGCCACTAGCGTCTTTTTGTCCGCTCTGAGCGCTTTGGGGGGAGCTGACATGAGCGGCAAAATCTTGGTTGCTTCCTCCGCGAGGACGGACCCGCAGAAACAGCAAAAGCCTGCGAGCAGGCTGGCATTCCCAAACGGGAGTTTGGGAGCGAGATCGGAGATCCGCAAAAACTTCATTGGCCGCAAGTAATCGACTGACGAATGCCGATGTGCAACTGACCCCTTTAGCCGCGGTCGCCGGCCGCGGCTAAAGGAGCGACTAGCGCGCGTCGCCTTTCGGGAACATCGTTTTTTCCGGTGCGGCGTTTAGGGCGGCGAGAAGTTTCGGAAGGAGCCGGGTCTTAATTGAGCCGGCTTCGCGCGGCGGGACGAGATAGCGTACGATTGCTTCCAGCCAGGTGTTCTCATTAACGCGAAAGATCACGCGCGGCCGTTCTCTGACTTCTAATTCGTCCACTGGCGTTTTGGCCAGTAATTCGCGGAACGTTGCCACACGTTCAATCATCTCCTCGCCGATTTCTTCCTCGGTGATTTTCTGCATTGTTCGCGCCACAAATTCCAGATCGCTATTATAGGCAATATGAAATTTGATCTCGTTCCAGATGTAGGGAAAAAGTGGCCACGAGTAGTTGAACACCATTGTGTTTAGCACCTTGGAGTTGGGAAATTTGATGATCCGCCCACTTGGGTGATCAGTGGAAAGATATTTGCCGCCAAATTCCCACAAAGTGGTGTCGAGATAACTCACGTCAATGACATCGCCGGTAGCATCTTCGATTTGAATACGATCGCCGACTTGATAAGGCCGTCGGATCAGGATGTAGATCCAGCCGAGGAAACTGGTCATCGGCGTTTGCACAGCCAGACCAACGATGACTGAGCCGATGCCGACAGAAATTAACGCAGTGTACCAATTGACGAAGACGACGCCGATAACGATGACGGCGATGACCAGGGCAACGAGCAAATGTTCGATGCGGCGAAGAGTAAAACGAGTGGCGGCATCATCGAGCCGCCCGATCGCGTAAATGGAAATGGCTTTGGCAATCGCGAGCACGATGACGATGAGCACCGCGCCGCGCAGAAATCGCCGGGCGAGATCAACGGTGTTTGCGGGCACCGGAATCAGCTTCGAGCCGACGAGATAATAAAGGACAGCGCAACCCACGATCAAAAGGGCGTGGGTAACAAACCAGAATTTATCTTTTGTCGCGGCCTTAACTTTCTCTTCACCTGGTTTGGAGCCGGTCGTTTGGGAAAGGGCCTGCCGAACCTCCGGTTTCTTGGAAATTTCCTCAGCTGTCTCAGCCATTGCCATTTACTGTAAATTCGAAGAGCGCGGCTTGTTTGATTGTGACGAAAGAAGAGAATCTAGAGAGCGAAAAATGCGCCGGTCATCGCGAGCGTAAGCCGAGAGATCCCGTTGCGAAAGTTTTGAGGTAACTTCCAGGGCTTCCCCGACTAAAGCGGGGGATGAACGTTTTTACGCGGTCTTAATCCAGCTCCGCAATACTTCAGCCACACTCCAGGCTTGCGCAATGCAACCACCCGCGAAATGTGGACCGCGCGCATCGAACACTTCGCTAATGGTACCAATTCCGTTGTCCTCGAGATGCTGCGGAAAGGTTTCAAGAAATTTTCGGGCGTTGGTCTTGTCTTTGGGATGCACTTTCAACCATGCATCCACAAACGGCCCGATTAACCAGGCCCACACAGTTCCTTGATGATAAGCGCCGTCACGCGAACGGAGGTCGCCCGAATAAATTGGTTTGTAATCGGGATGATCAGGGGAGAGCGAACGCAACCCAACCGAGGTAACCAATTTTTCGTTTACGACCTCGACCACCGATGACCAGTGTGCTTGCTCGAGCACCGGGTGTTCCAGCGAAATGGCAAAGATCTGGTTTGGCCGGCAGGAATCATCAGTCGTTCCGCTCTGGCCATTGCAATCGACCAGGTCGAATAAATAGCCGCCATCGTCGAACCAGAAGCGTTGATTGAATGAATCGCGCGCGCGTTTCGCCGCGTCACTGTACTTTTCCGCGTACGCAAGTTCCCCTTCCTCACGACACCAATGCGAGAGCAGTTCAAGCGCGTTGTACCAAAGGGCATTAATCTCGACCGCTTTGCCGCGTCGCGGGGTTACCACCCAGTCGCCCATTTTCGCATCCATCCAGGTGAGTTGATAACCTTCCACGCCCTGCACGAGAAGGCCGTCGCGCGAATCGACATGAATGTTGAAGCGAGTGCCCCGCAAATGATACTCCGCGATATCGATCAAGACCCGCAGCAGCAAATGCAGAGTGGTCCGATCGTCGGTGTAATGTAGGTAGCGACTAAGCGCGTGAAAAAACCACAGAGTGGCGTCGGCGGTATGATAAAGCCCTTCCTTTTCTCCATCCGGAAACATGTTTGGGATGAGCCCATCGCGGACGTAATGGGCGAAGGTGCGCAAAATATATCCCGCTTCCAAACAGCGCCCGGTAACGAGGGCGAGACCTTCCAGCGAAATCATAGTATCGCGCCCCCAATCGGTGAACCAGTGGTAACCGGCGATCACCGTTCGCACTTCATCGCCGGCGGCATGCGCGCGAGCGGCTTCTTCGGCGCGACCAGCCGGCGTGATAATGAATTGGTCGCCGGCAAAAACGAGCTCGGCGGGAAATCCACGGCGCGCTTCCGGTAGCGCATCGTCCAGCATTTTCGCGCGCCGTTCTTCTTCCGCTAATATCGCGGCATCGGGCGCGAGAACGTTAATGATGCCCCATACTTCCGTCGAACCAATGATCGCAGCCATGTTGCGCTCTTGCATATCGACATGAAAAAATCCCGGGCTCCAGAGGTTACCTTCATAAGCATAACCGCGGCTCTGCTCGATACGGTAAACGACCTGGTGAATGATTTGCGGCAAAACCGTGAATTGCGCGCGATCGCTTGCCAGTTTTATGCGCAACGGAGGCAGGCCGCTGTCAGGGGCGCTGATTTCATAACGATCTTCAATCGCACTCAAACGATAAGGCGCGGGCATTCCTTCATTCACCGGCGCCTCGTAATGGCGGAAGAAAAAGGCGGGTCGCAGCTCGAGTCGCGGGCGCTTTTCGCCTTCGAGAATGCGATAGATGACGTGAACGGTGTTCTGCAAATGCAGCATCAGAACGCGTTTCTCGAGAACGAGGTCGCGCACGCGATAGGTCCAAACCGGTAATCCATTTTCGAGGCGGAACTCGTGCAAAAAATCAGCCGCGCCCAATTGGAGTTGACCGCCAGCGCGTTCTTCCGCGCCGAGCGAGACGACATCATCATCCGCGAAACGCAAGAATTCCGAAACGTGACTCCACATTACCATGCGACCGTGCGGCGCTGGCAGTGCGGCGATGAGCAGGCCATGATAACGGCGGGTGATTGCGCCTGAGATGGTTCCGGAAGCGAACCCGCCGAGACCATTTGTCACGAGCCACTCGCGCGAGAGTAGCAGTTCGCGGGAATGGCTCGCTTTGTCCCATGGCAGCGTTCGATTGGTGAAAGTCATTTTGTTCCGGAATCTAAGACCCGTTAGAAATTATCCAGCAACACGGGCAAAATGCTGCGAGCACGTCACGGTCCGGCATTGTGACTCAATTCTTAGCGTCGTTTTGGCTGTTTGCGCGGTTTTGTTCGTTGCCGCGGACGAAGAAGGACGGCGGCTTCTGCGGGCAACAACCATTTTTCATCCGTTGCAACCTCGACCACGCCGGGTCCGCCATAGCGCTGCGATTCGCTGGTCCAAAGAATTTCCCACTCGCAATTTGAAGGCGGTGCGAGCAATGGTTCTGATGCCGGCGTTAACGCCTTGCGCCGTCCGAGATTAACGAGGAGCAACCGGTCGTCGTTTTGCTTCGCGAAATAACGCAGCACAAAAGAATGCGAACCGAGTACGGCCCCGTCTATCCCACCCTGCATTTGCAAACGCAGCCGCGAATCCTCGTGCCGCAACTTGATCAGATCGCGATGCAAATCGGACAGCGCACGATTCGTCTCGCGTTCGCTCCAATCAAGTTTACAACGATTGAACGTTTCGATTTCGTAAGGCACCGGCAGGCGCGCCTGTACCTCGCTTGAGGCAGCGGAAGGAAATTGTGCCAGAAATTCAAAACGGCCTTTCTTCACCGCCTCGCGCAATTTGTCGTCGCCCGCTTCGCTGAAATAACGAAATGGGGTGGAGGCTCCAAATTCTTCGCCTTGGAAAAGCAGTGGTGTCCAGGGTCCAAGTAGAAGGAGGGCTGTCATCGCGCGATAACGACTGGGTGAAGTTTGCAATCGGAGCCGGTCGCCGGTAGCAGAATTTGAAACTTGGTCGTGGTTCTCCAGAAAGGAAACAAACGCTTCGGCTTTCAATCCAAAAGCAGGATGCCCGCGTGGCGCTTCCTGCCAGGAATACGACTGACCCTGGA
>QHPP01000076.1 GCA_003219125.1 Verrucomicrobiota bacterium
AGCAAAAACCAACCGAGCCATGCAATATTCATGGAGAACTGCACGCTTCGCTCACGCGCGATCTGCCGCCGTCGGAATTTCCGCGGGCGGCCCTGGCGGTTGACACGAACGCGGTGACACCGATCACGCCGAAAGGGCCGACGCTACTGGCCGCGCGCGACCCATATAATTCGGTGCACGCGATGGTCTATCCGAAACCCGCGCCTTCGCCGGAAGTCGAAAAAGCGGCGACATCGGAAGAAATGCCAGACCCAACAAAACCGGTTTTGAAAGCGGTACCCGTGCAACCAGGGACAGAGGAAGCGAACGCGCCGAGTCCTGCGCCCGTTCCGACGGACACGGTAACAACGGTGGTGAAACCATCCGGGTCACCCGTCGAAATCCGCCGCGCCATTCCGATAACGCGACCAATTCCACAAGCTTCCGAGCCAGAAATCCGCCGGGCGCAGCCGGTGGACGAAGACGAAAGCAATTAGAATGGCGTCAGCCGACGCGGAAAATTTTCGCCTCGCGGTACTGAATCCAGGCGGACGCGATCACGAGCAGCGTTTTGCTGAAAACCAGAGCGCGACGGCTAACGAGCATCCGCCGGTGAATTTTCATGCGTATGCGGCGTGCACGCACGGTGCTGTTTTTCGCGACCTCAAGGGCGCGATCGCAACTGGATGGCCGGTCCTGCTGCTCTTGCGCGGTGATTTTCGCGCGAGCGAACGCGCCCTGGCGGAATTGAAAAAATCGAAACGCAAAATCGCGGTGGCGTTGAAAGAAACGGGCGCACATCAGATTGCACAACAGCTGACTGATCCGGCGCGATTCGCTCGCTTTGTCAAAATCGTGCGTGAAGCGAATGGCGGCATCGCGAGCACGCCGGAGGCCGCCGACTTCTTTCGCTTATTTCGCAATAACGGAATCGAATTTGTTCCCACGCCTTATCCGATCGAGGACGAGAACTGGAATTGGGCAATGGAAAATCGTTCCGGAATTTTCGTGGGCACACGTGAGTTCGCGGTGCCTTCGCGGAATCATCTCGCTGCCCTTCTCACTGTAAAAAAGTTGAGCGATGCGACTAAAGAGCCGGTAACGGTTTTCAATTCCGAGCGGCGTCGCGGAGCAAAACTCATTAGCGAAATCGGCTTTCGAAAAATTCGCGTGCACGAAAAACGGATGGGGTATCGCGCCTATTTGGGCGAAGTAGCGCGTCATAAAATTGTTTTCCAACTCGATCGCAGCCGTGTTCCGGGGCAAGTGGCAGGTGACGCACTGCTTTGTCGCTCTATTTGCGTCGGCGGCGATGGTGCGATTGAACGGATCGCATTTCCCGAAACATGCGGCGAAAAACGTGGCGATGCCGAGTTAATCGAGATTGCCGAGCGTTTGCTGATGAATGAAGAGGAGCGTCGTGCCGTGGCCGAGCGCGCAACCGCGCTCGCAAAAGAAAAGCTTTCCTTTCGTGCGGGTCGAGAAATTCTCGCACGTTTCTTTGCGGAGTTGTAGCTGCCGCCGTCACCGGGCGGCAGAAATTCAAATTCAAATCCGGCCCCGAAAGCGTTCGGGCAAAATCCAGAATCTACCGCTGATGACAGTGGCAGCTACATCACTAACACGCGATCTGGTCTTTTTTGTCATCCTTCAGCGAAGTCGAAGTATCACTAACTATATTTAGAGATTCCTCGACTTCGCTGGGAACGACAAGCTGGACGGTTAACGACCTATCTCGCGCAGATAAATTTCTTCGAGCCAGCGAGTTTGCTCCGCCTGGCTAAACTTTTTGGCGACGCTTTCCGAAGCCATGCGTCCCATAACAGGAAGCCGAGCCGGACTTTTCGCAGTCTCGATGAGCCCATCGGCTAACGCGCGATAATCGCGTTCATTTACCAAAATGCCGCTGATGTTGTTTTCGACTGCTTCGGGAATTCCGCCATGCCAGGTTGCAAAAACCGGCAGTCCGCTTGCCATCGCCTCCAGCATGGAATTGGGAACGCCTTCCTGATTTCCGTCGCGTCCCGTTTCGCTCGGATGCAGAAAAATGTGCGCCTCATAAAAAAGCTCACGCAGTTCTTCCTGCGAGACGAAGCCCGCGAAATCGACAACGCCGTCGATTTGAAGTTCGCGGGCGAGCGCTTGCAATTCCTCGAGTTGCGGCCCTTCACCGGCAATGGTGAGTCTCGCGCCTGGAAATTCTTTCCCAAATTTGGCAAACGCGCGCAGGGTCGTTTTCAATCCTTTCTTTTCAATCAACCGCCCTGCTTGCAGCAACCGCCATTGGCGCTGGCCGGGAATGCTTCGTTCGCGAAATAGAAATTCAGTCAGCGGGATTCCGGTGCGCTGAATTTCGATCTTCTCCGGAGCGCAACCGAGATCGATCACCGCCTGCCGTAACGAGTCGGAACGAACCAGAACGCGTCTTACCAAGGACAACATTTCCTTCGTGGCGCGGCGATAGGTCGGCTTTTGCATGTCCACCAGAACATCCGCGCCGTGAAACGAAACTACCGATGGGTTTTGCCAGTGGCGAATCAGCGGTCGCAGCAAGACGGCGATATGACCAAAGTAAATATGCAATAACTGCGCTTTGCTTTCAGTGAGCGCGCACTCAATTGCACGGACCTCGGCAGGAGAAGTTTGCCACGGCCGATCAGCAATCTGTTTAAACCAGATTCGTCGCAAGAAATGCAACGCTGGTGTTTCGACAATGCGAATCTCTTGGAATGGAAAGAGATCAGCGTTTTCGCGTTTTTGCGCGATGACCACTGGACGCACCCGGCGGAGGGATGTGATCTGCCGGTAGATATGCAGCATCTCCGGCTTCAGGAAGGTCGCGCAATACGACGCGACCGCGGGAACGTCCGAAGTCCGGTCTTTCAGGAGACTATTAAAAATAAATTTCGAACAGCTTAATGCCGTTCCATTTGCCGGGATCTTCCGGCTTGACCGTCACACTTTGCTGCGCCGTTCCATAACGAGCAGGTGCACGCGGGTTCAACATTTGCAGCGGATTGCCGCCGCGAACTGCCCGCGGAATTACTCCGCCGGGCTCCCGCGCGGGCAGCGGCGGAGGCGGTTTTTGCGGCCCTGTGACTTTGCGCGGGGCAACCGGCGCGGTGTAAGTCTGGGCGAAAGCGACGCTGGCGACCAGTGACATTCCCACAATTGCGAATAATTTTTTCATAACGATCCCTTCTCTAACGGAACAGTCTTGCCCGGTTTCATCCTCCGGCTCAATTATATTTCGATGGACTACCTTGAAAAGGCCGCACGCGTCCTCGAAATAGAAATTTTTGAGCTGCAACGGTTGCGGCAGCGTCTCGGCAAAAGTTTCGGCAACGCCATCGAATTGCTGAAAGCGACGGTTGATGCGCGCGGAAAAATTGTCGTGCTCGGGGTGGGAAAATCGGGCCACATCGGCAGCAAAATCGCCGCGACCCTCACCAGCACCGGTTCGCCCGCGGTCGTGCTCGATTCGCTTAATGCCTTGCACGGCGATCTCGGAATGGTTGCGGATGGTGACGCCGTTCTGGCGTTAAGCGCGAGCGGTGAGACCGAGGAATTGTTACGGATTTTGCCGGCGATCGCGCGCTTTCAGGTCAAGATCATCGCGATTTGTGGCGATGCCGATTCCACCCTGGCAAAAAACGCGCACGTTTTTCTCGATGTGAACATCGAACAGGAAGCGTGCCCGCTAAACCTGGCACCGACCTCGAGCACCACGGTGATGCTGGCGCTGGGTGATGCACTCGCAATGGTGCTGCTCGAAGCGCGCGGTTTTCAAAAGGAAGATTTTGCCAAATTTCACCCGGCCGGCATGGTTGGGCGCAGTTTGCTCATGCGCGTGCATCAGGTGATGCGGCCGCGCGAGGCGCTCGCACTGGTCGCATCGGATACTCGCATTCGCGACGTGCTGAAATCGATGACGGCGGTGCGCGCAGGCGCTGCCGTGATCGCCGACGCCGACGGTAAACTGCTCGGCATCTTTACCCATGGCGATTTCGCCCGGCATTTTCAAAACGATCCGAAAGTAGGCGACCGCTTGGTGGCCGATCTAATGACATTGAACCCAGTAAGCGTACACAAGGACAAACTCGCCGTCGAAGTTCTCAATCTTCTCGAGAGTCATCGCATCGATGATCTGGTTGTGATTGACGATAACAACGCCCCGGTAGGCATTGTTGATTCACAAGATCTGACGCGGCTGAAGCTGCTTTAATTGCCCGTCATCCCGGGCGAAAACGCCAGTCCGGCCCGGACCGAGGGATCCCGTTGCGGAACCTGGTAACGACAATGACGAGCGTGCGTGTCCCTCCAGGTTGATTTGCAGAGCAAGTCGCGTAACGTCCGCGCTCGCGATAACGCTTCAACCTTTTAACGAACCCAATGGCCGCGGCAAACGATCTCCGAAAAGGAATGGCAATTAAATACAATGGCAACACTGCCATTGTGCTCGAAGTCCATCATCGCACTCCGGGAAATTTGCGGGCCTTCGTGCAGGCGATCATTCGCTACATCAACACCGGCAAAAGCGCCGACGTGCGTTTTGGTTCCACCGACAAAGTCGAGCTCGTCGATATCAATCGCGCCACCCTCGAGTTCAGTTACAAGGACCACAACGGGTTCCATTTCATGGATCCGGAAACGTACGAGACGGTGACCTTGCACGATAATTTGCTTGGCGATGCCAAAGATTTCCTGGTGGAGAATTTACCGGTGCAAGTTCTCTACGCCGAAGGCAAAGCGGTGCAGGTGGAATTACCGGCGTCGGTTAGCCTGAAAGTGATCGAGTCAGCCGAGGGCCTCCGCGGCGATACCGCCAGCAATGTAACCAAGCCGGCGAAACTCGAGACCGGTAAAACCATTAACGTCCCGCTCTTCATCAAAGAAGGCGAAACTATCAAGATCGATACTCGCACCGGCGCCTACATGGGCCGCGCGTAATTCTTTTTTGTCATTCCGAGCGAATACGCCAGTCCGGCTCGGACCGAGGAATCTCTCGCTATTCCTCAGGAAATATTTAGAGATGTCTCGACTTCGCTCGACCTGACAAAATAATTTCATGCCGCGCCGCAGGTCATCCGGCCAACGTCGTCGTCGAAAACCGACGCGCGTGAAAGTCGTGCCTTACGTCGTGCCGACGAGGCGACGCGCGCCCGATCATTCGATGCCGCTGACGGTGCCGACGCGGTGGGTGAAAAATATCATCTCGCTCTTTTTGCTGCCGTGGTGCGCGATTCTCACCCAGACATTTTTTACCGCTTTCACCCGTGCCACGTTTCACCAGCAACTTTGGGCTGGCGCGGAATTTTGGTTTTTTACCCTCGGCGCCGTGCTTTGGCTGATCGCGTTCTTCGGTTTGCCTCGACCAGTCATCATCTACGTCTTCGGCCACGAGCTGACACATGTGCTGTGGGTTTGGTTAATGGGCGGACGAGTGAGCAAGTTTCGGGTCAGCGGCGACGGCGGTCACATCGTGACCAATCGGACAAATTTCTTGATCGCGCTCGCCCCTTATTTTTTCCCGCTTTACAGCGTGCTCGCGATCGCGGTCTACGGGATCGCGAGTTTATTCTTCAACGTCGCGCCCTACGGCCAACTCCTCTACGCGACGCTCGGCATTACCTGGGCCTTTCACCTCACCTTCACCTGCTGGATGATTCCGAAGAACCAGACCGATCTGAGCGATCACGGGACATTTTTTTCCCTCGTTTTTATTTATATGATGAACCTGCTGCTTTTGAGCGTCTTGCTTGTGATCGCATCGCCGCAAATTACCTTTGCCAGTTTTGGCGCCGACCTGGTCGAAAATTTGCGCAGCTTTTCGGAATGGGTTGGCAGTTTGGCGGATCGGTTTATAGACGCAGCGCTCGGCGCGCCGATGTTGCCGAATCGATAGGGAAGCGCACGTCGAATTCTGATTCCGGGTAGCGCATGCGTCTCGCATGTTGGCGATGACGTCTCGTCATCGCAGACTTTTCTAAAAGATTGTTTCGGCGAGACGCCGAAACCCACACGCGAGACGCGTACGCTACCCGGACAAGATCCCGTCGTGGGTTTCTGCATTCGGCGTCCGCCGCCCTGTCAATTTTTCGAAAACCGCAAACGGTAATTGCGACATCGCCACGGCCAATTTTAGCTCCGAATTCTGGACGCGAAGTTCGCGATCACAGGAAACATCGCGCAAATTAGACAGATCAGATGATAGAACCACATGGGTATCCTGCCATCGATCACCAACCGGCGGAAAACCGAGGTGCGAGGATAATCGCGGCACGATCACGATGATCGACCGCTCTCCGTGACGCCGGGCAAAACCGATCGCGCAATCGGCAAACGCGCCTCCGAAATTTAGCGGTTCATAATTTCCTTCGCGAAACAACTCCGGGTTTTCGCGCCGCAAATGCAGTAGCCGCTGGGTCAGGCGCATTTTGATCCGACCGGTCGGCCAGCATTGCATCAATTCGTTCGCCGAAACCTTTTCGATTTGCGCCAGCATTTCGCGGCGCCGGCCATAATCGATTGGGCGCCGATTATCAGGATCGACCAGGCTGTCGTCCCAAATTTCCGTGCCTTGATAAATATCGGGCACGCCCGGCGCGGTCAGTTTGATTGCGGTTTGGGCGAGCGAATTGATGGCGCCGAGGCGCGCAATTTCCGCCGCTACCGGCAGAAAGACCGGTAAAAATTTATTGCGCGGACCGGCTTCCAGAATCCCGGCCACGAACTCCTGCATCGCGTCATCCCAATCCTCGTTAGGTTGAATCCAGCTTGTATTCAGCTTTGCTTCCTTCAAGGCCTTGGCCATGTAACGCTGGATTCGTCTGATGAATCCCTGTTCGACCGATGGAACCGGCGCACCGTCGAGATCGACCGGCCAGGTCCCGAGCAGCGTTTGATAAAGCAGATATTCTTCGCTGGCATCGGGCGCCTCAGCCTCATCGATCTGTTTCTTGAATCGACGGTTGGCGGTTCGCCATTTTTGCAGCGAGCGTCCCCACAATTGCGGAATTTCTGAGATAGCGAGCATGCGCCCGCGCACATCTTCGCTGCGCTTACTGTCGTGCGTGGACGTGGCAAGCAGGCTGGCCGGCCAGTCGCGCTGCCGCCGAAAGTTGCGCTGATGAAACGCCTCCACGCTGAGACCGAAGACCTGCGGTTCGCCGCCGACTTCGTTCAGCGCTGCCAGACGGTTGTAGATATAAGAGACCGTGTCCTCCAGTCCCTTCGCCATGATCGGTCCGGTGAATTGTTGAAACTTGAGAACGAACTCCGCGTGCGCGGCGCGTTGTTCTTCGTCGAGGTTTTCCGGAAAACGAAAGAGCAAAAGATCGCGCAAAAAATTAAAGACCGATTCCTCGATCGCGGGATTGCGCCGTTTCGCCGCCGCGACCGCGCGTTCGATCACCGCGCGATCTTCCTCGCTCACTGGTTTCCCCGGTTCGAGATAAGTGCGATAGACGGGGAAACAGGCAATCGTTTCGCGCACCGCGCGCGCCAGTGCTTCCAAAGTATAATCACGAAACCAGCGGTTCTGTTCCGACAACCGATCAACCATGGTACCGAGAACGTTAACTTCATTTGCCAGCGAAATGCGCATAACCAATCGCTTCTTCGCATAAACGAGATGGCCGAAATGGAGGGAGTGACCAATGAATCGCTTGAAGATTTTGGTGATAGCGCCTTCCGCGTTGTGATCGACCAGCACTCCCGCGACTTGATTAGCAAAATCGTAACCGGTCGTGCCGTGGACTGGCCAATTTTTCGGCAACTGTTCCTCGCCGGTCAGAATTTTTTCGACGATCAGATAAATCGCGCGCCCATCCTTTGGTAATGGAACGCGCAAGGCCTTGGCGCAGCGCGATTGCAGCTTCTCGAAATATTCCAGCGGCAGATACAGGCCGTCAGGGTGATCGATCCGCAGACCAGTGACAGCGCCGCTCCCGACCAGCTCGAAAAGTAGTTTGTGAGCGGCGTCGAAAACTTCCGCTAATTCCACCCGGATCGCGGCCAGATCGTTGACGTCAAAAAATCGCCGATAATTGATTTCCTCTGCCGCCACACGCCAGAAAGCGAGGCGATAGGATTGCGCATTCAGCAATTCATCAAGCCGATCGAAGCTGCGCGGGTCGCCGACGTGCCCGTTAATCGTCTCGACCGCCTTCTCAATCGCCCGCTGCACCTGGGGCGCTTCAGCACAACGCCGTTCCAGGCGTTTCTTAATTATTTCCTTTTCACGGGCGCGCTCCTTGATTCGTTCGGGGTTGGTCTCGGTCCGCCGCGGCAGATATTCGAGTGCGGTCAGAATGCTCTGAAATTCCGCATAAAAATCTTCGTCGCGAAACTCGGCCAGATTTTCCAGTGCCAATTGCAGGATGTAGCGGTAGGTGCCGGGGGCGATTGGGAAAACGTGATTGAAATAAGCGAGCGAAAAGGAGCCGCCATCGAAACGGATCCGGAGCTCGCCGCGTTCAAGCACATGGCCGTATTGATCGCCTAGAATCGGAAGCAGCACTTTATCGTGCAGATCGGTCTTGAGCGGGCGCCAATCGATATCGAAATAGGGCGCGTAAAGCGAGCTTGGGCCATTTTCCAACACGTCCTGCCACCAGACGTTTTGCGGATCGTTAATCCCCATGTGGTTAGGGACGAAATCGGCAATTTGTCCCATGCCGTGCGCATGCAGCTCAGCGACCCATGCATCGTAATCTTCCCGCGACCCGATCGCGGCGTTGAACTTGTTATGATCAGTGATGTCGTAGCCGTGTAAACTTTCGGCACCAGCCTGGAAATACGGCGAGGCGTAAGCATCGCTGATCCCGAGATGATGGAGATAGGAAACGATTTCGCGCGCCTGCCGGTAGGTGAAGTTCTTGTTGAACTGCAGCCGGTAAGTCGCGGTCGGGATGCGTATGTGTTCGTTCACAACAACCCTCATCCCGAACGACGGCGAACGATCTCTCGTTGGTCGATCAGAGAATTGAGAGATTATTTCGCTCGCTCAACATGACCCGCTTTGCAATCGCGTGGGTTTTTGCTCCCGGACAAAATTGTAGGACAGGCGCGTCGCCTGCCGACGCTAAGAATGGCAAGTTGTTCTACGGGTATCGGCGCGACCAGCTCGATTACATTTTTTCCGGCACGTCGATGCCGAGCAATTTCAAGCCACGTTGCAGGACACGCCCGGTCAGATCGCACAGTGCCAGCCGCGATGAACGCACCGGTTCGTCCGCTTTCAAAACCGGGCAGGCTTCGTAAAAGGTGTGAAAGCTGTTCGCCAGCTCGAACAAATAATTGGCCAAAATATTTGGACGAAAATCGTTTAACACCTGCGGAACAATCTCGGCAAACTGGCCGAGGCGTTTCGCCAGATTGAGCTCGGCCGGATCACCCAAGACCGGCGCCTGTGAGACAGACGTCGCTCCAGCTTTGCGGAAGATCGAGCGAATGCGGACGTAGGCGTTTTGCAAATAGGGCGCGGTGTTTCCGTGCAACGATAACATTTTTTCCCAGGAAAAAATGTAATCGGTCATCCGGTACTGCGAGAGATCGGCATACTTGATCGCGCCAATTCCGATGATCCCGGCAATTTCATTTCGCTCTGATTCAGCTAGCTCCGGATTCTTATTCGCAATGATCGCGCGGGCGCGCGTTATTCCTTCCTTAAGCAAGTCGCGGAGCGGTACGTTTTCGCCCGAGCGCGTCTTCATCAACTTGCGGTCGGCGCCGAGAATGCTGCCAAAAGAGACGTGATGAAAATCGGCGTTGTAACCTTCTCGCCGAGTAATCGCGAAAATTTGTTTGAAGTGCAAAATCTGGGGCGCGCCCACTACATACCAGATGGCATTGGCCTTCAAATCATTGATGCGGTAATCCACCGTCGCTAGATCGGTGGTGGCGTAATTGTAGCCGCCGTCGCTTTTGCGAATGATGCAAGGCTTATCCGCCAGCTCGGGAATATCGCGGAAGAAAACGCAGACCGCGCCCTCACTGATTTCAGCCAACCCGCCTTGGAGTAGACGATCAACTACCGCCGGCAGCCGGTCGTTATAAAAACTTTCGCCGCGAACGATGTCGTAATGGATGTCGAGTAATTCGTATGCCTTCGAAAATTCCTGCATCGAAAGATCAACACACTGCTTCCAGATCGAGTAATTCTCCGGATCGCCGCTCTGTAATTTCACCAGTTCGGCCCGGGCGGCTTCGCGGACGGCTTCATCTTTGGTCGCGCGCTCGTTGGTCTCTTTGTAAATGCGGACCAGCTCGGCGATGGGATCGCCTTTCAGCGCTTCCAAATTGAGCAAATTCTTCCAGCCCCAGATGACCATGCCGAACTGCGTTCCCCAATCGCCAATGTGATTGTCGCGAATAACATCGTGCCCGAGGAATTGCGCGATGCGCACGAGGGCATCGCCCAGGAAGGTGCTGCGGATGTGACCGACATGCATCGGCTTGGCCACGTTAGGCGATCCGAAATCGACCACGATTTTTTTCGGCGACGAAATTCTTGAAACCCCAAGGCGCTCGTCGCGGATCAGCGCCGCGATTTTTGTCTCAACCGCCTCGCGTTTGAGTGTGAAGTTAATGAAGCCCGCGCCAGCAACGCTCGGCTGCTCGGAGATTTCGGTGACGTCGAGGTTAGCGACGATCGTCTCAGCTATTTTGCGCGGATTTTCACCGCGCTGTTTCCCGAGGACCAGCGCAACGTTGCTTTGGTAATCGCCAAAGCGCGGATCGGTCGCGGGGGTTACTTCGCCGGCCTTCGGAAAGCCGGCCGCTGCCAGCGCCTCGGAAAGGTTTCGCGTGAGTTGCGACTGAAATGTTTCCATCGCGTTTTGATTGTAGCCGCTTCGCTGGTCGAAGCGAGAAGGTGGATCGAGCAGTAGTGCCAGTCCGGCTCGGACCTCGATATTAATTTTGCCCCGAAGGACTCGGGTCAGCATCGCCCGCGGAGCGGCCGATCCACCTGCCTTCGCCCCACGCGAGGGTAAAGGGACAAGTAGAACAGCTAGGATGTCGCCTGAGCGCGCGCGCGGAAGATTGAAAGAATTTCGTCGGCCGAGCTGGAGTTGGCCAGTTGGTCGCGCACGCTGCGATCGTTTAAAAATTTTGCAATGGAGGCGAGAGTGCGCAGGTGCGTTTGAAACTGATTTTTGGGAACGATGAAAAGGACAACAAACTTCACCGGCGCGTTGTCGAGTGCGTCGAATTCGATCCCGGTGCTGGAACGGCCAAACGCCGCCACCACCTTTTCCAGCCGGTCGGATGAGCAATGCGGAATGGCAATGCCGAAGCCGATACCGGTGCTCATCGTTTCTTCGCGTTGTTTGAGCGATGCAAGAATTCCATCACGATCTTCCGGTTTGATTTGGCGGCGCGCGACCAGCAAATCCATCAGCTCAACGATGGCGTCCCAGCGCTCAGTCGCCTTCATTTCAGGGATAATTTGGTCAGCGGAAAGAAGCTCAGCCAGCGACATGCAGACTCCAGTGGAGCGGGAAGCTTATCGTGTCGCTTTAGGATGACAAGGTCCATTTGGTGGCTTCGCAAAATGAGCTGAGGCAGTTGTCTGCGATCGGGACAAGGGCGAAGATGTGGAGCTTCCTCGAAAAACCAAATTGCTCCATCCGTGATCCATTTCGCCCCCATCATCCGATCCGCCGCCATCTGCGGCGCGATCATCAGCGGGACCTTTTTCAGTAATGCCGCGCGCGCCGAGCCCGCGATCTGGGTGATTCACGATAACGACTCGACCATCTATCTGGTCGGAACCCTGCATTTGTTGCGCCGGCAAACGGAATGGGAATCCGCGAAATTGCAAAAAGCGCAGCAGCAAAGCAGTGAGCTCTGGCTGGAAATTGTGAATCCGGACGATCAGTTGGCAGCGTTCCCCTTAATCCAGAAATATGGATTTGACCGAGAGCACTCGCTCTCAAACAAACTCACTCCAGCGCAGCGCGAACGGCTGGCGAAGATCGGGGCGCAATACAATTTCCCGGTGACCGGTCTCGAGTCGATGAAGCCGTGGTTGGCCGCGCTGACGTTGGCAGTATTGCCGGTCGTAAAGGCTGGATTCGATCCCAGCGCCGGGGTAGACCGCTCCCTTTTCGACGAAGCGAAAAAGGAGGGACATAAAATTGTCGGTCTGGAAACGCTGGAGGAACAATTCCGGTTGCTGGCCAACCTTTCGGAAAACGAGCAGCTCGACCTGCTAGAGTCGACGTTCGACGACGTGGAAAAGGGGGCGGCGATGCTGGAAAAAGTTGCTGCTGCCTGGATGAACGGCGATACCAAAACGATCGAGACCGAACTGCTCGGTGATATCAAAGAACACGACAAGCCGGTCTACCAGAAGATATTCGCCGAGCGGAATGCGCGGTGGAGCGCGCAGATCGAGAAATTGCTAGCGGGTTCAGGCGTCCAAATCATCGCGGTCGGAGCCGGTCACCTGGTCGGCCCGGACAGTTTGCAAACGCAACTCGCCCGGCACGGAATCAAAGTAGACCGTTACTGAGGCGACGCGGGATTACCTGGCAGACTCGTCGCGCAGTTTATAATTGAGCCGGCGGGAAAGGAGCCAGCGCACGCCAAACATGTCAATGGTGGCGCGGAGCGCGCGGTTCCCGAGGCCGTATTTGCTTTGGCCGAAACGACGCGGCCGATGATTTACCGGAATCTCAACCAGCCGATATCCCGCCCCCTTCCCAAGTGCGGGGATGAAACGGTGCATGCCCTTGAATGGAACAAGCGCCCCAATGCAATCCCGCCGCATCGCTTTCAAAGTGCAACCGGTGTCGCGAACGCCATCCCGCGTGAATCGGCTGCGGACAAAATTAGCGACGCGACTGGTGATGCGTTTCAGCAAGGTGTCTTTGCGCTGCGCTCGATACCCGCACACCAGATCGGCGCCGCGCGAAATCTCCGCGAGCAGACGCGGAATATCGGCCGGATCATTTTGCAAATCGCCATCGATTAAGACCGCGACCTCGCTGCGGACCGCCTGGAGACCGGCGAAAATAGCCGCGCTTTGTCCCGCATTTTTCTCGAAGCGCAGAAGCCGTATCCGCGGATCGACCGCGATGCGGGCAACGGTTTCGTCCTGCGAACCATCGTCTACAAAAATGATTTCGTAATCGAGCCCGGTGAGGGCGTCGGTCAGCTCGCGCTGCAAGATCGCGACGCTCTGCTCTTCATTGTAGAGCGGAACAACTACCGAGAGGTTGCTCATAGCGGCAGCGTCCGATAATGCAGGCAAAGGTAAACGTCCCAGGTGCGAATCACTCTTCCGAAACGGCGTGCTTCGATCCTAGCGACGCGATCGACCCAGGAAAAACCCGCCTGAAGATTATGCGGAATTCTTTTGCGCCCGGCGTCCTGGATGTAGAGAGCGCTTCGTCCGGTAAATAAATTGACGCCGCCTTCTTCGGTATAGCTCTGGTCTTCCGGATTTGGCTTGCCGGGCGGGCGTTCGACAAATTCGTCGTAGCGCGGCCAGAACGAAAATTGATTCACCACGTCCTGGGATTCGACAATGTAACAAGGTGGATGCCCTGGCCCTTCGCTGCGTTTGTCGTGTAAATAGAACGCGATCTCGGAGGCGCGATCGCGTTCGTCGGCGATGAGGAAAAATCTTTCTTCTGTTTCCTTTTCGAACTCGATGCGAAAGTTTTCCAGAGCAAGAGTGGCACTTCTCCAGCCGCGCATGCTGTCAGAAGGGTCACGTCGCTTAATTTCAATCCCGACGCTCCGCAGCATGTCGCTATCCAAAGCCAGCATGCTCATGATCAGGCCCAGGCCGAGCGCGCAACCGGCGAGAGGTCGCCAGACCCGTTTTGCCTGCAAATGCGGCTGCCAGAAAGCGACCGCGAGCAGAGCAAAACTGGGAAAAGCGAGCGCGTCCCAGTTCGGGGCGGCGGCTTTATTGAATGAGAGGAGTGCGTAAAAGGCGAACACCGGAAGGCCAAACCACATTAGAAAAAGCCGGCGCGGCTGCTGCTGCGAACGTTTCCACAGTGCGATTACACCTATGGCAAGCCCGAGAAAAAGCAGTGGCGAATAGACAAGAAAATGTTCCCCGATAAACGAGAGAAATTCCAGCGGATGAAAACCGACGCCCTGGTTGACGCCGCCGCGCGACTTCAGATGCGTCACTGTCGCCCAAGCCCGTTCCTGGTTCCATTGCACCGGCCGCACACAAAACGCCGCGAAAGTTAAGAGCATGAGGTAAAAACCGGGCCGCCGAAATTCCACCCGCAGCTTCGGCATAAGCGCGAGAATGACGATGATCGAGAGCAGCTCAAATACATTGGTGTATTTGCACAGGAATCCGAGACCGATAAGAATGCCGGTCAGAAGCCAGTGCCAGGAAAACTCCGGGCTCTTCTCCACCACGCACCAAAACGAGAACATGGCTGCGACCCAGAAAAAGAGCGAAAGCGGATCGATCGTCATCAGAAACGCGCCAAGGTTGAAGATCGGAGTCGCATTTAATCCGATCACCGCCCAAAGTGCGGCGGGTGCGTTGAACATTCGGCGCCCCAAATAAAACAAAAGCAGACTGGTGCCGGCGCCGAGTAACGGACTGAAAAAGCGCACACCGAACTCATTCGCTCCAAAAATCATCGTGCTGGCGCGGATCGCGAAAGCCACCCCTGGACCCTTGCTGAAATAGGCGGGCGCCAGTCGCTCCGACCACATCCAATAATGCGCCTCGTCGAATTGCAGATCGGTCGTGCCCAGCAAAGACAGACGCAGGCCCGTAATCGTGAGGAGAAAAAGCCAGACCGCGCGCTCGATTTTCACGATGCCGAAACTGGGATTAGCCGCGGATGGCGGGCGACGAGTTCAGGAAGCCGGCGGGAGATGATTTTTTGCCAGATCAATTCGCAAAAGGCGAGAATGAGCAATGTTTCCCCGGCGGCGAGAAAAAAAGTAGCAACAACGTCGCTCGGCCAATGCGCGCCGAGATAAATTCGCGAATAGGCAACGGCCGCGGCGATGATCCAATAGAACTTTCCCCAGCGCCGATAAAAAATCGTGCAGCAAATCGCGATCACCGTGTTGTTGTTAGTATGACCAGAGGGAAAGGAAGCGCCGGAACGGGCGCGTTCGGCTGCGTTTGAAAAACGGAGGTGCGGTTTCTTAAAAATGGTCAGCAGAACGGGCCGCGTTTTTTCCAGCTCGATCATGCGCACCTTTTCGATCTGTTTTGGGCGCGGCCGTCCGATGGCGTGTTTAAGCGGATCAACCGCCAAATTGGAAAAACCGAGTGCGAGCGCGGTACAAAAGACAAATGCGCGCCCGCGAAAACCGCCGAAGATGAGGAGCGCGACGGCGGCGATGAGAAAGAATGGCGTCCAGATTTCAGCGTAACTAATGAGTGGCATGAACAAATCGAATCCCGAGTTCGTCCATTGCTCGTTAATTAAATGAAAAACTTTCTCGTCCATTCACTGACACCGCCGCGCACCGAGAATAAAAGCGCACGCCGAATGAAACAAGCGACTCTCGTGGTCGCCCTGCTTTTGCCGGCTATTGCGGCGCGGGCGCAACGTTTTCCCGATGCCACCGAATTACTGGCGAACGTGCGCCTGCATCAATCGCAACAGGAGATCGATTTGCGTGGGCAACTACGGCAGGAGGCAAAGGTTGTACCGTTTCATCTCGTGCAAACCGGGCCGGTTGTTCGGTATATCTTTAATAATCCTGACGAGACCTTGCAGGTGCGAATCGGGGCCAATGATTCACGCCTGGATGAAATCAAACGCAGCGGTTCCGAAAAGATTACACAGTTAAATGAGCCGATCCGCGGCACGGCCATCACTTACGAAGATCTGGCGCTGAAATTTCTTTACTGGCCGAACGCACGCGTCACCGGGGCCGATTTCATCCGCACGCGCAACTGCTGGAAAATACAATTGCAGGCGCCCGGCACCGACTCGCAATACGGTTCGATTTTGTTGTGGGTCGACAAGGACAATGGCGCCCTCATGCGGATGGAGGGTTATGATTCCGCGGGAAAAATGATCAAACGTTTCGAAGTCGTTTCCGCGCAGAAAATCGAAAACCGCTGGTATCTGAAACAAATGCGCGTGGAGAGGATTGATCCGCAGTCGGGCCGTGTCAGCGCGCGAACTTATTTAGAGATAAACAAATGACCTGGTAGTTGCCCGAACGCTTTCGGGGCAGAATTAGCAAACCTGCCGCTGGTGACGGCGGCAGCTACTACGTCATCCCGAGCAGCGCCGAGGGAACCCCGGAAGTTACCTTAAAGCTTGCGCAGCGGGATCCCTCGACTTCGCTCGGGATGACGAGGCTAATGCGCCCATCACTCCACTGCTCCATCATCGACGGCGGCCTGCACAATTTTTGCAAAACTACGCGGATCCAGACTGGCGCCGCCGACCAGGGCGCCGTCGATGTCTGGCTGCGACATCAGCGCGCCCGCATTTTCCGGTTTCACGCTGCCCCCATATTGAATCCGAACGCGATCGGCTGTTGTCGCATCCGACAACTCAGTAAGGGTTTCACGAATAAATGCGTGTGCTTCCTGCGCCTGTTCGGGTGTGGCATTAAGGCCGGTCCCGATCGCCCAGACCGGCTCGTAGGCGATGACGGTTTCGTGGAGATCTTTGCTGCTAAGCCCGGCAAGACTGCCATGCAGTTGCAGCGACAGAATCTTTTCCACACTGCCTCGCTCGCGCTGCTCCAGCGTTTCACCCACGCAAACAATCGGCCGCAGCGTCGCTTCCAGTGCAGCCCGCACCTTGCGGTTCACAATTTCGTCGGTCTCGTGAAACATCTGGCGTCGTTCGCTGTGACCCAGCACGACGTAACGAACGAAAAGATCGCGCAACAAGGCGGCGGAAATTTCCCCGGTGAACGCGCCGCTATGTTCCCAGTGCATGTTTTGCGCGCCAACCTTGATGTTCTGCGCTTTGTCCAGCGATTCGACCACTTTGGCGATGGCGGTAAAGGGCGGCACGATCACCACCTCGACCACCGACATGTCGCCAATTTCGAGCAGTAAATCTTTGACGAACTCGGCTGCCTCAGCCTGCAGCATGTTCATCTTCCAGTTAGCAGCGACGATTTTTTTTCTCATAAACACTGCAATGGAGTGCTGGAGTAAAGGAGAGTAGTGGAGTAATGAGCGAAGCCGAAACCATTACTCCATTACTCCATTACTCCATTACGCCTTGTCCGTCAGCGCCGCCACTCCCGGCAACTCCTTTCCCTCCAGTAATTCGAGCGACGCGCCGCCGCCGGTAGAAATGAACGTCATTTTATCTGCCACCCCTGCTTGCCTGACCGCGGTCACCGAATCGCCGCCGCCGATGATTGTGGTCGCATTCGATCGCGCCAGCGCGTGCGCGATTGCGAAAGTGCCCTTGGCGAAATCGGGAATTTCAAAAACGCCGAGCGGCCCGTTCCATAAAATGGTTTTTGCGATCGCGATTTCGCCTTCGAAGAGCGCAATCGTGTCCGGCCCGGCATCGAGATTTTGCCAGCCATCGGGAATCCCGTGATCGGGCGTTAGCGGGCCCGATTCGCGGCTGGGTGCGCCCGCGCGAACTTCCTGCGCAATAATGGCGTCGACAGGTAACACCAGTTTCACCTCGCGCTTTTTCGCGAGCGCGAGTAGTCCGTTGGCCAGATCAACCTTGTCAGCCTCCACCCGGCTGGCGCCGATTGAAATCCCCTGCGCCTTGAAAAACGTGTTTGCCATCGCGCCGCCAATCAAAATCGTGTCGGCCTTTTCCATTAGCGCTTTCAGCACCCCGATTTTGTCCGACACTTTCGCCCCGCCCATGATGACGACGAATGGTTTACCCGGGTGATCGAGTTCCTCGTGTAAATAGCGAAGTTCTTTTTCCATCAGCAAACCCATCGCGGCCTGCGGGATAAACTTTGTGATCCCTACGGTGCTGGCGTGCGCGCGATGTGCCGCGCCGAAGGCGTCATTCACGTAAAGATCTCCGAGCTTGGCCAGGGCCTCGGCAAATTTTGGATCGTTCGCTTCTTCGCCCGGCTGAAAACGCAGGTTTTGCAGCAACGCCACGTCGCCTTCGTTCATGTGCGCGACAATTTTCTCCGGCACCTCGCCAATAGTGTCGTGACTGAAAATTACCGGCTGGTTAATCAACGTGTGCAAATAATCAGCCACCGGTCGCAGCGTGTACTTGTCCACCCGTTTGCCTTTCGGCCGACCAAGGTGCGACATCAAAATTGTTTTCGCCCCGTGCTCGCGCAGCCAATTGATCGTGGGTAACGATTCACGAATCCGGGTATCATCGGTAATGACAATTTTTCCGTCGCGCTCCTCTACCGGCACATTGAAATCGACCCGCACCAGGACGCGTTTCCCGCGAACCTCAAGATCGCGCAGGGAGAGTTTCATCCGTTCCCCTCCTCATGCTCCTCCTCATGCTCCTGCTCATGCTCGGAAGCGTAAATCCCGGCCTCCTCAGCTAATAAGTCCGCGCGTCCGGAAAACCTTT
>QHPP01000077.1 GCA_003219125.1 Verrucomicrobiota bacterium
GAGGCGCGCCCGTTTCCTGAATCACCGGATTTCTGGCCAGGCGAACTTTCACAAAAATTATTCGCCCGAAGTTATGGCGGGACACAGCAAGTGGTCGAAGGTAAAACGCTTCAAAGGCGCCATTGACGCCAAGCGCGGCAAGATTTTCAGCAAGCTATCGAAAGAGATTTCGATTGCGGCGAAAAGCGGTGGCGGCGATCCCGATGGAAATCCGAGATTGCGCAGCGCCATCCTGGCGGCGCGTTCGGCCAGCATGCCGAACGACAACGTCGAGCGCGCCATCAAACGTGGAACCGGCGAAGGCACGAATGCGCAACACTTCGATGAGATCACTTACGAGGGTTACGCACCGGGAGGCGTGGCGGTGATCGCGGAAGCGGCCACAGACAATAAGAACCGTACCGCGGCCGAAATCCGCCGCATCTTCACCAAGAACCACGGCCACCTTGGATCGAGTGGAAGCGTTTCTTACATGTTCCATCGCAAGGGTCAGATTATCGTTCCGCGCTCTTCCATCGACGAGGAGCGAATTTTTGAGCTGGCTCTGGAGGCGGGAGCGGAGGAATTGACAAATCAGGAGGATGCGTATCTTATCATCACCGCTCCCGATCAGCTCTATGCTGTAGCTGAGGCGCTCAGAAAAGCGGGCGTCACGACCGAGAGCCAAAAGTTTACTTTCATCCCCGATACCATAATTACAGTCGCCGACGAGTCCGTGGCGCAGCAGGTTTTGCGCTTGTGCGACGCGCTCGAAGACGATGATGACGTGCAAAACGTCTATTCCAACCTGGAGATTCCTGACGAAATGCTGGCGAAATTGCCGGCCTGAAACTGAGTAAAAAAACGGAGACTGCGCTGCTGACCCGCACGCGCGCGTGAATTCATATGAGCGAAGAGAACGAAAGCCGGCCGATTGAGGCACGTACCGAAACCGAGCCTCGGCCGCAAACTGAACCGCGCCCGGACCGCGAACGGCATCGGCGCCCTCGCCGGCGTTATCCACGACGTCGGAACTACAACTCCGATTACGCGAACTCCGATCGGGAGAGTGGTTTCAATAACGACGCGCCAGCGGAGTCGTCGTCCGATGTCCAAACCGAAGTGGTGGGCGCTGGTGAAGGTGAAGCCGGTGAACCACCCGAACCTGAGTTTGGGGAAGGCATCATCGAAATTTCAGGGAAAGGATTCGGATTTCTCCGCGATCCGAAGCGCAATTTCATCCAGGCGCCGCAGGATATTTTTGTAACGCCGGAAATCGTCCGCCGTTTCGGATTACGCGATGGAATGTGGATTTACGGCGAAACTCGGCGAGGAAATCGCGGACCGCAATTGATCAAGCTTCTGAAGGTCAATGACGACGAGCCGACGAAATATCAAGGTCTCCGTCCGTTTGAAGAACTCACGACGATCAATCCCAACAAAAAGATTAAACTCGAAACGGTGCCGGACCGTTACACCACGCGGATCATGGATTTGATGACTCCGCTCGGGATGGGACAGCGCGGGCTCATCGTCGCTCCGCCGCGAACCGGAAAAACGACGCTGTTGCATCACATCGCAGACGCGGTGGTGAAAAATCACCCGGAAATGAAGTTGATCATTTTGCTGGTAGACGAACGACCGGAAGAAGTCACCGATTTCAAGCGGTCGCATCCGAAATCCGAAATCATCGCCAGCTCAAACGACAGCGATATCAAAAGTCACACTCGCATCGCGCAGCTGGCGATCGAGCGAGCCAAGCGTTTGGTGGAGGCAGGCAAACATGTTTTCATCCTGCTCGACTCAATTACGCGCACCGCCCGCGCCTTTAACAATGCGATGGGCGGTGGTGGACGCACCATGAGTGGCGGCATCGATGCACGCGCCATGGAAATTCCGCGCAAAATTTTCGCAGCCGCGCGCAACACCGAGGAAGCTGGTTCGCTTACCATTGTCGCGACTGCGCTTATTGAAACCGGCAGCCGCATGGACGAACTGATCTTCCAGGAATTTAAAGGCACTGGAAACATGGAAATGGTGCTGGACCGCAAGATTAGCGATCAACGCATTTATCCGGCGATCGATATTTTCCTCTCGGGCACGCGGCGTGAAGAATTGCTTTTGCAGCCGTGGGAGCTCGAAAAGGTCAATTTGATTCGGCGCGGTCTCGCCGGTCACAAACCAGGTGAAGCGATTGAGCGTCTGTTGATGTTCGTGAAAAAATTCCCGACCAACACCGAAATGCTCAAGGGCATTCCGGGGTAGTGCGCCGGCCACTCTAATTAACTTCCGTTGCGCATTCGCAAGGTCATACGGCGGGTGCGACGCACGAAGAAGGGGAAATCGGGGCCGACTTCGAAATTAAGCACTCCGGGAATTCAGAAAGCGGTCACGGCCGCAATCGCGGCGGCAAATATCAGGTCTCCCCTGCCCGGCGAAGCGCTCGACATTGGTAGCGGCAAAGGCGAACTCATTGGCGCCATTCGCACGCGGTTCGGGCTGCGCACGAGTGCCTGCGATTATACCGATGCGCTGATGAACGACTCCACTCAGCGAGTGGACATCGTTGATCTCAATGCTGGCACATTGCCATATCTCGATGGTCGCTTTTGTCTGGTCACCTGCGTCGAAACCATCGAACACCTCGAACAAACGCGTTCTCTCTTCCGCGAAATCTTTCGCGTGCTCGAGCCCGGTGGACTCGCGGTTATTACCACGCCCAATACCCTGAATCTGCGTTCGCGTCTGCGTTATCTCATGACCGGTTTTTTCAATCTCTTTGGCCCCCTGCCGATCGGCGACCGGCGTGTTTACAATCCCGGCGGGCACATCAATCCCATTAGCTATTTTTATCTTGGCCATGCTTTGCGCGAAACTGGTTTCGTCGATCTCCAGCCGAGGGTTGACCATTACCAGCGCCGTTCCTGGGCGCCGTTTGTTCTCCTTTTTCTGCCAATGAAAATCGCAGCCCTTTTCTTCTGGCAACGCGAGAAAAATAAATTCCGCACCATCACTCCGGAAAATCGCGACCTGGTCGCCGCTATTAATTCGCGCGATCTTCTCCTCGGCCGCACCTTGATCGTATGCGCACGCAAACCGATGTAATCGAACCGGAATGGGAAGTCCTCCCACCGGAAGAAAAGAAGAAACGCGCTGGTCTCGAGCCTCTTTTTCGTTGGGTCGCGATCGTGATGGACGAACTAATCGCATTGCCAAACACGAAGTTTAAGTTTGGAATCGATCCGCTTATTGGTTTGATTCCGGGTATCGGCGATACGGCGTCGGCCATCGTTTCCGCGCTGGTCTTGATTCAAGCAGCCCGCCGTGGTCTTCCAAAAATTCTGTTGGCGCGGATGTCGCTCAATATTCTGATCAACGAGATCGTTGGGATCATCCCGGGCCTGGGCGACGCATTTTCTTTTTGGTTCAAATCGAACAAACGCAATTACGAGTTACTGCTCGCGCACACCGCTGCTCCGCAACGCGCACGCGCATCAGACTGGCTCTTCGTTATTCTCGTGCTCGCCGCTCTTTTTATCATCGTGGCAACAGGAATTTTCGTTAGTTTCCTCGTCTTGCGCGCGATTGCACAATTGCTTGGACTGCATTAACAGCAGACGTTCTCAAGCACACGAGAAGGTGGATCGGCCGCTCCGTCGGGCTATTAATTAGGCGGCGTTCGCTGCCTGACTTAACATCGAGCAAGGGACTCCTCTTTCGCGGCGTCCTCACGTTCGTAGCTCAAACTGGAGGGCGGAGCTCTGCGACACCGGGCTCGCGGAACTCGCCCCTCCACGGATGGCCTCAGCCGCCGAAATGCCTGCGGTAGATCTCGTGAATATCTGCGCGAGCGCGTTCATAGGCCTGTTGCCAACTTTCGCGATCTTTAAATCCCATGCGAATAGCAAGCTTGCGCTGCTCGATTGGGTTGGGCGGCAACGATGATGCGCTCGTATTTCGCCAGCGGCGCAGGATAGTTTCAAGGCGACGCAAAAATTCATAACCGCGGCCGAGCAGGCCGGCATCCTCCGAAGAAATGATATTGGCAAGCTTTGCGATAGCCAGCCGCACCGAAGTTTCGCGCACATCATGTCGCATCTGCAGTGCTTGAACAAGAAACTCTGCCTCTACGATTCCGCCAATGCCGGTCTTGAAATCGAGCGTGTCGTTACCACTGCCCCGTTCTGCGCGGACGCGCCGTACCATGGCGTCGATTTTGCCGAATAAATCAAGATCGCGGCCTGCAATGGACCAGGCCGCGTGCGCGATTGCGCGAAAAGTTTCCTGGTTCGGACCGGCTACCGGCCGAGCACGAGTGAGTGCTTGAATCTCCCAAAACTGGGCCCGATCGCGATAGTAGGCTTCGAAGGCCTCGAGCGAGCTGACCAGCGGGCCTTTTTCGCCTTCGGGACGCAAGCGCGCATCAACTGATGCAATGACACCTTCCGGGCTTGGAATTGAAAGGATGGTTATGAGGTGTTGCGCGGCACGAAAATCATCGCCGACAAACATGAGATCGAGATCGGACGCATAGGTCAGTTCGCGGCCGCCAAATTTTCCCATCGCGATGATCGTCAGATTGTTCGCACCCACAATTGCAGCAGCAGCGAGAAGGCAGGCTTCAGCCAGGCCCGTAATTTCCTGCCACAAGTTTGGCAGAGGGCAGAGCCCTAACACGTCGCGCATAATCGTGCGCAGCAACTGCGTTTGCCGATAAACGCGAATGGAATCGAGATCACGGCGCTCGACGAAAGGATGAAGCGCCGCGGCATGCTCGGAAAGTGACAACGAACGGTTGAGAGTAGCGCTGCGGGTAATCTCCTCGAGCAGATGAGGGTGACGAATCAGAACATTGGTCGCGAAAAAACTGGCATCAAATGTTCGCACCAGCAGCTCGAGGAGTTTCGGATTGGTCGCGAGCAATTCGAAAAGAAGACTGCGCAGACCGAAGGCTTCTACGAAACGGACGAGGGCGATGAGAGTAGCATCGGGATCGGCGCACTGCGCCAATTCCCCAAGCAAAAGCGGGCGAAGTTTGCGAAAAATCTGCCGCGTCCGTGGGGCAACGTGAAAGGAAACGGAACCCTGCGCTAATTCGTTGAGCGTGCGCGTGGCACGCGCTGGATCGGCAAAAATATCGAGATTGACCGCTGGCGCGGCGGTACCAGAAGCGATGAGATGATGAAAGATTTCGCGAACGCGTTCATTGCTCGCCTGCAACTCGGCTAGCAACTCCGAAGCGGAATCAAAGCCGAGGCTGCGCGCAAGGCGCTCGCGCTTCTCGGGATCGTCGGGAATGGAATGCGTTTGCCGTTCCGCTTCGATTTGCAAGCGGTGTTCAATGCGCCGTAGAAAACGATAAGACTCATCGAGTGCACGCACCTCTGAGGACGGCAGCAATTCAAGCTCGGCGATCGCGCGCAATGCTTTTAGTGTCCCCTGCTCCTGCAGGAAGGCGTGTTGCGCGCCATGAACGAATTGGAGTGTTTGAATGACAAACTCGATCTCACGAATTCCGCCGGCGCCGAGTTTGACGTCTAATTCGTCAGCCGGCACCTCGCGTTCAATCCGACGTTTGATGGCGGCAATTTCGTCAAGCAACTCCGGCGTGGGGTTCTTCGGAAAAATGAAAGGCTGATGTTGCCGCGAGAATCCGTAGGCCAGCTCTTTACTTCCGCAAGCGTGGCGTGCCTTGATCAACGCCAGCCGCTCCCAGGTTTCGCCGAAGCCGGCATAATAATTTTCCATGCTTTCAAGCGAACGGGCGAGCGGCCCGGCCGATCCCTCAGGACGCAATCGCAGATCGAGCCGGAACAAGGCGGGCTCGCCGCCAGAAAACGATTTTACAATTTGTTCCGCGAGGCGGTTGTGCCATTCGTGGTTGGTAAGTCGCGGTGAGATCTGACCTTCTTCACCATAAACGAAAATGAGATCGATGTCGGAGCTGTGATTTAATTCCCGGCCGCCAAGTTTGCCCAGGCCCAGGACGGTGAATTCAGTGTCAGGCGCGCCAAAGCGCGTCCGCAAGCGTGTGTCACATTCTTCGTAAACGATGGAGAGACAAACTCCCGCCAAACACGATAGTTCGGCCGTCGTATCCTCGAGCGATGACGCCTCTGCCACCTCGCGCAAAGCGATGCGGGTCATTTCGCGCGCTTTCCACAAGCGTAAGGCGCGGAAATTTTCAGCTGGAACTGATTGCGAACTGCGGTGCAACTCTGCCAGCATTCGCCGCGGCCCGCGGTCAGACATCGAAATTTCGGGGCGCGCCAGCCAGCGAAGAAGCTCGGGATCGCGCTGCAATCGCTCCGCACAAATCTGCGAAACCGCCAGAAGATGAATCAGGGCTTCTTCCCCGAGAGGGAAATCGCGCAAGAAATCGGGAAGAGAACCGTCCCAGCCGGCAACAATCTCGTTCAGCGCCGTTTCAACTCGGTCCGGATTGAGCGATCCTTCCGCCTTCGATTTTATCCAGCGCGTTTGCGAGCTCATCGCGCCTTCGAATTAACACGAAAGCGGGATCAGGGCTCGGTTTGCGAGAGCATTTTTTCCCGCGCCTGTTCAAGCAGTCGGCGCTCGCGCCGGCTCAAACTTGGCAGACCGCAGCGGGAAATCTTCTCGAGCAACGGATCTATTTCCTCGGCCACAAATTGATCGGCACTCATCGAGCGCAGCCGCGCCTCTTTGACGCGGCGCTGACGAAGAACGCGTTGGAAAAGCGAGGTGCGACCAAATCCGAGAAGGTGGGCATAAAACCAACCTGCGACTGCACCGCCGAGAAAGGCACTGTGACCGACACTGCCGGTGCGATCGAAAAGCAGGAGAGCAACCGCACCGAGAAGTGCGATCTGGGCGACGCGGCGCATCTTCAATCGCACCGGCACCATGAACAGAAGCAGGGTTGTCATTTCCAACTCAGGCAAAATGGTGGCGTAGGCTACGAATATTGCGGCGATCCCTCCGCCAGCCGCGAACAAGACGCAATCGCTCGGCATGAGAAAGAGATGGCCGAGCTCGCCGCTAAATGCGCCAAAGAGATAGAGGAAAAGAAATTGCCGCTGCCCGATAATTGCCTCCACGTCGCGTCCGATAAAATAAAGGACCAGCATATTGGCGAGGAAATGCCAGACGTTGTTATAGAGAAGCGGGGCAGTAAAAAATTGCCAGGCGTAGGCCTGCGAAATACCACCGTCGCTAAGCCCGAGATATTCCAGAACGAATCCGCGATTCCAGGAGGTGAGAACGAGCTGGATGATGAACGCCGCGGCGTTCAGACCCAGTAATGAATACAGAACGATGCGCTGCGGAGGTGCCCAAGAGCGCGTGGAACGCGACGCCTTTCGCCCTGATAGCCGCATACAATAAGATTATCGCACTCGGCCAGCGCTGTCGACGGTGATTCGCGGCGAGACGCAAAAATCAAGTGGGCGCGAGCACTCGGAGGCCCCGTTTCCGCATTCGAAACTCGACCGGGCAGGTCCCGATCAACTCGCCATCGACCTCGACCGGCACCTCGTCCTCGGAGGTAACACGCAAGCGTTTGGTCTGAAAATACTCCAGCTCCGGCATACTGATGGAGGAGCTGAAGATCACCTCTTGCAGGTAACGAATAATGTCGAGATAACCGATTCGCTTAAATAAGACGACATCGAGCAAGCCGTCGTCGATGAGGGCGCGTTTAAAGAACGGGAACGGTCCACCATAAAGGCGACCATTTCCGATGAGGACAAAGGAGCCTTCCATCGTTTTCGCGCCTTTCGACTCAATCACAAGATGCGGCGGCGGGCGGGAGGCGATCTGCGCCGCCGAAATTAGGTAGCTGAGCGGACCGAAGCTGCGTTTGAAGGCCAGGCTGGTCTCCTTCACCGCCTGGGCGTCCAGTCCGATGCCGGCGAGTTGCACAAAATGTTTTCCATTCGCGTTTGGCAAATCAATGGTGCGGGTGTGCCCCTCACAAATAATCTGCCAGCATTGTTTCAAATCCCCCGAGGGCAAACCAAGTTCGGTGGCAAAGACATTGATGGTGCCGATCGGCAACAAACCGAGCGCTGCGGATGTGCCGGCGAGACCATTAACCACCTCATTGATCGTTCCATCGCCGCCAGCCGCCACAATTCTCCGATACCCTTCGCGCGCCGCTTTGCGGGCGACCGATTCCGCTTCGCCAATGCATGAGGTCGAATACAACGCCGCTCCCTGCGCCACCTTTTCCACTCGCGAGCGCCAATGACCGGCACGCTCGCTACGCGCCGCCGGATTTAGAATAACAAGGGTATCCTGCACGAATGATTTACTGCAATGACGCGCTGGGTAATGTCTTTTGAATGTTCCGCCTCAGGCGAACCATCGGATGGCTGTTCCTGGTCGTGGTCGCGATTTTTCTGGTATCACTGCTGGGGGCAAATCTCTATGTGCAATCGCAGGCAACACAAGAGCGGATTCAGCAGGAACTCAGCCAACGTCTTAAGATGCCGCTGCAGATTCAGCGGATCAGCGTCACGCCGTGGGGCGGGTTGAAACTTAGCGGAATCACCATTCCGCAAAGCAACGATCTCCACGCTCCGCCCTTTCTCCAAGCCAAGCACTTTCAACTTCGCGTCCAATTGCGTTCGATTTTCTGGCGACCGCTGATCATTAAAGAAGTAGCGCTGATCGCGCCGGCGGTGATTTGGCCGCAAAACCAATCTGGAGAATGGCGGGTGCCGATGACGGAAACGCCTTCCGAAGCTCAGACGCAAGTTGAGGAGCCGACGGTTTCAACCCCGGAAACCTCGCCCGAAAGCACGCCTCCTGAAAAGGAGCGGAAGCAACCGAAAGCGGTGGAAGCCGAAAATGCTGCAGCCGGCCCGCAAATCAAAAAAGTCCGGTTGAGCGATGGCAGTTTCCATTTCCTCGATCACGAGAAACGAAACATCGCGTTGTTTGATGGGGTCCAATTTTCCTCTTCCATGCGTGACGTTACGACGATTCGAGGCCAGGCTCGCATTGCCAAAATCGTTCTCCGCGACCGCGTTTTTCTTTCCACGCTGCAATCGCCCATTCGCTACAGTCCGAGCGAGCTCCAGCTCTCCGGGATTACCGCGCAAATCGCGAGGGGACAACTGGCCGGAGATTTCTCAATGCAACCGCAGGCAGAAGATTCGCCCTTCACGGTCCACGCAAGTTTTCATCGGGTGCAGGCAGATCAATTAGTCGCTGAAGCGGGTGGTTCCCGAGAAATCATTCGAGGTACTTTAGAAGGGACTTTGGAGGCGACCGGCAAAACGGCCGATCCTGATGCTCTGACCGGTTCCGGCACCATCAATTTGCAAAATGGCCATGTGCAGCAGTTCGCCGTGCTCGCTGCGCTCGGACAATTGCTGCAAATCGAGGAACTGACACAGCTCGACCTCGAACAAGCTGAAGCAAAGTATCATCTCGCTGGCAACACCGTCCTGGTCGATGAGTTACTCTTGCGTTCGCCTAATTTGCGCCTTACCGCCACTGGTTCCGTTTCGTTGCGCGGCAAACTCGCCCTTGATTCCGTGCTCGCGATTAATGAAAAAATCCGGAGCCAATTGTTTCGCGGAATTCGCGAAAATTTTGTTGCGACCTCCGAGCCGGGCCAGTACGCGCTCCAGTTTCATGTCGGCGGCACCTTGGAGAAACCGAAAACCGATTTGGTCGAGCGCGCGGTAGGCGCTGATCTTAAGGACCTCGGCGGTGTCATCGACGCGCTTCTCGGCCACAAAAGCAAAAAAAAGAAGGCCGCGCCGTCGGCTTCGCCTACACCGTGAGGGTTATTGCGGGCAGGGCCGGCGGCCTGCAACTGAAAGTTCCGCGCACCGGTGTACGACCAACGATGGATCGCGTAAAAGCTGCGATTTTTTCGAGCCTGGGTGAGAAAGTGATTGGAGCGCATGTATTGGACCTTTTTGCCGGGGCCGGCGGGCTCGGGATCGAAGCGATGAGTCGCGGGGCGGCCTCCGCAGTCTTCGTTGAATCAAACCGAAACGCGGCGCGAACCATCGAACGCAATCTTGCCATTGCCGGCGTGGATGGTCGCGTCCGGCTGCGAGATGTATTTGCATATTTGAAATTCGCGACCGGGCCGTTCGATATTATTTTTGCTGATCCGCCCTACGAAGCCGGGCCCGGAGCAAAGGCCTTTACCGATTTGCTACTAAACAATCCGAGAATCCCTCTTCTGCTTGTTCCTGACGGTGTGTTCGTTCTCGAAAAACGACCGGGCGAGAAGCTGCTAGAGCATCCCCACTGGAAAGTAGTGCGAGCGCGGCGCTATGGCGCGACCGAAGTAATGTTCGCGAAGCATCAGAGATGATTCGACTCATCTACAATCTGCTCTGGCCAATCGGTCTGCTGCTGTTTCTACCCTCCTACCTCGCGAAAATGTTCCGGCGCGGCGGCTACCGCGAAAACTTTGGGCAACGGCTCAGTTTTTATTCAACCGAATACCGCCAACGCTTGCATGGAAAAAACCCGACCTGGATCCATGCCGTCAGTGTGGGTGAAGTCGTAATCGCGCTACAGCTCGCGGAACAATTGCGCGCGCTGCAACCGAACCTGAACTGCATTCTCACCGCCACGACAACGACCGGCCATGCTCTGGCGCAGAAGCGTGCACCGGATTGGATGGATGTTCTCTACGCCCCGCTTGATTTTTGGCCAGTTATGCGTCGCGCGTTTCGCGTTATTGCGCCGCAACGTATCATTTTGATCGAAGCGGAAGTGTGGCCAAACCTGGTGGCGGAAGCAACGCGCCGGAAAATTCCGATCATCTTGGCAAATGCACGCTTATCTCCGCGTTCGGAACGAAGATTTCGGCGTTACAAGATTTTTGTCGGCCCCATTTTTCGACGACTCGATCTTGTTTGCGTGCCAATACTCGAAGACGCAGAGCGATGGAAAAATCTTGGCGCTACCCCGTCCCAAATTCATGTGGTTGGTAATATTAAGTACGACGTTTTCAATCAGTCGATTTTATCCGGCGCGGCGCGACGATTCATCGAAACAGCGATTGATGCGACTCAGCCAATTCTTCTCGGCGGCAGCACCCATCGGGGCGAGGAAAAGATTCTGGCGGATGTTTTTTGCGCGCTCCGATCGGAATTCCCCAATTTGTTTTTGGTTT
>QHPP01000167.1 GCA_003219125.1 Verrucomicrobiota bacterium
ACGCCGTTTCGAAAAAGTAGGGATACTTTTCTGCGATATAGTGGATTTCACGGCATATAGCGCCCGACGCGGACCCGAAGAGATCTTGTTGCATTTGCAAGCTTTGGTGGAGGCGTTCGAGCAGCTCTGCCTTAAACATGGGCTCGAGAAAATTAAAACGATCGGCGACTCGTTCATGGCTACCGCTGGCCTGATGACGCGATTGGACAATCCAGCACTCAATTGCGTGAGATGCGGGTTGGACATGGTAGCCGCTGCACAGAAGCTGCCCGCGAACTGGCAGGTGCGTGTCGGCGTTCATGTCGGGCCTGTGATCGCCGGAGTCGTGGGGCATAGGAAATACCAATATGATGTCTGGGGGGATGCGGTGAACACTGCGAGCCGAGTCGAGCAAGCGGCTGGGGCTGGGTCAGTGTGCGTCAACAAAGACACCTGGGATCTAATCGCGGAGCGTTCTTACGGTCGATCGTTGGGCCAATTCAGATTAAAAGGAAAAGGGGAACAGGAACTTTTTGTCGTCGATGCTGTGACTAACTAGCTACAGATCACGATGCTGGTCGGGCGAGCGAACTAGCGTAGGATTGTCAATCGAAGCGCATTTTGCGCGAGCGCGGCCATCCTATCGCGACGGCCGCTTTTTTCCATTGTTATATCACAACAGAGCCGCCTATCACGAGAACCGCTGCGCAAACTGCAAAGGTGTTTTCCCGCACTTGTTTCTATCGTTTTAAACGAACAAAAAAATGTGTAACACTTAGAATGCTAAAGCTTCAAACAAGCGACATCATTGGCCTCCATTAAATTTCCGAATGGTCCTCCTTTTTTGCTAGCGCCCAGATGATATCGCGGACAAAATTAGAGCCTATGAAAACTTATACGAAGATCCTGTTTTCGATTCTGGCGGCAGGGATTTGCGCGGTAGGTTTTGCGGCGGACAAGCCGAATTGCAAAAAGACCGGCAAGAACTGTCCCATGAACGACAACAAGGAATGCAACTGCGGGAAGAGCTGCGACTGCGCTAAGAAGTAAAGCGAGACTTCTGCTCCAAATATCTCGATCTCATTTTACGGTCAGCGAAAAACTCTGCTGGCCCTGTCCGGACGGACCGTCGAAAGAAATTTTCGCACTCCAATCGCCAGACATGTCGATCTTGATTTTGGCGCGATAGCGGCCAGGCGTATTGGTCCGCTCGATTGTGCCGCCGGAGTGCATCTGCATGCCGGGCATGTTCATATCCATGTCGAATTTCACGTTGCCGACGTCGACGGGCTGACCATTACGATCGCGGAAATCGATTACAACATCGTTGTCGCCTTTGCGCAGGCCACCTGCGGTGCCAAGGAAGTTAATGGTCAGGTCATTGACGGTTTGCGTGATGAATGGCCTGCCTGAACTGGCTGCCGGCCGGAATTTTAGCCAGGCAAACTTTCCCCCATACAGAATCGCGATCACTAACACGATCAGCGCAGCCCATCTGATCAGCCGTCGACGGTTTGCGCGGGACGGAACAATCTCCGGTGGAACAAATGGAGCAGTTTCTTCTTCGCTCTTGTCGGATAGCTCGCGCCGTCGCCAGACGACGTAAATCACCGGATAAATCAGCAGCTCCAGGAATGCTGATGTGACCACGCCGCCGATCATCGGTGTCGCGATCCGTTTCATCACGTCCGCGCCCGATTGAGTCGCTGGCGACCACATGATCGGCAGCAGACCGAAAAGGATCGCGCATACGGTCATGATTTTTGGGCGAATGCGTTGCACCGCACCCTCAATGACAGCGTCATGCAAATCGCCCATGTTGTGCATGCGCTTCTCGGCACGAAATTTTTCCCACGCATGATCGAGATAGAGCAACATGACTACGCCCGTCTCGGCATCGAGCCCGGCGAGGGCGATCAGTCCGACCGCCACGGCGACACTCATGTTGTAACCAAGCAACCAGAGGAGCCAGAACGCGCCAACGAGCGAAAACGGAACGGCCAGCAACACGATGAAGGTTTTCGTGACTGAGCGCGTGTTTATGTAGAGCAACACAAAAATGATCAGCAGTGTGAATGGGATGACGACTTTCAGCCGCTGCCAGGCCTCTTTCATGTATTGGAATTGGCCAGCCCATTGAATGTAGTAGCCGGGCGGATACTGAATGCTTTGGCCGATCCGCTGCGACGCTTCGCGCACGTAGCCATCGATGTTGCTCGTAGTAATATCGACGAAAACGAAGCCAACCAATTTGCCGTCTTCGCTACGCACCGACGGCGGGCCGGTTTTGTAATGAATATCCGCGAGAAGCGAGATGGGCACTTGCGCGCCGGTGGGAGTGGCAACAAGCACGCGCTTTAGCGCGTCAATGTCCTGCCGAAAATCGCGCGCGTATCGTGTATTGACAGGATAACGCTCGCGGCCTTCCACAGTCGTAGTGATGTTTTTGCCGCCGATGGCTGATTCGATGATGTCGTTAACGTCGCCGACTCTCAAGCCGTAGCGGGCGGCGGCTTCACGATTGACAATGAAATCGAGAAAATATCCGCCCACGGTGCGCTCGGCGAATGCGCTCCGAGTGTTTGGCACGTTGCCCAATTCGTGCTCGATCTGGATCGCCAGCTTTTGGATTTCGGCCAGGTCGGGTCCGAACACTTTCACGCCCAATACAGTGCGAAAACCGGTAGTGAGCATTTCTGTCCGCGTCTGGATGGGCATCCAGAAGATGTTCGCCATGCCAGGCGTTTTGATGTTCGCGTTTACTTCGGCAAGCAGCTTGTCCCACGTGATTCCTTTGCGCCATTGGTCGGGCGGTTTGAGCGCGACGATTGTTTCGAACATCGACAACGGCGCTGGATCAGTTGGCGTATCGGCCTGGCCTGCCTTGCCAAAGACAGTGCCGGCCTCGGGAATTTTTTTCAGTTGTCGATCTTGTATTTGAAGAATCTTTGTCGCCTCGGCGATCGACATGCCTGGCACTGCGGTGGGCATGTAGAGCAGCGTGCCCTCATTCAGGGGCGGCATGAATTCGCTGCCGAGCCGCAGGAAAGGGAAAATCGTCGCGACAAGAACGATCAGCGCGCAAATGAGCGTGAATGCTCGATAACGCAGCACGAAATTGACGAACGGCTGATAACCCCAGATCAGAAATCGGTTCACCGGATTTTTCGTTTCAGGCGTGATCTTCCCGCGAATAAGCAGGGTCATCAGCACCGGAACGAGCGTGATGCCGAGGAACGACGCGAAGAACATCGAAAACGTCTTGGTGAAGGCGAGTGGCTTGAAGAGCCGGCCTTCCTGCGCCGTGAGCGTGAAAACCGGAATGAAGCTGGCCGTGATGACAAGCAGCGCGAAGAACAGCGACCGCCCGACGCTCTTGGCGCCGGCAATAATCACATTGACGCGCTCCAAACCGGTCGGTTCGCGGCCGTTTTGATCGCGGAAATGTTCCAGCGCCT